>DATFRR010000198.1:0-12606 GCA_035263025.1 Micromonosporaceae bacterium
CAACGACATCGACTCGGGTAGCCGGGCGGTCATGGCCGCGCTCAGCTGGGCTTTCCCGCGAGCGCCGCTGGCCAGCTCGGCGTGCGCCGCCTCGACCACGCGGGCTAGCGCGTCGGTGGGTCTGATACCGGCCTCTGCGAGCCCGCTCGCGGCGACCTTACCCAACGTCTCGCGTAGCGACTCGTCGTCGGTGCCGTTCCCGCCGACGGTGAAGACCGCCACATCCTGCGGCCGCACCAGTGCCGGCACCATGCGCGGGCCGATTATCTCGACCAGGCTTCGGTCCGCCAGCGCTGCGGACACCCCGTCTTCCGAGACGCCGTTGACTCGGGCCAGCAGCGCGATCTGTGCTGAACCCGGCGGACTGTTACGCACGCTGCAGGTCGCGGTCACATCCACCATGCTCGCAGTGCCTAACCTCCGCATCAGATGCTGCCGGCGAAGCCGGAACGCGAGCACCTGCACGCGGGCCACCGTCACCGCCACGCCATGCTCCGATGTACCGAAGGAGTTCTCAACCGACGTTAGCGTCGGGGGGCGACAGTCGCGGTTCGCCGCAGCCGCGGTGCGAGCGATGGCAGTCACGTCGTCAATCGCTCGGCAACACGCGCAAGAAGATCAGCCGGCGGCCGGAGCCGCGGCCAGCAATGGTGTAACGAACGCCGGGTCGGCTACCAGCCGACGCCGGGCAATGGCCGACCCGTCAGCCGCCGACGAAGCACCACCTGTCGCGTGCCGTCGCGTAGCAGGCGGACCCGGGCCAGCTCCCAGTCGGAGAATTCGGCGGCGATGGTCAGCTGCGCCGCGGCGGTGGCCCGATCGATGTCGTTGGGGATCCGCAGCGGCGCGTACTCGTAGTCCATCACGTTATCCTGCGCGTTGCCGGCCGTTTAATCCATGCGAAGTGGCCAGGAGTTGCCGGAAAGCGTGCCACCCGGCGATGCCTTGTCGCGCCGCGGCATGGCATGGCGCGAGGCGATTACTCCTCGTCTCCGTACGCGTCGAGGTCCGTATACGGCTGCTCGTCCAACCGGCCGATCAGCCGGTCCGGTGCCTCGAGACTGAACGGCCCGGTGCCGTCGATCTCTTCGAACTCGGCAAGGTCGAGTGGAGTCGCGACCTCGGTCACCGCGACCAGACCGTCGAGCGGCTCCAACTCCGGGACGTCGAGCGCGCCAAGCGATCCGTCGCCGGACTGCAGCAACTCGAGCACCGCCTCACCAACCGTCTCGACCGGCTCGTCCGCGCCGTCGTCACTGCCCATCGACTCGCGTCGCGCCGCCCCGGCGGCCTTGAGGAGTGCGGTGACACTCGGCACCCGGTAGTCGCGGCGCTGGCGTACCGAGATCACCTTCGCGTAGGGGTCGTCGGCGGATGCGAGATCGGCCATCTGGCTGACCTTTTCGTCGGCCAGCTCCGGATCGATCGCGTCCACGTCCCAGGGCGTCACCTCGCCGTAGGCATCGAGCAGCGCGTCGTCGTAGTCGAACGACGCGTTGTTCAGCTCGACGTAGGCCTTCCAGACGGCGTCGTCGTCGACCCGCCCATCGGCCGCCCGGACCGCCGACAGGTGGGCACGCGCGGCGGCGATCACCTTCTCCAGCGCGTCGTCGAGGTGTTCGTGCTCGTCAGTCATCTCGACCCACTCATCCTATTCGTCCGGGTTTCACAAGGGGCGTTGCGGAACCGACCGGCGCCGCCCCGCGCCCGGACGCTACGCCTGGCTGAGGAAACGATCGAGCACCCGCACGCCGAACTTTAGCCCCTCGATCGGCACCCGCTCGTCCACCCCGTGGAACAGCGCGGCGAAGTTCAGATCTGCCGGTAGGCGGAGCGGCGAGAAGCCGAAACACCGCATGCCGAGCTTCATGAATGCCTTCGCGTCGGTACCACCGGACAGCATGTACGGCACCGGGCGCGCGCCGTTGTCCTCGGCGCGTAGCGCCGCCGCCATGGCCTCCACGAGTGGGCCGTCGAACGTCGTCTCCACGGCCGGATGGTGTTGCACGTAGGTCATCTCGATGTCCGGGCCGACCAGGTCGCGGATCTCGGCAAGGAACGCCTCCGAGCGCCCCGGGAGGGTACGGCAGTCAACGGTCGCCGACGCGGTGCTGGGGATGACGTTGTGCTTGTACCCCGCGGTGAGACCGGTCGGGGTCGCAGTGTCACGGATGGTGGCGCCGATCAGGTTCGCGATCGGGCCGAGCTTCGCGATGGCGAGCTCCGGGTCATCCGGATCGAGATCGATGCCGAGCACGTCGGCGATCTCGGTGAGGAAGTCGCGTACCGCCGGCGTGATCTGCATCGGGAACCGGTGGCGGCCGACCCGCGCCACGGCCTCGGCCAGCGCGGTGACGGCGTTGTCGTCGGCGAGCATCGAGCCGTGGCCCGGCCGGCCCTTGGCGACCAGGCGTAGCCAGTCGATGCCCTTCTCGGCCGTCTGGATCAGGTAGAGCCGAAGATCCGAGGACACCGACACGGAGAAGCCGCCGACCTCGCCGACCGCCTCGGTG
Organism: Micromonosporaceae bacterium; assembly: GCA_035263025.1. Classification (GTDB taxonomy): domain Bacteria; phylum Actinomycetota; class Actinomycetes; order Mycobacteriales; family Micromonosporaceae; genus DASQPR01. The sequence goes on from DATFRR010000198.1 coordinate 2,514, forward strand.
CATCCGTCGAACAGCTCGGGGTGGTTGTCAACGACGTAGTGTGCGCCGTATTCGCCGCCGGCCTCCTCGTCCGCGGTGAACGCGAGCACGATGTCGCGCGGCGGCACCACACCGCGACGACGCCAGTCGCGCACCACCGCCAGCATCATCGCGTCGAAGTCCTTCATGTCGACCGCACCGCGACCCCAGAGATAGTCCACGCCGTCGGCGTCCGGCTTGATCACGCCGGCGAACGGGTCGACCGACCATTCGGCGGCGTCGGCCGGTACGACGTCGGTGTGCCCGTGCACCAGCAGCGCGCCGCGTGTGCGGTCCGCCCCAACGATCCGCGCCATGACGCTGGTCCGGCCCGGCGCCGACTCGACGACCGTTGGCTCGAGGCCGACCTCGGCGAGTTTCGCGGCGACGTATTCGGCGGCGACCCGCTCGCCCTTTCCGGTCGCGAGGTCGCCGGTGTTCGTGGTGTCGATGCGGATCAGGTCGCGGCAGATGTCGACGACCTCGTCGGTCGGATCGATGCCGGGCCGGTCGCCGCCGGGCTGATAGGTCCCGCTCGTGTCGATGATCCCGTCGGTCATGGGTGTAGTTCTACCAGGGGTGGTAGGCAAGCTCGCCGGCGCGGATCGGCGCGGCGAGCCGGTTCTCGACGGGCGCGAGCGGGCACGCCCACCGGTCGTCGTACGCGCACGACGGGTTGTACGCGTAGTTGAAGTCCAGCCGTACCCGGTCCGGCGCCTCGATCACCACGCCGCGGCCGAACGTACCCTTGACCGTGTCGGTCAGGTAGCGACCGGCACCGTACGTTCGCGGGCCGTCGAAGTCCTTCGACGCGGTGCCGTCGCGTACCGGCAGGAACAGACCGCCGCCGTACGCCGCGAGCCAGAACAACGTGAGTTCGCCCCACGGAGTGTCAAGAATGCCGACGCGTCGATAGTGGAGCACGCCGTCCTCGCCGCCGCTTTCGATGTCGAGGCCGTTGTTGGAATCGAGCCCGCCGGCGTCTGCCGACCGTCGCATCGCGACTGTCGCACGCGCGTCGTCCGACTCGGGGAAGTATTTCGCGCCGGCGAAACTTGCTCGTTCGTCGGCCGGGATCGGCGACTGCGGGTGTGTCGCGAACAACTCGTCGCGCGCCGTACGGAATCCGGCGACATCGGTGTCGTCGAGGTACATGCGCGCGACGCGCTCCCGGTAGTCGGCCAGGGTCACCGCGTCCATCGTCGCGTCCTCCGTGTCGGGTTTGTGACCGGGTGAGCCTGTCACCAGTCGAAAAAGGACGATATGCCGGGTCGCGCGCAGGGTTACCGCTCGCCATACTGACGTTCGCTCGCCGCCCGTCGAGCACACCGTGGTCGATGCCCTAGAGGCGGCGGCACTACGCGACGGAGTCATCCAACCATGAGCCACGCCATCGCTCAGATGAACGACACAGAGTTCAATCTGTACTCTCTGCTGCTCGCGATCAGCGGCGTCCTGCTGATCGTCACGGCGGCCACCGGGTTCGGCGGCCGCACCCCGGCCAGCCGCGGCATCAACGGTGTGTTCGGACTCGCCTTCGTGGTGTACGCGATCTACCTGCAGTTCATCTTCAACGGTGGCACGGTGTTCGTGGCGTGGTACGTGTTCGTCGTACCGGTGCTGCTCATCGTTCAGGCGTTCCGGAACCGCGCCGCCGCCAAGCAGGCGCAGCAGGCACCGATGCAGCGCACCGGCGTGGGCGACGCGACGCTGCCGACCGAGGAGGCGGCACCCGGCCCGGACGCCGCGCACTGACCCTGACGGGTCACCTCAGATCGGTCTCCTCCCCGGCCGTGGCGGCCTCGACGACACCGTCGAGGCCGCCACGCGCGCATTCGGACCGGAGGATTGCGCGCCGACCGGTCCGCTCGCGCCAGGGACTCAGGCGGCGTGCTTGTCCATGAACGCCAACATCTGCCGCCACGCGTCCGCGCAGTCGTCCGCGTGCTCCCCGAACGTACGGTCGAAGAAGCTGTGCGGCGCGTCCGGGTAGACCGTCATATCCACCTCCGGCCCGACAGCACGCACCTCGTCGGCGAACTTCTCCGTCTCGGCAACCGGCGTGAAGTCCTGGCCGGCGGCGAGAATCAACAGCGGCGAGCGCATCTCGGGCAGCAACTCAGTGACCCGCGATGGGATGCCGTAGAAGCCGATGTTGCCGGCGTAGCCGCTGGGTGAGGCGGACTGGCGCCACGACATCGCGCCGCCCATGCAGAAGCCGACCGTGAACACCGCGGTCGCGCCGGTCGTCTCGCGCAGCACGTCGCAAGCGGCGGACGCGTCGGCCGTGACGTCGCGATAGTCCAGCTGGTCGACGTGCGGCCGATATTCGAAGTCCTCGTCGCGGCCGGTCAACCCGGCGCTGCGACCGAAGTAGTCGATCGCGACCGCGTGCACGCCCGCCTCCGCGAAGCGCTGCGCCAGTTCCTTGTAGAAGTGGTGCAGCCCGCGTACGTCGGGCAGGACCACGATGCCGCGGCTCGACGGGGCCTGCGGATGCGCCTCGTACGCGGCGAAACGCGTACCGTCGGCGGACGTCAGCACCAGATCACCGTGGTGTCCGATGGGGTTCGCGATGGGCGGCGCCGGCGGGCGCGCGTCGTCTCCGTAACACATGCCGGCAGTATCACCCGACGGGCAGCGCTCGCGCGTCCGGACGCCACCCTCGTGTTGGCGACGGCATACCGCTCGCGACCTGAACCGTCGGCGGCCGGCGGTCGTACCGTCTCATGTACGCGGATGCGGCATTCGGCGCCCGTTGGCCAGTCCCAGCCATGGAATGAGGGTACGGATGATCGACACGAACCCGAGACGCTCACTGACCCTCGCACGGCAGATGTGGACGCGGTTCGAACCGATTCACGCGATCACCTACTTCTCAGCCGAGGCTCGGGACGCGTACGAAGCCGTGGGTCTGCGTGGCTACTGGCGCGGCTACTTCGCCGGTCGGGCCGCGCCGCTCGGTCCGCTCGACGCGGCCCCGGTGATCGCGATGTTCTACGGATTCGCGCCGCAGATGGTGCAACGGGCGCTGCCCGACGTGTGGTCGCGTGCCACGCCGGCCCAGACGCTTCACGCGCGGCGGACCGGCGCGGAGGCGGCGCTGCTGCGCCTCGCGGTCGACGTCGAGCCGAGCGCACTCGCCGAGGCCGCCGATCTCGCCGAGGCAGCCGTCGATCTGCTCGAGCCCGAGGGGCGGCCGCTAGGCGCGGCGAACATGGCGTTGCCACGCGATCCCGACGCGTCCGCGCTCGCGCGAGTCTGGCAGGCCGCTACCACGATGCGCGAACACCGTGGCGACGGCCACGTGGCGGCGCTTGTCACGTACGGCTTCGGCGGCATCGAGTCGGTCGTGTGGCGCGCCGGCGACGCCAACCGGGCCGAGATGCAGCAATACCGCGGCTGGACGGACGGCGAGTGGGACGCGGCCACCACGCGACTCGTCGACCGTGGCTGGCTGCGCCCGGACGGCTCGCACACCCCGGACGGCGCGGATGCGTACGCCGCCGCGGAGGCGGCCACGGATCGGGCGGCCACGCGCGTCTGGGACGCCTTCGGCGCAGAGCGGACCGAGCGGCTGCGGGATCGACTCACGCCGCTCGCCGTCCTCGCGTTTACGTCCATTCCGGGGTCGAACCCGATGGGCGTGCCGCATCCGACCGGTGGATGATGGCCGACATGCACATCGCGAGCCGCACCCACATCTTCGTCGGCGGCGAATGGCGTGAGCCGTCGGCCACCGACGCCATCGAGGACGTGAACCCAGCCACCGAACGCGTCATCGCGACCGTACCGGCCGGCAGCCCGGCCGACATCGACATCGCTGTGTCCGCAGCGCGCGCCGCCGCCACCGGCTGGGCAGCGACCGAACCGGCCCGGCGCGCGGCGGTGCTCGCCGCCGCCCGCGACGAACTGAAGGCACGCGCGGACGACGCCGCCGAACTGATCGCGACGGAACTCGGTGCGCCACTCGCGCTGGCCCAACGGCTACACGTCGCCCTGCCGCTCACGGTGCTCGAATCGTTCGCCACGCTCGCCGCCGAGTTCGCGTTCACCGAGAACATCGGCAACTCCGTGGTGCGCGCCGAACCGGTCGGCGTGGTCGGCGCGATCACCCCGTGGAACTACCCGCTGCACCAGATCGTCGCGAAGGTCGCCGCGGCACTCGCGGCCGGTGCGACCGTCGTGCTGAAGCCGGCCGAGGACACGCCGCTCGTGGCATATTTGCTCGCCGACGTGATGACCGCGGCGGGACTGCCGCCCGGCGTGCTGAATGTCGTGTCCGGCACCGGAACCGTTGCGGGACAGGCGCTCGTCGAGCACCCGGACGTCGACATGATCTCGTTCACCGGCTCGACCGCGGTGGGCCAGCGTATCGGAGCCATCGCCGGTGGCGCGCTGAAGCGTGTGGCACTGGAGCTCGGCGGCAAGTCGGCGAACGTCATCCTGCCCGGCGCGGATCTCGCCAAGGCGGTCAAGGTCGGCGTCGGCAACGCGTTCCTCAATGCGGGACAGACCTGCAGCGCCTGGACGCGCATGCTTGTGCATGAGTCGATGTACGACGATGCTGTCGCGCTCGCCGCCGACGCGGCCGGCAAATATCCGACGGGCGACCCGTTCGACGCCGCGACGCGGATCGGCCCGCTCGTCGCCGACCGGCAGCGCACCCGGGTACGGGACTACATCGACGTCGGGGTGGCCGAGGGCGCTCGGCTCGTGACCGGTGGTGCCGCGCCGCCGGACGGGCGCGACGTTGGCTACTTCGTACGCCCGACGGTCTTCGCTGACGTACGGCCGGACATGCGCATCGCACAGGAGGAGATCTTCGGTCCGGTGCTGTCCATCCTCCGCTACCGCGACGAGGACGAGGCGCTCGCGATCGCGAACGGCACGAAATACGGTCTCGCCGGCGGCGTCTGGGCAGCCGACTCCGACACGGCGGCCACGTTCGCCGCGCGAATGCGCACCGGCCAAGTCGACATCAACGGCGGCGCGTTCAACCCGGTCGCGCCGTTCGGCGGATTCAAGTCCTCCGGCGTCGGGCGCGAACTCGGACACCACGGGCTCGCCGAGTTCCTGCAGTATCAGTCGCAGCAGTTCTAGCCGCTGCCCGCCGCCGCCGGCGTCGACCAGTCGGCGCCACCAACCACGCAGCCGGGAGGTTGACGTGCCACGAGCCCTGGTGCTGAGCGAGGTCGGCGCGCCCATGCAGCTGGCCGAGATCGACCTGCCGGCGCCCGGTCCGAACCAGGTCCGGGTCCGCATCGCGGCGGCCGGTGTGTGCCACTCCGATCTGTCGCTTGCCAACGGCACGCTCCGCCAGCCGGTGCCCGCGGTGCTCGGCCATGAGGGCGCGGGTACGGTCGTCGAGATCGGCGCGGGTGTGACCGGTGTCGTGCCGGGCGACCGTGTGGTGCTCAACTGGTCTCCGGCGTGCGGCACGTGCCAGTTCTGTCGTCGGGGCGAGGGATATCTGTGCATCCACGGCGCGGACGCCGGCACCGAGCCCTACGCCCGTCTGTCGGACGGCACGCCGCTCTACCCGGGTCTTGGCACCGCCGCGTTCGCCGAGGAGACCGTCGTACCCGCGGGCGGCGTCGTACCGCTGCCGGACGGCGTACCCTTCGCCGACGCCGCGCTGCTCGGCTGCGCCGTGCTCACGGGCTACGGCGCCGTGACGCATGCGGCGCGCGTCCGGTCCGGCGAATCCGTCGTCGTGTACGGCCTCGGTGGCGTCGGTCTTGCCGTCGTACAGTCGGCGCGGCTCGCGGGTGCCGACCCGATCATCGGCGTGGACGTCAATCCGGGCAAGGAACCGCTCGCGCGTCGGGCCGGTGCCACACACTTCCTCGTCGCCGACCCACCGGACGCGAAGCCGGTGGTGCCGCGACAGGTTCGCGAGCTGACCGGCGACGGCACGGACCATGCGATCGAATGCGTCGGTCGTGCCGCGACAATCCGGGCCGCTTGGTCGTCGACCCGACGGGGCGGCGCGACGACCGTCGTCGGTGTCGGCCGAGCCGACGACATGGTGGCGTTCTCCGCACTCGAGCTGTTCCACTTCGCGCGTACCCTTCGCGGCTGCGTCTACGGCAACGGCGATCCAACGACCGACCTACCGGTGCTCGCCGGCCACGTACGCGAGGGACGTCTCGACGTGGCAGCGCTCGTCACCGACCGGATCGGCCTTGGTGACATCCCGGCCGCGTTCGAGCGGATGTCCGCGGGCATCGGGGCGCGATCGGTGGTGGAATTCGACAGCGCCGGGAACTAGGGCCGAATTCGCAACACTGCCGGCACTGGCATGCGGTCGGTTACACGCTCAGCAGGGCACCGACCGTGCGTGTCATGACTTCGCGCGCCACGTCCAACGACAGGCCAAGTTGGTCGCGCAGCATCGACCAGCACGCGAACGTCGAAGTGGCGATCAGGGCATTCAGCAATGCCTCGCGGTCGGTACCCGCGGAAGCCAGCTCGACCGCGAACAGATCGGCGATCTCGTCGCGAACGCGACCGAGCTCGATAGTGCGGTTGCGTCGCAGTGCGGCGGAGAACGGTTCGTAGAGCACCGCCGCCCGGGCAGCGGGCGCGAGGATCTCCAGCATGCGAGCACGCTGCCGGCAGAATTCGTCGACCCGCTGCGGCAGTGGCAAGCCGACGTCGACCGGCGTGAACACGTCAAGCTGCCGCTCGATAAGTCGCTGTCCGGCGGCGGCGAACAACGTCTCCATGTCCTTGAAGCTCGTCCAGAGGGTACGCAGCGAAACACCGGCCGCCTCGGCAATGCGTTCCCCGGTCGGCTTCAGATCACCGCGCGCGAGCAGCCCGAGGTGTGCGTCGACGATCGCGGCACGGGTGCGCTGCGCCCGGGCGGTGCGACCGTCGATGCGAACGCCATCCGGCATGCGCGCTCCTCGGGCGATGGTCGGTGCAGCAGGCCCGCGTTGCGGTTGGGCGGCCGCCCGCCTCGTGGTCGAGGTCGGGCGGCCGCCGCCGACAGATCGGCTACCGATTGATCAGCCGCTGGCTGGGATGCCGTTCGGCGGAACCGCGCCCTCGGTGCCGTTGTACGCGACGACCGGGCCGGAGCCGTCGTCCGTCGTGTACGCCGAGCCGAACGCGACCGTCTGGCCGTTGGTGATCTTCGCTAGCTGCACGCCGGTGTAGCCGGAGTGGTTCGTCGACGAGAACGCGAGCGGCACGATGCCGGGGCCGGTGAAGCCGCCCTTTTCGATCGCCTGGACGATCGACTCGCGCGTCGGGTTCTTACCGGCCGCCTGCAGCGCCTGCACGAACAGGTAGCCGACGCTCATGCCGTACTCGACGTTGCCGTCCCACGGCGCGTTGTTGTTGTACTGCTGGTTGATCTGCTTGAACAGCGTGATCCACGGGTCGGTGTCCGACGACGTGGAGGGCAGGTAGCCGCACGTGATGACGCCCTCGAGCAGCGGTGGAACCTTCAGCAGACCGTTGACCGTGTTGTAGTCGGCGCCGACGCTCGACACCATCCACTGGGTCTGGAACTTGAGCTGCGCCGCCGTGCCGAGCGCGAGTGCGGTGAAGCCCGGGATGGTCGCCGCCACCGTGACCTGGCAGCCGGCCGCCTTGAGGGCGCCGATCTGCGGCCCGACGTTCTGGTTCGTCACGACGTAGGTCTGCGCGCTCGTGATGCCGCTGTCGCCGAGCTCAAGCTTCACGCCGGCGAGTTCGTCGGCGCCGAAATCGTCGCCCTGACCGAAGAAGCACACCTTCTGGCCCGCGTAGTTCTGCTTGATGTACGAGCCGAGGACCTTGCCTTCGACCGTGTAGTCGGTCTGGTATCCGAACGTCCACGGGTACTTTTGCGGCTGGTTCCACGTCGTGCTGCCGGACGCGACGAACAGGTCGGGCACCTTGTTGTCGTTCAGGAACTGGATGACATTCGTGTGCGTCGGCGTGCCGAGGCCGTTCAGGATCGCGAACACCTTGTCCTGCTGGACGAGTTGGTGCACGACGGTGACCGTGGTTGCCGGGTTGTACGTGTCGTCCATGACCTTGTAGATGATCTTGCGTCCGTTGACGCCGCCGTGCGCGTTCACCCACTGGAAGTACGCGTTCGTGGCCGGCGAGATCTTCGAGTAGCCCGGGGCGGCCGGACCGGTCAGCGGCTGGTGGGAGCCGACCGTAACGGTGGTCGCGGTAATGCCGGGTACCGCGGCCGCGGCGTTGTTGCCGCCGCCGCTGCCGCTGTTGCCGCTCGTACACGCGCTGAGCGCGGTGACGAGTCCGATGGTGGCGACGAGGACGATCCCGCGCCGGGTGTGACGTGCCATTCGACACCGACCTTTCAGGTCGTGACTTCGGATGTTGGTGCGGATGGGGTGGTGGGTGGCAGGCCTTCGGGTCCGGCCGCCTGCCGGTGTGTAGCGCCGCCCTGAGGCGGCGATGTTTCCGGACGGCGACCGGTCGAAGACGGGGGTTGCGGCACGCGCGAGGCAAACCGCGCTCGTGCCCATCGGCCTGCTCGTCGCAGCAGGCCCTGGATGCCGCCGGGAGCGGCGATCGCGATGATGACGAGCGCGAGCCCGAAGATCGCCAGCGGCACGTTGCCGCGGAGCTTCGCGGCCTCGGCCGCCGATAGCGTGAGACCGTTCATCACCTTGTTGGTCAGATATGGCAGCCACACGATCGCGACCGATCCCCAGATCGCGCCGTATAGGCTGCCGAGCCCGCCGAGCACGATGGCGAGCAGCAGGTAGAGCGACAGCGTCAGCGCGAAGCTGTCCGGCGACGCGCTCTGGTTGATGACCGCGATCACGCCGCCGCCCAGACCGGCGCACGCGGCGCTGACGACGAACGCGGTGACCTGCGTGCGCGCGACGTTGATGCCGGCAAGTTGCGCGGCGGCCTCGTGGTCGCGGACCGCACGGAGATTACGTCCGACCCGGCCGTGTACGAGGTTCGCGAGGAAGAACAGCGTGATACCGGCGGCCGCTAGGGCGATCCACGCGTCCCACTCCTCCTGGGGGAAGAACTGCCCGAGCGACGTCGGCGCGGGCGGCGCCGGTACGGGTACGCCCTGGTCGCCGTGGAACAGCGAACCGAACTGCGTGGCGATGGACGGCACCACGACGACGATCGCGAGCGTGAGACCGGCGAGGTACGGGCCGCGAAGCCGAGCGGCGGCGAGGCCGATGACGACACCGGCGACCGATGTCGTGAGTACGCCGAGTGCGAGCGCCAGCAGAACCGTCCACTGCGCGCGCACGTTGTGGTCGTTTAACTTGCTGAGCAGCAATCCGACGGTGTACGCGCCGACCGCCATCAACGCGCTGTGGCCGAGCGACACCTGCCCGTTCAGTCCGGTGAGCACGGTCAGTCCGGCGACCACGCAGAGATACGCCGCGATCGTGGCGATCTGGAAGTCGTAGAACGCTTCGACGTGGTCGGTCAGGTACCACATGATCGCGAGGGCGACGACCGCGACTGCGAGGTGCCGCGCGAGCGTCCGGCCGCGAGCCGGACTGCCCACCATCGGCGACCCGGCGAGCCGCCGCAGCACACCGCCTGCCTTCCGGCGTTCCGCCGATGGCGCGACAGCCGCGTCCGAGCCCGTCATACCCGCCTCGCCTGCCGCATCGTGAACAGGCCACCCGGACGCAGCAACAGTACGGCGACGAGCAGCACGAGCACGCCGATCGACGTCACGTTGCTGCCGAGGTAGCCGCTGACATAAGAGAGCAGCAGACCGACCACGAGACCACCGACCACCGCCCCGACCGGACTGTCCAGCCCGCCGATGACGGCCGCCGTGAATGCGGTCACGAACACGAGGTCCATGGCGTTGGGCTGAAGGAACGCGGTCGGGATGATCAGCAGGCTGGCGACCGCGCCGACACCGGCCGCGAGCGCCCAGCCGACAGTGAGCACGCGCGACACGTTCACCCCGAGCAGCCGTGCCGTCTCCGGCGCGAACGCGGACGCGCGCATCCGCAGGCCGACGGACGTGCGCGTGAACAGCAACGCGATGCCGATCACGACGACCGCGACCACACCGAACGTGAACAACGTGAACGGCGAGAACACCGCGTAGCTG
>DATFRR010000199.1:0-2946 GCA_035263025.1 Micromonosporaceae bacterium
GACGGTGACCGCGGAGGCCTTGGCAGCGGTCTACCGCTATGAGCGGCCCGACGAGCTGCGTCGCGATTTGGACGCACTCGGTGCCGCCGATCTGATCCTCCTCGACGAACACGGTACGGCCCAGGCCACCGAGACCGGTCATCGTCTACTCGCCGAGATGTACGCGATCGACGCCGAGATCGCCGCATCGCTCTGGCGCGGGCAGATGCCCTTCCTGCCCGGTCTCAATGACGCCGCCGGGCGGCTCGTCACGGCCGCACTGGCCACCGGCGGTCCGGCGTACTTGACGATGGCGCCGCCACATGAGCCAGCCGACGCCACCGTTGGACTGCTGCTCCATCATCGGCTATCGGTGTTGCGCTATCACCGCGCCGACGCCCACGCCGCCGCCTGGCAGGACGCCGGACTGACGAGCCAAGCGATCCAACAACTCGCCGCCGGGCCGACTCGCGATGCGGTCGAGGCGCGAACTAACGGGCTGGCTGGCACTCCGTACAGCACCCTCGCACCAGACGAGCGGCTCAACTTTCTAGCCGGCCTAGCCGCACTGCCCGGCTAAGAGCCTCCAACCCGGCGGGATGCGTAGTCCGCACGCGTGCTGTCAGGAACAGACGGCTGTCGCCGATGAACGCTGGCATCCGGTGACAGGTGCGCCATGGAGGGACGCGGAACTGATCGTCGTCGTGCCCGTACAGTGGATTGTCGATGGACGTCCGGTAGTCGTCGCGGTCGACACGCCTACCGGGCAGGTGACTACCGCTTGATTGCTGAGGTCCGATGTTCGCCGGGGCCACGGTCGCCGCACGAATTGTCACTTCGCATGCTTTGCAACAAATGCCGCGGTGGTTCGGCTGTGCCAGCCGTCGGACATCCATCGATGCCATGACGTCAAGGTCGCCGGAGTGTGGCGTTACGTGTACCGGGCCGTTGACCAGCTTGGCCAGGTCATCGATGTACTCGTGTCCAAGCGTCGGGACGCCGACGCGGCCCGCCGCTTCTTCCATCCGGCATTGCAGTTGCTGAGGGTGTGGGCCAGCGAGGTGGTCACCGCAGGTTTCTTCCACAAACCAGCGGTCGCCCGGTGCGTGCCGAGCAAAGCGTGCCGCGTCAGCGAACAGCGGCGCGAAGCGGTGCACCCGGCGGTAGACAGTGACGTGATCGACGTCGATACCACGTTCGGCCAAAAGTTCTTCCACGTCACGATAGGACAGCCCGAAGCGAAGATACCGGCGCACCGCCACGGTGACCACCTCGACCGGGAACCGGCATCCCGTGAACGCGGATGGGGGGTTCGGATGCAGGACGCTGTCGAGTCGAGAGCCTGCGGCTCGGCAATTTCGATTGAGCCCTGGTCCGATGATTTGTCGGACGTCGCGTGGAACCTGGCAGCGGCTTCGAACCGGGCTGCTGATGATCGGTAAACGGGCCGTACGCAGGGGATGGGCCGGGAGAGCGGGCGTGCCCAATGCCGCGCAGTGGTCAGCGTTGGTCGGCGGACGGTTGTGGGGGGTCGGCTGCGAGATAGGTGAGTACCGCGTGTACGCGGCGGTTTTCGGCCGGATCCGTGGGTAGGTTGAGCTTGCTGAGGATGCTGCGTATGTGTGCTTCGACAGTCTTTCGTGTCAGGAATAGTTCGGTTGCGATGCCGCGGTCGGTTTTGCCTTGTGCGACCAGGACGAGGACCTCGCGTTCGCGTGGGGTCAATGTCGCGAGTGGTGCGTTTGCCGTTGGGGTGGCGATGAGTTCGTCGACTAGGCATGGTTCCACGACGATGCCGCCGGCCGCTATGCGCCGCAGCGCCGCTACGAAGTCCGCGACGTCGCCGATTCGGTCCTTGAGGAGATAGCCGACTTTGCCGGCGGGGTCAGCCGTGAGCGTGCGCGCGTAGTGGAGCTCGACGTATTGCGACAGGACCATGGTGGCCACCTCAGGGTGTGATCGCCTGATTTGTTGTGCGGCTACGAGTCCTTCGTTCGTGTATGTGGGCGGCATTCGGATGTCGATGACGGCGACGTCGGGCAGGTCGCTGTCGATGAGGTCGACGAGCTGCGCGGCGGTGCCGACCGCGGCGATGACGTCGATGTGGTGGTCGGTCAGGAGCCGGGCCAGGCCCTCCCGGACCATGACGGCATCATCGGCGAGGATCACGCGCACGGGATCGCCGCCGAGATGCGAGTGCCTTGGCCGAGCCGGGTGTCGACGACTAGTTGTCCGTCTAGCGCCTCGACGCGGTCTCGCAGCCCCTGTAGCCCGGACCCGGTTGCGTCGGCGCCGCCGACTCCGTCGTCGGTGACGTGAACGCGAACAGTTCCGTTGGCGTGGGTCACGTCGATGGTCGCGTGCGATGCCCGCGCGTGCTTGACGATGTTGGAAAGCGCTTCGGCGGCTACGAAGTACGCGGTGGCCTCCACCGGGGCGGGCAGACGCTGTGCGCATGCGTTTAGGCCGACTGGTACCGGTGTGCGTCTTGCCAGTGCGCCGAGTGCGACGGCGAGTCCTTCCTCGGTCAGGATGGCGGGGTGGATGCCGCGGGCGAGCGCCCGCAGGTCCTGGAGTGCGCCGAGTATCTCTTCGTCTGCCTCGCGAAGCAGGTCGTCAACGGCCGATGTGTCGTTGGGCAGCCGGTTGCGGGCCAGTTGCAGGGTGAGCCGTATGCCGAGCAGGCGTTGCTGAGCGCCGTCGTGTAGGTCGCGTTCGAGTCGGCGCCGCTCCTGGTCGGCGGCGTTTACCAGCCGGATCCGAGATGCGCGTACCTCGGCAAGCTGCGCCCGCAGTTCTGCCTGTAGGCGGGAGTTTTCCAGTGCCAGGCTTGCGGCGGCGCGGACCGATTCGATGAGCGCGGGATCCTCAAGCAGTGATGGGTCGTGAATGATGGCAGCGACTGGGTCGCCGTCGTGATCGACTGTGGTCACCGTGCGGCTGGCGGTCTGGAGGGCCGGATGCGGG
>DATFRR010000200.1:0-11519 GCA_035263025.1 Micromonosporaceae bacterium
GTTGCGCTGGTACTTCGGCGCTGGCACCCGAAGCTTCACGACGGCCGATTCGCTTCCGACGGTCCCAAGCCCCTGCCAAGTGCCGCCCCTGAACCCGCCGTCCGGTTCTCATTTTGTCGCTGTGGCCGCTATGGCTTCGAAAATCAAGGCGGCTTCACGACGGGCCGCTCGCGCAGCGGCCGATGCCGAGTTGATGGCGCCGCGTACTCGTAACGCCCGACCGACCAACGTGAGCTCCCCCATCCGACGGCACATCCTCAATGCATCGCGTACAAGCCCGGCGGCCGAGCCCGGATCGCCCGCTGCCAGCTGCACCTCTGCCAGGACGGTGAGCGCGTGCGCCTCATCCACGCGCAATCCGTTGGTACGGGCCAGGTTCCATGCCTCGGTCGCCTCCCGCACGGCGTCATCGATCCGCCCAAGTGCAAGATAGGTTTCGGCCAGGCCGACTTGCGATGCGGTGCGCTTCTCCATCGCATCAAGGTCGACCGCGAGCCGTACGGCCTGCTGTGCGAGATCCAGGGCGGTCACCGGGTCTCCTAGCCCTCGTTGCACGCGGGCGAGCACGTCGAGGCAGTCGACCTCCAGGTAGCGGTGTTCCGCCCGCCGGGTGATAGCCAGCGCCATCCCGGCCTGCTCCGCGGCGTCCCCGTACCGTTCCTGGAGGCAGTAGCTGGCGGCGATGTGAATCAGCGCTACGGCCTCCGCGGCGTCGCCGATGTCCCGGAACAGCTGAGCCGCGCGCGTGCCGTAGGCGATGGCATCGGCCGGCTGACCAAGATGCATACAAGCATCCGACAGGTTGCTGTTCGCGTGTGCCTCGCCTTCGCGGGAGCCGATCTGCTGGAACAACGGGATCAATTCTTGGAAAGCCTCGACGGCCGCGGTGAGCTGGCCGAGCGACTGGTGCACGACGCCAAGGTTGCCCAGGTTGTTGGCCTCAATCCCGGGACAGCCGATTCGCCGGGCGATGCCGACGGCGCTCCGAAGGCGTCTAGCCGCGGATGTCAGGTCGCCGGCCCGCCAGGCCATCACGCCGAGGTTCCCGATCGCGCTTGCCTCGACCTCCGCCCAACCGGCCCGGCGTGCGCGGCCGAGGGCGGCGGTGAAGTGCGCGACGGCGTCGCCCGAGTGGCCCATTGCCTGGTAGGCCAGTGCGAGGCTCAGTTCACTGATCGCCGCGGCGCGTAGTCCCGACTTCGCGGGCGCGGCATCGGCGGCTTGGATCGCCGCTTCGGCGGCGCCGATCCACTCGGCCAGGTGCATGCCGCGGCGGAAGTAGCCGCGTAGGAAGTCCGCGAGGAGCCAGGCGGCCTGTGGATGCTGGCTGGCAGCGTGATGGATGGTCGCAACCAGGTTGACACGCTCGGCGTCCAACCATTCCAAGGGCAGTATGTGGGTGTCGAACGGGAGGGTTGGCCCGGCGAACTCAGCCGGCAGCGTCAGGCGCACCGGCGGAGTCGACACGAGCGACGCGGCGGCGTCGACGTTGCGCAGCCAGAAACTGATCAACCGGCCGACCGCCTCAGTGCGGGTTGATTGGTCGTCTTCGGCCATGGCTCTGGCCGCGGCGTATTCGCGTACGAGATCGTGCAGCACGTAGCGGCTGCCAAGCCGCTCGATCAGGTGGGCGGCGGTCAGCTCGTCCAGCATTGCGCGGGCTGCTGTGTCCGCGACGCCGGCGAGCGCGGCCACTGTATCGGTGGTGAAGTCGACGTCGGGGGCAAGGCCGATTAGACGGAAAGCGCGCCGAGGCTCGGCCCCCAGAACCCGGTAGGAGTGGTCGAATGCGGCGATGAGCGACGCCTGTGGGTCGTCTGGGATACGCAGCGTGTCAAGGCGGATGCCCGGTCGTAGCCGTGCCACAAGGTCGTCGATTCGCCCCACCGGGTCGAGGACAAGGCGGGCGGCGGCGATACGCAGGGCCAACGGAAGCAGTCCGCACGCGTGCGCGAGGCTCTCCGCGGATTCCGGCTCGGCGTCCGTCCGGTCGTTTCCGATGATCTTTTCTAGTAAGGACAGCGCCTCTGCCACCGTTAGCACGTCCAGCGTCACCGGGTGTGCCGCATCGACCGCCACCAGTCCACCAAGCTGGCTGCGGCTGGTGACCAGACACAGGCAACCGGGTGCGGCCGGCAGCAACGGTCGCACCCAGTCGACGTGGTGCACGTTGTCGAGAATGACAAGCACGCGGCGCCCGGCCAGCATCGTGCGATACATGGCGGACGCCTCGTCCACGTCCGTCGGTATCCGGTCGGCCGGGGCGCCGAGCGCTCGCAACAATCTGCTCAGCGATTCGAGCGGCGTCAACGGCCGATCACTTGAGTACCCCCGCGTATCGACGTAAAGCTGGCCGTCCGGAAAACGCTGGGCGACCGCGTGTCCCCAGTGGACGGCGAGGGCGGTCTTACCGACGCCGGCGGGACCCATAAGGATGACCGGCGACAGTGTCTGCGCCCCACTCGACACAAGGCGGTCGAGCTGGCGCAGATGAATCGCCCGCCCGGTGAAGTGCGCGATGTCCGGTGGTAGCTGTGCTGGTGGCGGGGGTACGAGCGCGGCTACCGTTAGCGCCGGCGCGATAGTGGCGGCGTGTGCCGGCGTGGCGGGCACGTCCAGCGTTGCGTCCTGCTGAAGGATCGCGTGCTCCATGTCGCGTATCGCCAGACAGGGTTCGAGTCCATGCTGGTCAGCCAGAATGGCTCGGAGCGACCGGGCGACACCGAGCGCCTCAGCTTGGCGTCCATCGCGGTACAGCGCGAGGATGAGCTGGCCGGTAAGGCGTTCGTTCAACGGGTGGCTATCGACAAGAGTGGTCAACTCTGGAATCACGTCCGCATGGTGTCCGAGACCAAGTTCGAGATCCATCAGCGAGGCGTACGCCTGAAGCCGCTGTTCCTGCAGGCCTTCACGAGCCTGAGCGCCATAGGCAGCCGTCACGCCAGTCAACGGTTGACCTCGCCATAGCTTCAGCCCCGCACGCAGCCCGGCGATCGCACTCGCCGGATCCGGGGAATTTGCAGACTCGCGTACCCGGTGGCCGAACTCCAAGGTGTCGAGCTGCTCGGGGTCCACTTTGATGAGATAGCCGCGCGGCCGCGTGTCGATCGGGCAGCATCCGGCATCCTGCAGGATCCTGCGAATGATCGAGATGTCCGTCTGGATCTGCGTGCGCGCGGAGGTCGGACCAGCACCGCCCCAGATCGCCTGCACTAGCAGATCCGTGGTGATCACATGGTTGGCATGTAAGAGGAGATAGGCGAGCACTGCACGTAGTCGGGGGCGGCCAATCGATATCGGACCAGCGTCCGAGATGGCCTCCACCGACCCCAACAGCAGAAAACGCACCATACCGCTCCGGCGACGCCTGGTGCCCGAGAGATCAACACTCGCAACTGCAAATGCCAGGGTCGAGCGTACGACAGGAGCGTGCCATCCGCGCATTCCTACGCTGAGCGCCGGGTGATCGCCGCGCCGACCGACGGTAGTTCGTGGCAGGCGCAGCGATCACATGTGTTCAATCAAGCACTTCCGATCCGTACCGCAGGACCTCGGTTATCCGAGACCGCAGTTGCCCACCGGTGAGCAGTCAGGGAACGCGGAGTAGGTCGTGTTGCCGGCCGCGGACACTGCCCGAGATCCCACCAATGCGGCGCCGCCGAGCATCAGCACGGCCAGCAGTAGCCCGAGAAATACGGTCCGGGCGGTACCGACGAGACTTTGACCGTTCATTGTGGATACCCCTTCGCTGATCGTCCGATTCGATCATTCCGACTATCTCGACTGCGCGGCTCAATGGAAATGTCAACTCGCGCATGGAGTTAATCGACTGACCGAAGAATCGGCTGCCTGCGGCAGACGGTAGGCGTTGGAATGCCTCCGCTCAATACCACTTCAGCGGCGTATAGGGCTCGCATGATGGACGCATGACAAACGTATTGTTGGCCGCCATCAACGAAATAATGGGATCGTCTTGGTTACGCGGCCTTGCAGCCGACACGCGCCGCGCGACCGTTGACGGGCCATCACCCGGTGGTGCCGGCCGAGTTCACGGTCGGCGAACTGCGGCGGATATACGAGATCGTCTGGGGCGTTCGGATCGACCCGCGCAACTTCCACCGCAAGGCTTCGAAGACGGCCGGCTTTCTCGCACCGACCGGACGCACCACCACTCGCGACGGTGGACGGCCAGCGCAGCTGTACCGCCGGGGGCCTATCGAGCTGCTACACCCACCGCTGCTCCGCAGCAGCCGCGGCGACCAGACGTGAAAATCAACGACACCGCGCTTGAGGATTAGCGTTACACGGCATTGGTGTACCAGCGGCGGTGAACGTATGGCTCGACGGCGAGGACGCCGATGACCGCCAAAGCCACGCTGATGCTGGCGATCCGATCGTGTGACCACCAGACGCCCACGATGCCGGCGACCGCCGTGAGGTAGGGACGGATCAGGGTAAACGGGCCGAGGCCAACTGTGCTGCGTGCGACCGGGACACCCGCTCCTGTCACTGGGTCATGACGCGTGATCAGGTCCGAGATCTCAAGGTGAAGCACGCGGCGACAATAACGCTCGCACCCCTCGACGAGCCCTCTGACCGATAGCCGCGTCTTCGTGGTGCGGCCCAGGCCGGCTCGGCGCGTTGGACCCAATATGCAACTCGCGATCAAACCACGACTGCTCTCGCCGGCCCGCAAGGTCAGCCGGCCGCCTCCGTTTGCCGCTCCACAGGCCGGGCCATCAGGGCGGCGGAAATTGCCAGGACCATCAACGCGGCGGCGGCCACGGCCGCCGGCCGAGCGAAGCCACCGGCGTAACCGACCCAGTAGTGGATCGGGAGTTCGGCAGAGCGGTCGCGTAGCGCAGTCCAGATCGCGGCCACGCCGACGCTGGCTGCCGGCGCGGCCAACGCAGCGGCCGCGAGCGTTGCGGCCGCCACCAGCCTGCCGTGCCGGCGGTCCAGCCGGGCGGCGCGGCGGCTGAGCCAACCGACCATCAGGAAACACAGTACGGCGCCCAGGATGCCGCCGACCGCCGCGAGCAGCGGCACAGTCCAGGGGGCCGTGCGGTGGGCCGTGTCCACGAATCCGTTCGGACCGGATGCCGATGAGTCCTCCGGTCGCGGGATCCCCCCACGGGTCACCGGCGTCGGGAAGC
Source organism: Micromonosporaceae bacterium (assembly GCA_035263025.1). Lineage (GTDB taxonomy): Bacteria > Actinomycetota > Actinomycetes > Mycobacteriales > Micromonosporaceae > DASQPR01. The sequence continues at coordinate 5,157 of DATFRR010000200.1, forward strand.
TCATGGCGAGCGTGGACCGCCCGGCCGGTCCGGTGATGCGATGCGCGGTGATGGCAACCGTCGCGAGGTGGGCCACCAGGGGCCCGCGACGCAGAGTCATCGTGGCGCCGGTATCGGTGACTGCCGTCGCGGTGACCGCCCAGCCGGTGCCGGCTAGCCGCGCCCGTTCACGGTCGACCAGCTGGCCCGGGGTGAACACGGCCGGGCCGGCGTCGTTGCCGCCGAACGCGTCCGGGTCGAGCCACTCCTGCTCCGCGATCGGGCCGGTCAGGTCGTAGCCGGCGAACGCCGGGCCGTCGACGGAATAGCCCACCGTCGCCGGCAGCGCTCCGGCCACGCCGGTGCGGATCCGTTCGATGTCTGCCGATTGGCTGCGGCTCAACGACGTCGAGCCACCCCAGCCGAGGCGGGCGCTGCCAGCCGCCACGGACAGACCGCCGATGACCACCGCGATTAGCGTGACCGGCACGATCCACCGACTGCCCGGCTGGCCCAGCCTGGCCCGCAGCCCGTGGGCCACCAGGCTGGCCACATCGCGCACCCTGGGATATCGCTGTCCCTCCTGCGCCATCTCAACGCATGTCGATGCGATCTCGGCGCCGCGGTGGCGGCGGTACTCCCGCGGGTAGGCGAACAATAGCCGCTGGTAGCGGGCCCGGAGATCGCTCATTGCATCGCTCCCAACACCGACCGGGTCAGGCCGGTCCGGCGGGACGCAAGCCGGGCGGACGCCGCCGCGGCCCGCGCCCGCAACTGCTCGGTCTCGATCCGCAGCGCGGCGGCACCTGCCTCGGAAAGACGGTAGTACCGGCGCATCCGGCCGCTAAAAATCTCCTCCCGGTCAACCTCGATCAAGCCCTCGGCGGCCAGTCGATCGAGCGCGCTGTACAGCGTGCCGGGCGCGAGCCGGGTCCGACCGCCGGACAGGTCGGTGACATCAGTGATGATCCCGTACCCGTGGCGTGGCTCGGCCGCAAGCGCGGTCAGGATCAGAAACGTCGGTTCGCGCATTCCGCTCATGTTCACAACGTACAGATCAACTGAGCATCGGTATATAGATCAACTGAATATTGCCACGACCAGGACCCTCCGCCGAGCGCCACCAGTGGTCCAGGAAGCTCCGGTCGTGCTCGACCGGCCCAACGATGGTGGCCACTAGAGCGCCTACCATCGTCCGAACTGGACCAGTCGTCGGCCGTTCCTCACGGCCTCGGCGGCGTCCCGCGCGGCGTCAGGGTTGGGAGTCGAAGGCGGTCGCGTCGCTCAGCGATTCCCATTCGGACAGTTCGGCCAGCATCGATTCGAGCTTCCCGCGGATGCTGGCGACCGCGTCCGCGCCGAGTGCTAGACGTAGCGGTGGCTCCGGTGCGTCGAGAGCGGTGAGGATGGCTTGAGCCGCCTTGGCTGGGTCGCCTGCCTGGCTGCCGTGCATCCGCAGGGCTGCCCGCGTTCGTCCTACTGTCGCGTGGTATTCCGCGATGGGAGTGGAGACGTACGCGGACTCCGGCCCGAACAGGCCGGTACGGAAGGAGCCAGGTTCGACAATCAGGAAGTTGACTCCGAACGTGACCTCTTGGCGCAGGGCCTCGGTCAGGCCCTCCAACGCGTGCTTGGTCGCGGAGTATGCCCCGAACCCGGCACCGCTGATCTGTCCGCCGGTGCTCGACATCTGTACGATGGCGCCGCCGCCGGCACGCCGCATGTGCGGTAGTACGGCGCGGGTCAGGGCTGCCGGACCGAAGAAGTGCAAGTCGAACAGGTAGCGCAGCTCCTCCTCTGTGGTCTCCTCGAGAGCGCCGATCTGGGTACGCCCGGCGTTATTGACCAGGACGTCGACGTGCCCGAATCGATCGACGACCTTGTCAACGGCCGCGACGCACGCGGCCGTGTCAGTCACGTCCAAGGCGAGGGACCAGAGCCGGTCAGGATAGGCGGCCGTTAGGTCATCGAGCCGTTTCGGCGTCCGCGCAGCGCCAGCGACGATGTCGCCGCGTCCGAGCACCGCCTCGGTCAACGCTCGCCCGAAACCCGAAGTCGCTCCCGTGATGATCCAGACACGAGGACTCTTGTCATTCACCGCTGTTCCTCCGAATCACGACTCTACGGCCGACCGGCGCCGCATCGTGTCGCGCCGCGTCGATACCACCGGTGATCCTGGGGCCGAAATGGAAGCGCATTAGGAACTGATAACCGTGGCATCGGCTCGGCAGCGCATGGCGCGTCCTTGTGGGTCTTGCCGGCGGCTCGTTTGCGCTGGTAATAGTCCCGGACCACCGCGATCGCGATACAGTGCGTTGAAGACCGACGGGATCTGGTGCGGCCAGTGGGTTTAGAGCGCATGGGGGAACTGGAGTGATCCGCCCCAGGGCGGCCTCATGGCAGGTTCTCGGCGTCTGGGGCACGTACTCGGTCATCGTTGCGACCGGTGCTGTGCTGGTAGTCCGCTCCATCGTCGGAGCGTCTCATTTCCTGGCTCATGCGCCACTCGAGTTCTGGCTGTTAGCGATCATCGCGCTGGTGGTGGAGCTAAGACCGCTGACCATTCCGCATGACCAGCGATCTCCAACCCGGGTGGCCGTTTCGCTGTGCCTGACCTTCGCGATCATGCTGTTGTGGGGGTCGGCGGTGGCCATCGTGGTGCAGACGTTGGCCATCGGTGTCGCCGCGCTGCGAGAACGCCGACCGCTGAGCGACGTCGCGTTCGACGTCGCCCGATTCAGCTTGGCGTTCTTGGTGGCAGGCTGGGTCGAGAGTCGGATCGTCGGAGAGCCGAGGCTCGGCATGGACATCGACGAGTTCGGCGGGGCGACCGTGGTGTTGGTGCCGCTCGTCTGGTTCCTCGTGGACAACGGCGTTATCGCGGTCATGTTGACCGCGGCCGGACGGGCGATCTGGCGCAGGTGGGCGGGGCCGCCGCTGTACTACTACCAGATCGCGACCGCGGGCCTGCTGATGCTCGCTCCCGCGCTCATCATTGCGCCGACCGGGTGGGCGGTGGCCCTGTTCGCCGTCCCACTCGCCTTGTTCGGACTGGTAGCTCGCGTGCTGCGCGTCCAGGAGCGGAATCTCAACCGCGATCCGTCATCACAGCTGCGCAACATGCGTGGCCTCGCGGTGTCGGTGGACCAGCTCCTCGCCCCGGGATCGTCGACGTACCCCACACCCCGTCTCGGCCTGCTGCTGGTGCGGTTAAGTGGCGTAGGCGATGTCACGAACTCCTTTGGCCGGTTGGTCTCAGACCATCTGGTTGATCGAGTCGGCACGCTCCTCACCGCCGACATGTCAAGCGACGCGATCATCGGCCGGATCGCGTCGGCCGACGTTGTGGTGCTACTGCCCAACGCCGACATCGGCCAAATCGAGCGCGCCGCCGACCGGATTGCCCAGACCCTAACGGCACCGATCGACGTGGATGGCGTCGTTTTCCTGGTCCGGCCGATCATCGGCATAGCGACGGCGCCGGCCGACGGGACGGAACTCGGCGCGCTGACCGCGCAGGCCGAGAGGGCCATCATGGACGCCCGACGTACGGGCGCAATGGTCCGAACCATCCCCGCCGGCGACGAGACCGAAGCACGCCGCCACCTCGCTCTACTGACCGACCTCCGCGCCTCCATCCAGCAGCCGGGACACGCCGACGAGCTGTTTGTGCTCTACCAGCCGCAGGTCCGTATCGATGACGGGCAAGTCATCGGCGTGGAGGCGCTGGTTCGGTGGCGACACCCCGAGCGCGGCACGGTCGACACCGCCGACATGATCCTGACTGCCGAAGCCAGCGGTGTTATTCAGCTGCTCACGCTGCGAGTTCTCGACGACGTCTTGTCACAACTTGAAGCGTGGAAGGCTGCCGGTTTGCAGCTGCGCGTGTCTGTGAACGTCAGCGCCAAGGACTTCGCCTCGACACAGTTCGCGGATCAGGTTCGCCTGCGCCTGACCGGACACGCGGTCGCGCCCGAGCAGCTTGAGCTCGAAATCACCGAAAGCGCTCTGGTCACCCCGAGCCCGAGCGTGGACCGGACGGTTGCGGACCTGGCGGCCATGGGCGTCGAGTTGTCCCTAGACGACTTCGGCACCGGGTTCGCATCACTCCAACAGATCCGGCGCTACCCATTGCACGAACTGAAAATCGATAGGTCTTATGTAGCCGCCATGACCGCGAGCCTGCCCGATCGGGCCATGGTCACCACAATCAGCCAGCTCGCGTTGCAACTCGGTTTGCGGGTCGTCGCCGAAGGCGTCGAGGATGCGCGCACCGCCCATCTGCTTGGCCAGATCGGCCCAATCGTCGGGCAAGGCTGGCACTTCGGCCACCCGATGTCCGGGCCGGACCTCCTTGCCTGGATTCGCGCCAGGCCGGACGGCAGCTAATTGCCCCGGCCGCGCGTCGGGGCCTCGCCCGCGTCACACGACGCGCGAGCCCATGCGACCGAATCAGTCGGCAAGCAGCACGACACGCGTGCACCGCACAGTCGGCGCCGCAGGCGGCTATTGGCGAGGCGGCGGATCTCCGGGCGCTCGCTACAGGTCGGGCGTGGCCGTGTCTTGCACCGGCGGACCGATGTCTCTGCGGAGCTGTCCCGGTATCCATACATCTCGGCGCCACTGTTTGCTCATAGCGCGAGTGAATCGAGGCGGTGGCTGGGCCATAACACTACGGAGCGGGACGTACAGAACGTTGGTGAACATCTGCCCGAGCCCGGCCCGGAAAACCCAGATGACCATCTTGGTCATCACGAATATCGATGCCAGGAGAAGCACGCTCGCGATACCTTCGTTGGCGAAGGTATCGTGGCTGGCCGTGTAAAGCGCGTCGCTGATAAGGACGACTGTCACCGCGGCTGTAATGCGACCCCACAAGATGGACTTGCGGTACGCGCGTGTGGTCCGGAGGTGGAAGAACTCCTCCGGAGTGAGCGTGCCTCGCCACTGAAGTACGGCTTGCCACTTACTGCCAGGCATGCAGTCTCCCCCAACCGGTCGAACACCTATCGGATATGGCGTCGTGGCGTCGCCGCGCGAACGCGTGGCCGAGCATCTGCTTCTTCATCGGCTTGTGATCAGGCTCGATACGCGCGGTCTGTGCCAGCCCGCTGGCAGCACCAGACCGGACCCGTTGATGGAAGGCGACGGCACGTTCTGCCAGCCGGGCCCAACCCGACGATCGCCTCAACGAGCAACACGCCAAACGGCCCGATAGAAATCCGCGACCATCGTCCGGCCTTGCCGTATACCGCTGTGATCCGGCGGCGAAAGAACACGCCCGGCGTAACCGGGTCGTGCGACGGATCGGCGTACACGCCGTAAATGTAGACGGACGTCGCTGCGCAACCTGGGACGCTTCTCAGCTAACCATCGTCGCCGCCGCGGGTAGCCGCCGTGCGTTCAGTAACCGATACCGCCGGATGCTTGCAGCGCGCCGGGGTCACCCAGCGGACGAGCTGTCGGACGGCGACCGCGGGTCAGCGGCGCGCCTCTGTCGCACCATCCAATCCGGACAGCCGCCGGGTCATGCGACGGCGTACGGGATCCTGGTCCTTCGGTGCGCCGCCCGCGGGCCTCGCCGCCCGCGTCCGTCGGTGTTCGGCATCTGGAGCGCGTGTTCAGGCGTGAACTACTGTCCAGCCAATTCGGCGACGACAGGAGCAAGGACGTCAGCGACGGCGGCTCCGAACACGTAGTAGGAGAAGCCGATCTCTTCGCGTCGCCGTTGAATTTCGTCGGTAGCCGCCGCGGGATCACTCGGGAGGAAGGCCAGCGAATCGGCGGCACGGACGGCGACGGGATCGGTGTCAGGCGCGGCCATGAATGCGGCCACTGAGTCGCCGATCACTGGTACGTGCAACGCGAATTCGACGTCGCGACCGTTGTCGAACGCACGTACTCGCTGCATCGTCTCGGCCCGCGTCTCGATCTGCGCCATCATGAAGGTCACCGTGTCGGCGAGCTCAGCCGCGAGCGCTTGCGCCTTCGGGCCACCGACGGCCATCACCACCGGTGTATGTAAGTCTGAGCCGTCGAGTTCTCGTAGGGTCGTCACGACCTCACGCACTTGGCCAGACCGTTGGCTCGCCGGCACCACGGGCAAGCCCAGCTCACGGAGCTGCGCTGCGATTCCAGGGCGGCCGGTGCCGATGCCCATCTCGAAACGGCCGTCCGTGAGCACGGACAGCGAGTGCGCTTCCCACGCGGTGCTCCATGGCGGCCGCACGGGAGACGCGTACACCCACGTGCCTACTCGCATATCGGTGATCGTTGCCGCGACGGCCAGCGCAGGACCCGGTGCAGGCTGCCACTGCGGCACGTCGGGCATCAAGACTGTCGAGTAGCCGCTGTCGGCCAGACTACGCAACTGGTCGCGCCAGG
>DATFRR010000201.1:0-36968 GCA_035263025.1 Micromonosporaceae bacterium
GTTGGCGCAGTCCGCGGTGTGTGTGGCGCTCGCCTTCACGCGGCCGCCAGGGCTGATCATCGGTCTGGTCGCGGTGCTCGCGACTGGGCTCGCGATCACCGGGCCGACGATGGGCGCGCTCACGCCGCTCATGGTCGGGCGGCCGAACCTGGCGAAGGCATCGGCCATCGGCCAGACCGCGTCCACGGTCGGCATGCTGATCGCGCCGGCGCTGGGTGGCGTACTCGTGGGAGCGTTCGGCTCGCGCGTACCGCTGTTGATCGACGCGGCGACGTACCTGGCGATCCCGGTCGCGGGACTGGTTATCCGTACCCGGCGGGGTGGACGCTTCCGCACCGCGCAGGCCGCGGCCAGTGGTGGTCCAGCTGGGCCGGATCGGCGTGCCACGTTCCGCCTTCGCTCCGACGCGCTGTTGTGGCCGCTATTCGTCATGATCGGCGCCGTGATCGCCGCGATCAGCGCGGTGAACGTGGTCGAGGTCTTCTTCATCCGCGAGACGCTGCATTCGTCGACGACGATTTACGGCATCGTCTCCGCGACGTGGCTCGGCGGCATGGTGGTCGGCGCGCTGATCGCCGCGAGACAACGACGGGACGACGTGGGTACGGCACGGGCCTTGATGCTGTTCAACGTCGCGACGTGCGTGACGATCTCGGTTGCCGGCTTCGTGCCGCACGTCGCATGGCTTGTGCCGCTGTGGTTGGTGGGCGGCGTTCTGAACGCGAGCGAGAACGTCGCGATCGGAGTGATCCTCGGAAGTCGCGTTCTGCCGGAGGTTCGCGGGCATGCCGGCGCCACATTCAACAGCATCGCGGGCGGCGCCAACGCGAGCGGCTTCCTGCTCGGTGGCGTACTCCTGACGGTGGCCGGCCCGCGTACCTTGGTGGTCGCCTGTGGCCTTGCCGGGCTCGCGGCGGCCGCGGTGTTCAGCCCGCCGCTGGTACGGGCGATCCGCCGCGAGCGGGAGTCGGCCGGGACAGCGAGCGAGACGGACGGTGCCGTCCAGGTCGCCGTTTGATCCACTGTGTTGGACGTTTTCGTCGCGATAGCGACACAATTCGACCATTACAGCGGATCATGGGCCGATGTGTGCGCGGCCACTCGCGACAGCCAAGTACGGTGCCATCGTGAGCGAGCGCCAGCGAGTGAACCAGAGTTGCAGCGTGTCTTGTGCCTCATGCGCATCCGATGCGAAGCGAGGATGTGCATGAGTTCCGTAGTGCAGCGGCCGAGGGTCGGTCACATCCAGTTCCTCAATTGTCTGCCGATCTACTGGGGCCTGATGCGGTCCGGCGCGCTGCTCGACGTCGACTTGCGTAAGGACACGCCGGACCGCCTCAACACCGCGTTGGTCGACGGTGACCTCGACATCGGACCGATCTCGTTGGTGGAGTATCTGCGTCACGCCGACGAACTGCTGCTGCTGCCGGATCTCGCGGTGGGCAGCGACGGCCCGGTGCTGTCGGTCAACCTGGTGTCGACGAAGCCGCTTGCCGAGGTCGGCCGCGTCGCCCTCGGATCCACCAGCCGCACCGGCGTGCTGCTAGCCAAGATGTTGCTAGCGGAGCGGTACGGAGTGCGGCCGGAGTTCTTCACGTGCCCGCCGGAGCTTGGCACCATGCTGCTCGAGGCCGACGCCGCGGTGGTGATCGGTGACGTCGCGCTGCGGGCGCTCTACGAGGCGCCGTTGCTCGGACTCACCGTCACCGATCTCGGCGCGGCCTGGCGAGACTGGTCCGGACTGCCGATGGTGTTCGCCGTGTGGGCGGTACGAAGCGAGTTCGCGGCCGCTCATCCGGGTGTCGTGAAGGACGTCCACGAGGCGTTCTGCCGATCACGGGATCTGTGCCTCGACGAACTCGACGACGTCGCCGCGGCCGCCGCGCGCTGGGAGCCGTTCGATGCCGCCACGCTCGCGAGCTATTTCCGTACCCTCGACTTCTCGCTCGGCGAGCGCCAGATCGACGGACTGTGCGAGTTTGCGCGCCGAGCGGCCGCGATCGGCGAGGTTCCGGCGCTGGCCGATGGACCGGCTTTTGTCGACGTGTAACGAGCCGTGCAGCGAGACGCGTAGCGCGCTGGGTAGTACCCGGAAACCGATTCGCACCTTATAACAGGTTGGTTGCGCGAACGTGCCCGCGCTGTAACACTTGGTACGTGTACGGCAACGACTTCGGCACCGACCAGAGCCTGCTGGATCAGGTTGCCGACGCGGAGCGCGCGCTGAACGAGGCGGCCGCGCGCGACGGTGGTGCCGCCGAGGCGGGCGAAGAGCAGGACTACTTCGACGCGATCGTGGCGGCCGAACAGAAGATCGAGCCGCGTGACTGGATGCCGGACGCCTACCGCAAGACGCTGGTGCGTCAGATCGCGCAGCACGCGCACTCGGAGATCATCGGCATGCAGCCGGAGGGCAATTGGATCTCGCGCGCGCCCAGCCTGAAGCGCAAGGCGATCCTGCTCGCCAAGGTTCAAGACGAGGCGGGACACGGGCTATATCTCTACGCCGCGGCCGAAACCCTTGGCGTGCACCGCGACGATCTCGTTGACATGCTGATCGACGGTCGCCAGAAGTACTCGTCGATCTTCAACTACCCGACGCTGAGCTGGGCAGACGTCGGCGCGATCGGGTGGCTCGTGGACGGCGCCGCGATCGTGAACCAGGTGCCGTTGTGCCGATGCAGCTACGGGCCGTACGCGCGCGCGATGATCCGCATCTGCAAGGAAGAGTCGTTCCACCAGCGGCAGGGATACGAGATCCTCTACACGCTCGCGCACGGCACGCCGGCACAGCGCCGGATGGCGCAGGACGCGGTAGACCGCTGGTGGTATCCGTCGCTTGCCATGTTCGGGCCGCCGGACACCGACTCGACGCACTCCGAGCAGTCGATGGCCTGGAAGATCAAGCGCTTCTCCAACGACGACCTGCGGCAGCGGTTCGTCGACATGTGCGTACAGCAGGCGTCCGTGCTCACGCTCGACCTCCCGGATCCGGACCTCCGCTTCGACGAGGCGCGCGGGCATTACGACTACACGCAGCCGGACTACGACGAGCTGATGGCGGTCATCAAGGGCAACGGGCCGTGCAACCGCGAGCGCATTGCCAACCGGCGGCGCGCTCAGGACGAGGGGGCCTGGGTCCGCGAGGCGGCGGCGGCTTACGCGGCAAAGCATTCGCGGGTGCGCCAGGAGCCCGCCACCGAAGTCGACGGCGCGATGGCGGCGGTGTGATGGTCGCGAGCCAGTTGTGGGAGGTGTTCGTGCGACCGCGCCGCGGCCTCGCGCACACGCATGTCGGCAGCCTGCACGCCCCGGACGCGGAGGTGGCGCTGCGCAACGCCCGTGACGTCTACACGCGACGTCAGGAGGGCGTGTCGATCTGGGTGGTGCCGGCCGGCGCGATCACCGCCTCCAGCCCGGACGAGAAGGACGCGTTCTTCGACCCGGCCGCGGACAAGGTCTATCGGCATCCGACGTTCTACGAGGTGCCGGAAGGCGCTGGTCACCTGTGACCGCCGGTCGGCTCGACGCGGACTCGGCGCCGACCGTCGGCGCCGACGATCTGTTCGCCTATCTGCTGCGTCTCGGTGACGACGCACTGATTGCCGCGCAGCGGCTCGGCGAATGGTCGGCGCGGGCACCGGAGATGGAAGAGGACATCGCGCTGTCGAACATCGCGCTCGACCAACTGGGCGCGGCTCGGCTGTTCCTGACGTACGCCGGCGAGGTCGAGGGCGCCGGCCGTGACGAGGATGCGCTGGCATATCGCCGCGAGGACTTCGAGTTCCGCAACGTGCAACTCGTCGAGCTGTCGGACACCGACTTCGGCACCGCGATTGCGAAGCTGCTGTGCCTGTCGGCATTCCAGCACCCGCTCTACGAAGCGCTCGCGTCGAGCACCGACACGCGGATCGCGGGCATCGCGGCGAAAGCGGTCAAGGAGTCGGCGTACCACCTTGACCACGCGACCACCTGGACGCTGCGGCTCGGTGACGGTACGCCGGAGTCGCACCGCCGGATGGCAGACGCGGTGGACGAGGTGTGGCCGTACACGTTCGAGCTGTTCGAGTCGGATGAGCTGAGCCGTCGCGTGGCGGCCGCCGGGATCGGCGTCGAACCCGCCTCGCTTCAGGCTGGCTGGCTGGGCATGGTCGGCAACGTGCTGCGGCGGGCCACCCTCGACGTACCCGCGACGGACTGGCGCCCGACCGGCGGCCGAACCGGCCGGCACACCGAGGCACTCGGCTATCTGCTGGCCGAGATGCAGGTGTTGCACCGTGCGCACCCGGGAGCGACGTGGTGAACGCGACCGTTGCGACAGCGATCCGTGACGCCGTCGCCCGGGTCGTCGACCCGGAAATCCGCGTGGTGACGGTCGAGGAGCTTGGCATTCTGCGCGACGTGACGGTGGACAGCGGCGGGCACACCACAGTGACGATCACGCCGACCTACTCGGGATGTCCGGCGCTGGACGTGATCCGCGCCGACGTGACCGCCGCCGCTCGGCGCGCCGGCGCGACGGCCGTCGACGTCCGCACCGATCTCTCACCGGCCTGGTCGACCGACGACATCTCGACGAGCGGCCGCGCCAAGTTGGCGGCGGCCGGCATCGCGCCGCCCGGACCGGCGCGCCGACCCGAGCAGGTGCTACTGCAGATCGCCGTACGGTGTCCGCGGTGCGGTTCGCCGGCGACGCAGGAGCTGTCCCGCTTCGGTTCGACGGCGTGCAAGTCACTGTGGCGGTGCACCGCGTGCGCCGAGCCGTTCGATCACATCAAGGCCCACTAGTGACCGTCACGATCACGCGGCCGGTGCGGCGGCGCCCACAGTTTCACGCACTCCCGGTGGCCGAACTCGTCCGGCTCACCGAGGATGCCGCCGCAGTCACGTTCATGGTGCCGTCGGAGTTGCGCGACGAGTACGCATTCCGGGCCGGCCAGCACCTGACGGTCCGGCGATTCGTGGACGGCGAGGACGTACGCCGGTCGTACTCCATCTGTTCCACGCCGGACGAACTAGCGCGCTACGGCCGCGTCACGATCGGCGTGAAGGCGGTCGCCGGCGGTTCCTTTTCCGCCTACGTCATGTCGGAACTGCAAGCCGGTCACGCGATCGACGTGATGCCGCCGCTCGGTCACTTCACCACCGCGTTCGATCCGGCGCGCACCCGGCATTACGCCGCGGTCGCCGCCGGATCCGGCATCACGCCCGTGCTGTCGCTGATCGCAACCGGCCTCGCGGTCGAGTCAACATCACGATTCACGTTGATCTTCGGTAACCGTTACGCCCGATCCGTCATGTTCGCCGAGGAACTCGCCGACCTGAAGGACCGCTACCCGGCACGCCTGCACCTGGTCCATGTGCTGTCGCGCGAGCCGCAGGATGCCGCGATGCTCTCCGGGCGGGTGGACGCCGACAAGTTCGGTCGGTTGGTCGGGCCGGGCGGGTTGCTCGACCCGGACGACGTCGACGAATGGTTCCTGTGCGGCCCGTACGCGATGGTCGTCGACATCCGTGGCGTACTGGCCGCCCGCGGCGTGCGCGACGACGTCGTACACACGGAGTTGTTCCATGTCGCGGACGCCGCGACGCCGCCGCCCGCGCCGACCACCGCGGACGCCGGCCCGGGCGCGGGTGAGGCCGAGATCACCGTGATGCTCGATGGACGCGCGTCGACATTCACGATGCGCCGTGACGAGCGAGTGCTCGACGCGGCGCTCAAGGTGCGGCCGGAGTTGCCCTTCGCATGCAAGGGCGGCGTGTGCTCGACGTGCCGCGCGAAGATCATCAGCGGGCACGTCGAGATGGCACGCAACTACGCACTCGAGGCCGAAGACGTTGCGGCCGGCTACGTGCTGACCTGCCAGTCATCGCCGACCACGGAGACGGTGAGCGTCGACTACGACGCCTGACGCCGCGCGATGCGGCGGCGCCCCATCCGTTCCGGTCAGGACGTGATATCGCGGAGCTCGGCCAGATCCTCGACGGTCGGCACCCAGCGGCCGGCCGCTGCGTTCGCGCCGACCTGCTCCGGCCGCGTCGCGCCGGCGATCACCGAGGCGACCGCCGGCTGCGCGGCCAAGCCACCAATCGCCACATCGAGCATCGACACGCCGCGCGCCTTTGCGAACGAGTCGATCGACTCGATGGTGTCCCAGGCTGCCGCCTCGAGACGGCTGGCGTAGCGCGGTTCGGAAAGCCGGCCGCCAGTCGGCGCCGCCGCGCCGCGACGGTACTTGCCGGTCAGCAGTCCGCTGGCGAGCGGGAAGAACGGCAGCATGCCGAGCCCGAAATGCTCGCACGCCGGCAGCACGTCCTGCTCGACTTCGCGGTGCAGCCAGCTGTACTGGTTCTGGGCGCTCACGAACGGCGTGCGGCCGTACGTCTTGGCGGTCCATGCGGCGTCCGCGATCTGCCAGCCGGCGAAGTTCGAGTTGCCGAGATAGCGGACCTTCCCGTCGCGTACGAGATCGTCCAGCGCCGACAGCGTCTCGTCGATCGGCGTTGACTCGTCCGGCCGGTGGATCTGGTAGAGGTCGATGTAGTCGGTGTCGAGCCTGCGCAACGAGGCCTCGACGGCCCGCATCACATAACGTCGCGAGCCGCGTGCGCCGTGGTCCACGCCGTTGAGCCCATTCATGTCCATGCCGAACTTCGTCGCGATCACGACGTCGTCGCGCCGGCCGCGCAGCGCCTTGCCGACCAGCACTTCCGAACTGCCCTGCGGATCGCCGTACGTGTCCGACGTGTCGAACAGGTTGATGCCGTGCTCCAGCGCCGCGTCGACAACCGACCGCGTGCCGGCCTCGTCCACCTTCCGGCCGAAGTTGTTGCACCCGAGGCCCACCACCGAAACGACCAGACCCGAGTTGCCCAGTCTGCGATACCGCATCTCCGTCATGGCGCCGACCTTACTGTGCTTTGTTTAAGCGCCTGGACCTAACCGGTCGGCGCACCGTCCGTGATACGGGAAGGTCGCGGGTCCGCCGTGCGCATCGCGGTGCGCGCCGCCAGCGCGCCGCGCATCGGGCCACCACCTGGGGCTCGAGGGCTACATCCGAGCACGCATACGCACCGCAAGACCTGATCCGGTCCGGATCGGCTTGTGGCGCAGATCGGCTTGTGGTGCGGACCGGCTTGTGGTGCGGATCGGCTTGTGGTGCGTATCGGTGTCCGGATGTAGCCCCCTGGCCCGAACACGCATCGGCAGCTCGACGCGGACCTAGGCACAGCGGCGTGCGCGCGGGCCGCAGGTACGCTCGGGCTGTGACGAAGCACAGTGAAATCGACGGCATCCTGGCCCGTGCCGCGGACGGTGGGCGCATCGACCCGGACGAGGCGTTGCTGCTCTACACCGATGCGCCGTTCCACGCGCTCGGCGAGGCAGCCGACGCGGTACGCCGCCGGCGCCACCCGGACGGCATCGTCACGTACATCATCGATCGCAACATCAACTACACGAACGTCTGCGTTACGGCGTGCAAGTTCTGCGCGTTCTACCGGGCGCCGAAGCACGACGAGGGCTGGTCGCACTCGATGGAGGAGATCCTGCGGCGGTGCGGTGAGGCGGTCGACCTCGGTGCCACGCAGGTCATGTTGCAGGGCGGCCACCATCCGGACTACGGCGTGGACTATTACGAGCAGCTGTTCGCGACCGTCTCGGCGGCCTACCCCAGCCTGGTCATCCACTCGATCGGTCCGAGCGAAATCATCCACATGTCCAACGTGTCCTCGGTGACGGTCGAGGAGGCCATCACGCGCATCAAGGCGGCCGGCCTCGCGTCGATCGCCGGTGCCGGCGCCGAGATGCTGCCGGCTCGAGCGCGGACCGCGATCGCACCGCTGAAGGAGTCCGGCGAACGCTGGCTCGACGTGATGGCCACCGCGCATCGGCTCGGCGTTTCGTCCACTGCGACGATGATGATGGGTACGGGTGAGACCAACGCGGAACGCATCGAGCACCTTCGGATGATCCGTGACGTGCAGGACAAGGCCGTGGCACGCGGCTACTCCGGCGCGGAGGAGACCGCGAACGGCGCGACGGGCGCGGTCGGCGGCTTCCGGTCGTTCATCCCGTGGACGTACCAACCGGAGAACAACCATCTGAAGGGCCGCACGCAGGCCACCAGCCTGGAATACCTGCGCCTGGTCGCGGTCGCCCGGTTGTTCTTCGACAACGTCGAGCACCTGCAGGCGTCGTGGCTGACCACCGGCAAGGACATCGGTCAGATCTCGCTGCACATGGGCGTCGACGACCTCGGCTCGATCATGCTCGAGGAGAACGTCATCTCTAGCGCCGGCGCCCGGCATCGGTCGAACCTGCGCGAGCTGATCTGGATGATCCGCACCGCAGACCGCATCCCGGCCCAGCGCGACACGCTCTACCGGCACATGGCCGTACACCGCACGCCGGCTGACGACCCGACCGACGACCGCGTGGTATCCCACTTCTCGTCGATCGCGCTCTCACTAGCTCAAGCGCCTTTAGCTGGCTAAGAGCCCTTTTGGTTGGCAGACTTTGGCTAGTGAGCAGCCTTGGGGACGTACGCCCAGAGAGCACCGTCTATCAGTCGCGCTCGGCGGGCACGCGTCGTGACGGCTACTACTACTCGATCATCGTCTCGACTCTGATCGCCGGATTCTTGACCATGCTTGGCTGCGCTTCGGTCCTCGCGGGCATCGCCGGCGTCGTCGATCTGGCGATGCTCGGCTTCGTACGTACCGTCTCCTATCTTGGTCTTGGTCTTGCCGGCGCGGGCTCGGGCGGCCTCTTGCTTCTTGTCCTAGGCGATCTCCGCAGGGTTGCCTGAGCACCAGGGCCCGGCCGAATCACGTGCAGAGGCGGTGCGCCGACCGTAGGTCCAGGCGCTGCGACAAGCGAAGAGCCCGCGTGAACCGCCCAAACGGGCGGCTGGCAAGCTAACCTTCGTGACCCGCGCCCATCTGGACAAACAGCCAGACGAGGTCGCCGCGATGTTCGACGGCGTCGCATCGCGCTATGACCGGACAAACACCATCCTGTCGTTCGGGCTCGACCGGGCGTGGCGGACGGCCACGCGCGCAGCGCTGGCGCTGCGTCCGGATGACACGGTGCTTGATCTAGCCGCCGGCACCGGAGTCTCGACCCAGGAGTTGGCGCGCTCCGGTGCGACCGTTTTCGGCGTGGACATTTCGCAGGGCATGCTCCGTGCCGGCCGGGCCGTGCGGCCGGCCACACCACTGCTGGCCGGCGACGCGCTCGCGTTGCCGTTCCGCGACGGCACGTTCGACGCGGTGACGATCTCGTTCGGCTTGCGGAACATCCACGACACCGCTGCCGCGCTCGCCGAGATGGCCCGAGTGACGCGGCCCGGTGGCCGACTGGTGATCTGCGAGTTCTCGCATCCGACGAACGGCACGTTCCGGCACGCGTACCTGGCTTATTTAATGGCGGCCCTGCCATGGGTGGCGCGCAAGGTGGCGTCGAACCCGGAGGCCTATGTCTATCTTGCGGAATCCATCCGCGCATGGCCGGATCAAGGGGGTCTGGCGGCGCGCATGAGGTCGGAAAACTGGACAGACGTCGCATGGCGCAACCTCAGCGGCGGCATCGTCGCCCTCCACCGCGGGATACGAGCGCCATGATCATCGCAAGCGCACCGATGCCGAGGCGAACCGATGACGGCCGAGGGAGACCTCAATGTGCAGGTCCCACCCAGGCAGTTCTACACTCGTCGCCGGTGGCTTGTGAAGACTTTCACGAACCGTCGTCGATCATGGCGTACGCGAGCCAGTCAGGGCAGGGGCGGTGACAGACGTGGGCGAGATCCGCGAGTCTGACGTCATCGTCGTAGGCGCTGGTCCGGGCGGCTCGGCAACCGCGTTTCACCTGGCCCGGCACGGCGTTCGAGTCGAACTCTTGGAAAAGGCCGAGTTCCCTCGGGAGAAGGTGTGCGGGGACGGCCTGACGCCGCGTGCGGTGCGCGAGCTCGTGGCGATGGGCGTCGATACGACCGGTGCCGGGTGGCTGCGCAACAAGGGCCTGCGGGTCATCGGTGGCGGCATCCGGTTGGAGTTGGACTGGCCCGATCTCGCGAGCTATCCGAACTACGGGCTGACCCGCACCCGGATGGACTTCGATCAGATCCTCGCGCAGACCGCGGTCAAGGCCGGCGCGACACTGCGCACCAACGTGAACGTCACTGGGCCGACGCTCGACGCGGCGGGTCGGGTGGTCGGCGTGAGCGCAGAGTCTGGCCCGGATAAGGCACCGATCGAGTTCCGCGCCCCGCTCGTGGTCGCCGCGGACGGCGTGTCCGGTCGGTTCCCGCTCGCGCTCGGCATCGCGAAGCGGGAGAACCGCCCGATCGGCGTCGCGGTGCGCCGGTATTACCGTTCTCCGGCCCGGCATGACGACGACTACCTCGAGTCTTGGCTGGAGCTGACTTCCCGTGAGGGTGGCGACAAGCTGCTGCCCGGCTACGGCTGGATCTTCGGCATGGGCGACGGTCGCGTGAACGTCGGACTCGGTGTGCTGAACTCGTCGACGGCGTTCGGCAAGACGAACTACCGCACGATGCTCACCGATTGGCTGGCTAGTACGCCGCCGGAGTGGGGCATGAACGACGAGACGAACGCGGACGGCCCGATCCTGGGCGCCGCGCTGCCAATGGGCTTTAACCGCGTGCCGCACTACGCGCGCGGCGTGCTGCTCGTCGGCGACTCCGGCGGCATGGTGAACCCGTTCAATGGCGAGGGCATCGCCTACGCCATGGAGTCCGGCCGACTCGCGTCCGAAGTGATCGTGCAGGCGCTCGCCCGGCGGTCGGTGGCCGAACGCGAACGGGCACTCGCCGCCTACCCCACCGCGCTGAGGGCGCGCTACGGCGGCTACTACCGGCTCGGCGGTTGGTTCGTGAAGCTCATCGGCAACCCGCAGATCATGCGAGTCGCCACGAAACACGGCCTGCCTCATCCAACAGTGATGCGGTTCGTGCTGAAGTTGCTGGCGAACCTCACCGATCCGCGCGACGGCGACGCGATGGATCGGATCATCAACACGCTCACGCGGGTCGTGCCGGCCGTGTGAGCTTGATCGGATCGCCATAAGGCCAGCCACGCGTCGACTCGGCGCCACGGCAGGACGGCACCAGGACGGAGTATGCAGGTCATGTCGCTATCAGCATGGGTCCCGTTGGTGGGGCTCTTCACGCTTGCGTTGCTGTTCGCGCTGGGCTCTGTGTCGATCGCGCCGTTCGTCGGACCGCGTCGCTACAACCGGGCCAAGCTCGAGGCATACGAATGCGGCATCGAGCCCACCCCGCAACCGATCGGCGGCGGCCGCATTCCGGTCAAGTTCTTCCTCGTCGCGATGCTGTTCATCGTGTTCGACATCGAGACGATCTTCCTTTACCCGTGGGCCGTGTCGTACCGCTTGCTCGGCGCGTTCGGCTTCTTCGAGATGCTCGTCTTCATCGGCACCGTCGGCGCGGTCTACGCCTACGTGTGGCGGCGGGGCGGCCTGGACTGGGACTGACGCAATGGGCATCGAAGAAAAACTCCCGGGCGGCGTCCTGCTGACGACGGTCGAGAAGCTCGTCAACTGGTCCCGGAAGTCGAGCTTCTGGCCGGCGACGTTCGGCCTCGCCTGCTGCGCGATCGAGATGATGGCGACCGGCGCGGCGCGCTACGACCTGGCCCGCTTCGGCATGGAGGTGTTCCGCGCGTCGCCACGGCAGGCCGACCTGATGATCGTGGCCGGTCGCGTCAGCCAGAAGATGGCGCCGGTGCTGCGGCAGATCTACGACCAAATGCCCGACCCCAAGTGGGTGCTGTCGATGGGCGTCTGCGCCTCGTCCGGCGGCATGTTCAACAACTACGCGATCGTCCAGGGCGTCGACCATGTCGTACCGGTCGACATGTATCTGCCCGGTTGCCCGCCGCGTCCGGAGATGCTGATCGACGCGATCTTGAAGCTGCACGAGAAGGTGATGGCCGAACCGCTTGGCCCGCGTCGCGTGAAGGCGATTGAGGCGAGCCGGTCGCGGCACGGTGCGCCCGTGCTCGAGGCCGGCGCGATGCCGTCCAGCTACCGCTTCGACAAGAAGAAGAAGGCCGAGTGGCTGAAGGCGGTCGCCGAGGGACGCGAGGAACAGCTGCGCATCGAGAACTGGATGAACGAGGCGCACAAGATGCCGGGGGCGAAGAAGTGAGCCAGCCGAGCGACAACAAGGGCGAGAGCACCGGCATGTTCGGCGTCGCCGGCACCGGCGACACGTCCGGCTTCGGTGGACTGGTACGCCGACGGACGACCGTACTCGACTCGCCCCGACCGTACGGTGGCTACTACGACGATGTCGTTGACGCGCTGCAGGATGCGTACCACCAATTCGACGACGCCATCGAGAAGGTGGTCGTCGACCGGGGCGAACTGACGCTCTACATCAAGGCCGACCACATCGCGCTGGTCTGCAAGATCATGCGAGACGACGACGCGCTGCGCTTCGAGTTGTGCTCGTCGGTGTCCGGCGTCGACTACCTCGCGACGGACGAGCGCCGGCTGCACGTGTGCTATCAACTGACGTCGATGACCTACCGCCGCGCGATCCGTCTCGAAGTCGCGGTCACGGCGGACGATCCACACGTGCCGAGCGTTACCGGGATCTACCCGACCGCGGACTGGCACGAGCGGGAAACGTACGACATGTTCGGCGTGATCTTCGACGGTCACCCGGCGCTCACCCGGATCCTGATGCCCGACGACTGGGAGGGTTTCCCGCAGCGGAAGGACTATCCGCTGGGCGGCGTACCGGTCGAGTACAAGGGCGCGGAGATTCCGCCGCCGGACGAGCGGCGGGCGTACCGATGAGCGCGAGCAAGGAAGGGAGCGCACCGTGACGACGGATGCCTACGCGACTTCGCGGGAAACCACCGAAGGTCGCGTCTTCAACGTCACCGGCGGCGACTGGGACGCGGTGCTGGGCGGCTCCGGCGATCCGATCCACGACGAGCGCATCGTCGTCAACATGGGTCCGCAGCATCCGTCGACGCACGGCGTGCTGCGCATCATCCTCGAGCTCGAGGGCGAGACCGTCACCGAGGCGCGCACGGTCATCGGCTACCTGCACACCGGCATCGAGAAGAATCTCGAGTTCCGCAACTGGACGCAGGGCACCACGTTCGTGACCCGGGCCGACTACCTCGCGCCGATCTTCAACGAGACCGCTTATTGCCTCGCGGTGGAGAAGCTGCTCGGCATCGAAGACCAGATCACCGAGCGCGCCCGGACCATCCGCGTGCTGATGATGGAGCTCAACCGCGTGGCCTCGCACCTCGTGTGGCTTGCCACCACGGGCATGGAGCTCGGTGCGCTGTCCATGATGATCTACGGCTTCCGGGAGCGCGAATACATCCTCGACATCTTCGAGATGTGCAGCGGTCTGCGGATGAACATGGCCTACATCCGACCGGGCGGCGTCGCGCAGGACGTACCGGACGTGGCGATCGCGAAGATCCGTGAGTTCCTCGACTTCATGCCGGCCCGTATCGACAGCTACGAGAATCTGCTGTCCGGCAGTCCGATCTGGATCCGGCGTACCAAGGGCGTCGCAGTGCTCGACGTGCAGGGCTGCCTCGCGCTCGGCATCACCGGACCGATCCTGCGTGCCGCCGGGCTGCCGTGGGATTTGCGCAAGACGATGCCCTACGCGGGATACGAGGACTACGAATTCGACGTCGTGACGAGCAAGGATGCCGACGTGTGGGGCCGCTATCAGGTCCGGATCGGCGAACTGCGCGAGTCGTTGAAGATCATTGAACAGGCGCTCGATCGGCTGCGCCCTGGTCCGATCATGATCGAGGATCGCAAGATCGCGTGGCCAGCGCAGCTCGCGGTCGGTGCGGACGGTCTCGGCAACTCACTCGAGCACATCGCGAAGATCATGGGTCAGTCGATGGAGTCGCTGATCCACCACTTCAAGCTCGTCACCGAGGGCTTCCGGGTGCCGCCCGGCCAGGTCTACGTACAGATCGAGTCGCCACGCGGCGAACTTGGCGTGCACGCCGTCTCGGACGGCGGCACCCGTCCTTATCGCGTGCACATGCGCGAACCCAGCTTCGTCAACCTGCAGGCCATCCCCGCGGTGGCGGAGGGCGGCATGCTGGCCGATGTCATCGCCGGGGGCGCGTCGCTCGACCCCGTCATGGGTGGATGTGATCGCTAGATGGATTCGCTAGAGGCTGGCCGTCCGTTCGAGTTCAGCGACGAGACGCGCCAACGGGCTCGCGAGATCATCGCGAAGTACCCGGCCGGCCGGGAACGCTCGGCATTGCTGCCGCTGCTACATCTCGTACAGGCCGAGCAGGGTCGAGTCACCCCTGCCGGTGTGGCGTTCTGTGCCGAGCAGCTGGGGCTCACGAAGGCCGAGGTCGGCGCGGTCGCCACGTTCTACACGATGTACAAGCGCCGACCGACCGGTGAATATCTGGTCAGCGTTTGCACCAACACGCTGTGCGACATGATGGGCGGCGGCGAAGTCTATCGTCGCCTGTCCGCGGATCTCGGCGTCGGCCACGACGAGACGACCGACGACGGTCTCATCACGCTGGAGCACGCCGAATGCCTCGCGGCGTGCGACTACGCCCCGGTCGTGACGGTCAACTACGAGTTCTACGACAACCAGTCCGCGGAGTCGGCGAGCGACCTCATCGCGTCGCTGCGCGCCGGCCAGCGTCCAGTCCCGACGCGCGGTGCCGGCCTGTGCACGCTCAAGGAGATGGCGCTGCAGCTAGCCGGCCTGACCGACGACCGTGACGGTGCGGTCGCTGCCGTCGCGCAAGGCCCGCAAACACTGCGCGGCACGCTGTTGGCTGAAGAACACGGCATCGCGGCGCCGAGCTACGACGCCGACGCGCCGATCCCGGCCGCCCCGGCCAAGGAAGGACCGAAATGACCGCCCCATCCCCGGCGGCGCTCGCGGCACTCACCCCGGTTCTCACCAAGCGCTGGTCGACACCGGACGCCTGGAACATTGACGGGTACGAGCGGCTGGAGGGCTACCTCGCGCTCCGCAAGGCGCTGAAGGCGAACCCGGACGACGTCATCGCGCTCGTCAAGGACTCCGGTCTGCGCGGCCGTGGCGGCGCCGGCTTCCCCACCGGCATGAAGTGGGCGTTCATTCCACAAAATGACGGCAAGCCGCACTACCTCGTGGTCAACGCGGATGAGGGCGAACCCGGCACGTGCAAGGACCTGCCGGCGATGATGAACGATCCGCACGCGCTCATCGAGGGCGTTGTCATTACGTGCTACGCGATCCGCGCGAACCGAGCGTTCATCTACATCCGCGGCGAGGCGGTGCACGCCGCGCGCCGTGTGCAGGCCGCGATCGACCAGGCGTACGCGAAGGGCTACCTCGGTCGCGACATCCTCGGTTCGGGCTTCGACCTCGAGGTCGTGCTGCACCGCGGTGCGGGCGCATACATCTGCGGCGAAGAGACCGCGCTGCTCGACTCGCTGGAGGGCTTCCGCGGCCAGCCCCGGCTGCGCCCGCCGTTCCCGGCGACGCACGGCCTCTACGCATGCCCGACGGTCGTCAACAATGTCGGCACCATCTCGAGCGTGCCGCACATCGTGCTGGGTGGCGCCGCGTGGTGGAAGCAGATGGGCACGGAGAAGTCCTCCGGTCCGATCATCTACTCGCTGTCCGGACGGATCGTCAACCCCGGTCAGTACGAGTGCGGCATGGGTACCACGCTGCGCACGCTGCTCGAACTCGCGGGCGGCATGGTGCCAGGGCACAACCTGAAGTTCTGGACACCGGGCGGCTCCTCGACGCCCCTGCTCACCGCGGATCACCTCGATCTGCCGCTGGACTTCGACAGCGTCGCGGCCGCCGGCTCGATCCTCGGCACCACCGCCGTACAGGTCTTCTCGGACCAGGACGACGTGGTCTACGCGACCTACAAGTGGCTGGAGTTCTACCACCACGAGTCGTGCGGCAAGTGCACCCCGTGCCGCGAAGGCAACTACTGGATGGTCAAGATCTACGAGCGGATCCTGAGCGGGAAGGGCACCGTCGAGGACCTCGACACGCTGCTCGACACGTGTGACAACGTGCTCGGCCGCTCGTTCTGCGCGCTCGGCGACGGCGCGACCAGCCCGGTCACGTCCTCGTTGCAGTACTTCAAGCAGGACTACGTGGACTACATCGAGGGGCGTACGCCGCCGCGGTTGCACGCCGACGAGCTGGTGGGAGCGCATTAACAGATGACGGATATCGAAAAGCGGACCGATACAGTCACGCTCACCATCGACGGCGTCGAAGTCACCGCGCCGCGGGGCGAGCTGCTGATCCGGACCGCCGAGCGGATGGGGATCGCGATCCCGCGGTTCTGCGACCACCCGTTGCTCGCACCGGCCGGCGCCTGTCGCCAGTGCCTGGTGGAGATCGAGGGGCAGCGCAAGCCAGTGGCGTCGTGCACCCAGGCGGTCGCCGACGGCATGGTGGTCAAGACGCATCTGACCTCCAACATCGCGGCCAAGGCACAGGCCGGCGTCATGGAACTGCTGTTGATGAACCACCCGCTCGACTGCCCGATGTGCGACAAGGGCGGCGAGTGCCCGCTGCAGAACCAGGCGATGAGCACCGGTCGGACGGACACGCGCTTCCGGGACGAGAAGCGCGTCTACCCGAAGCCGATCGCGATCTCGTCGCAGGTCCTGCTCGACCGCGAGCGTTGCGTGCTGTGCCAGCGATGCACGCGATTCTCCGAGGAGATCGCCGGCGACAAGTTCATCGACCTCATGGAGCGGTCCTCGGCCGAGCAGATCGGCGTGTACCGCGACGCCGCGTTCGAGGCGCCGACCGGGCACAACACGATCGGCGAGACGCCATATGCCACCGAGCCGACGGAGCCTGGCGACGTCGAGTTCAACTCCTATTTCTCCGGCAACACCATCCAGATCTGCCCGGTCGGTGCGCTCACGTCGACGCAGTACAGGTTCCGTGCTCGACCGTTCGACCTGGTGTCCGTACCGAGTGCGTGTGAGCACTGCGCGGCCGGTTGCGCGCAGCGCACCGACCACCGCCGCGGCGCCGTACAGCGCCGGCTCGCCGGCAACGACCCACAGGTCAACGACGAGTGGACCTGTGACAAGGGCCGGTTCGCCTTCCGTTACGCGACGGCACCGGATCGCCTGACCCAACCGATGGTGCGGGACGAGCACACCGGCGAGTTGCGTGAGGCGTCGTGGCCGGAGGCGTTGCACGTGGCGGCCGCTGGGCTCGCCAATGCCAGTCCGGCCGGCGGTGTCGGTGTGCTCACCGGCGGACGGCTGACCGTCGAGGACGCGTACGCCTATGCGAAGTTCGCGCGCATCGTCTTGCGTACCAACGACATCGACTTTCGCGCCCGGCCGCTGTCCCAGGAGGAGACGCAGTTCCTCGCGTCGAACGTGGTCGGCGTGGGCGACGTGACGTACGCCGACGTGGACAACGCGACGGCGGTCGTGATCGCTGGACTCGAACCCGAGGAGGAGTGCCCGATCCTCTTCCTGCGGCTGCGCAAGCAGGCCGAGCGTCGGCGACTCCCGGTGGTCGCGATTGCGCCCTACGCGTCGCGGGGTTTCGAGAAGCTTGGCGCCACCGTCGTGCCGACTGCGCCGGGTCACGAGGCGGAAACGCTGGACACGTCGGAGGCGGTCGCGGACGCGCTCGGCACCGAACGCGCGCTGATCATCGTCGGTGAGCGACTCGCCACGTCGCCACGAGCGCTCTCGGCCGCCGCCGCGCTGGCCGACCGTACCGGTGCGAAGTTGGCCTGGGTCCCGCGGCGCGCCGGGGACCGCGGCGCCGTCGAGGCCGGCTGCCTGCCGAACTTGCTGCCCGGTGGCCGGCCGGTCACCGACGCGGCGGCCCGCGCGGAGCTCGCGACCGAATGGGACCTCGGTGCCGGCGTGCTGCCGAGCGCCAACGGTCGCGACGCCGACGCGATCGTGGCGGCGGCCGCCGACGGTCGGCTCGGTGCGCTCATCGTCGCCGGCGTCGACCCCGACGACATGGCCGACCCGCGGGTGGCCCACGACGCGCTCGACAACGTCGGATTCCTCGTCAGTCTCGAGGTTCGGCGCTCGGCGGTGACCCGCCGCGCCGACGTGGTCTTCCCGGTCGCGCCGGTCGCCGAGAAGGCCGGCACGTTCGTGGACTGGGAGGGCCGCCCTCGGACCTTCGCCACCGTGCTGGAGACCACGGCGACCTCCGACGCACGGGTGCTCGACGCGCTCGCGCACGAATTCGATATAGAACTCGGCTGCGACAGCCCGGCGCGGATCCGTCGCGAGATCGGTAGCACGCCGGCCACCGAGTCGGGCCGGCCGGTCGCGCCAGACCTAAACGCGGTGCCGGATCCACTGGTCGCCGCCGGTGAGGCGATCCTCGCGACCTGGCACCAGCTCATCGACGCGGGCCGCCTGATCGATGGCGACGTGTACCTCACGGGCACCGCTCGGCCGTCGGTGGCGCGCATCGGCAAGCCGCTGGCCGCAAAGCTCGGCGTGGCGGACGGCGATCACGTCTCGATCGGCACCAAGCGCGGCACGATCACGTTGCCGGCAGCGGTCACCGACATGGTCGATGGCGTGGTGTGGCTGCCGACCAACTCGACCGGGTCGCGGGTGCGCGCAACGTTGGGGGTAACCTCCGGCGGGGTCGTGTCGGTCGCAGCAGCAACCGCGTCGGTTGCGTCGCCACGCACACCGAGCGCTCCGGCAGGCGCATCGGGCGAGCCCGCGCAGCCGCCGACGACACCGGCACCGGCCGATGAGACCAGCCGCGGAGGGAACTAGTGAACCCGACCCTCAACCAGTTCGGGCACGACCCTTGGTGGATCACGATCATCAAGATCGTCGTGGTGTTCGCGTTCCTGGTCGTCATGACACTGTTCGCGATCTGGTACGAGCGCCGCGTCGTGGCCCGGATGCAGGTGCGGCCCGGGCCGAACCGAGTAGGTCCCGCCGGTCTGCTGCAGTCCCTCGCGGACGGTCTGAAGCTGGCGTTCAAGGAAGACATCATGCCGACGCTTGCCGACAAGGCGGTGTTCTTCCTCGCGCCGGTGATCTCGGCGGTGTGTGCGTTCACCGCGTTCTCGGTGATGCCGTTCGGTCCGCTGGTCAACTTGTTCGGTCACGTGACGCCGCTGCAGCTCACTGACGTACCGGTGGCCGTGCTCGTGGTGCTCGCGTGCTCGGCGATCGGCGTCTACGGCATCGTGCTCGCCGGCTACGCGTCCGGCTCGACCTATCCGTTGCTCGGTGGTCTCCGGTCCGCCGCGCAGGTCATCTCGTACGAGGTGGCGATGGGGCTGTCCATCGTGGCGGTGTTCCTGACCGCGGGCACGATGTCCACCAGCGCCATCGTCGCGGCGCAGGAACACGGCAACAAGGTCACCTGGTTCGGCTTCCACTTCACCGCGCCCGGCTGGTACGCGATCCTGCTGCTGCCGAGCCTGCTCATCTACTTCGTGGCCGCGGTCGGCGAGACGAACCGGGCGCCGTTCGACCTGCCGGAGGCGGAGTCGGAGCTGGTCGGCGGCTTCCACACCGAGTATTCCTCGCTGAAGTTCGCGCTGTTCTTCCTCGCCGAATACATCAACATGGTCACGGTCTCCGGACTCTGCGCCACGCTGTTCTTCGGTGGCTGGCGCCCGATCTGGCCGATCTCGCTGTGGAGCGGCTCCGAGCACGGCGTGTTCCCGTTCATCTGGTTCACCGTCAAGGTGCTCATCCTGCTGTTCATCTTCGTGTGGCTGCGGGGCACCATGCCTCGATTGCGCTACGACCAGTTCATGCGGTTCGGCTGGAAGGTGCTGATCCCGGTCAACCTGGTGTGGATCCTGGCGCTGGCCGGCATCCGCCTGATGCAGAGCTCGAACCTGTCGAGCTCGCAGCGCGTGCTGATCGTGGCGATCGCGGTGCTGGTAGTCATTGCGCTCGCCTCGCCGTTGCTCTTCGCCCGGGAGAAGCCGCCAGCAGTCAAACCCGGCGACGAGGAGCCGCAGGCCGGCGGCTTCCCGGTGCCGCCGATGGATCTCGTCGTTCCGCCGTCGCCTCGGCTGCGCCGGGTGGCCGGTGAACGCGCGCCGGTCGGTGTGGGTGCGGGCGATTCGGTGACGGTACGCCTCGACGACGTGGCGCCGGCCGACGACGTGGCACCGGCCGACGACGTGGCGCCGGCCGACGGCGAGGACCCGTACGGCGGCAACGACTCCCCCGAGAGTGAGGTGTAGACGTGGGACCATTTCGGGGCTTCGGTGTCACCTTCGCGCACATGTTCAAGAAGGTGGTCACCGAAAACTATCCGGAGGTGCGCACGCCGACCGCTCCGCGCTACCACGGCCGGCACATCCTCAACCGCCATCCGGACGGCCTGGAGAAGTGCATCGGGTGCGAGCTGTGCGCGTGGGCCTGCCCGGCCGACGCGATCTACGTCGAGGGTGGCGACAACACCGAGGACGAGCGCTATTCGCCCGGTGAGCGCTACGCGAGCGTGTACCAGATCAACTACGCGCGTTGCATCTTCTGCGGGCTGTGCATCGAGGCGTGCCCCACGCGATCGCTGACGATGAGCAACGAATACGAGTTGGCCCGCGACGACCGCCGCGACCTCATCTTCACCAAGGAGCAGTTGCTCGCGCCGCTGTTGGAGGGCATGGAGCAGCCGCCGCACCCGATGCGGCTGGGTGCGACGGAGAAGGACTACTACCTGTCCGGTATGACCAACCCCGGCACCAGCGTCGGCGCGGAGCGCGCGCCCGGCGAGGTGCGCCCGGTCGCCGACGGGTTCGGCAACCGCGCGAGCACGAACGACACCGCTGACGCGGGCCGAGGCGGGCGCAAGCGACGGGAGGCACGCGCGTCATGACCCACCAGATGCTCCTGGTCGCGGCCGGCGCGACACACGTGTCGGGCGGCGAGAAGTGGACGTTCTATCCGCTGGCCGTCCTGTCACTGATCGGCGCGGTCGGCATGGTCTGGGCGCGCAACGCCATCCACTCGGCGATGTTCCTCGTCATGACGATGCTGTCGCTTGGCGTGTTCTACGTGCTCGAGTCCGGCCCGTTCCTCGGGCTCGCGCAGATCATCGTGTACACCGGCGCGATCATGATGCTGTTCCTCTTCGTACTCATGCTGGTCGGCCGCGACGCGTCCGACTCGATCATCGAGACGCTCCGGGGCCAGCGGGTCGCCGCGATCCTGCTGGGCATCGGGCTCGCCGTACTGTTGGGCACCGCGTTGGGTCGGGCGCTTGACCGGCCGAGCGTGAACCTGACCGCCGCGAACACCGCGTTCAGCACGCAGGGCACCGGCAACGGCAACGTCCAGGGCGTCGCGGACCTGCTGTTCACCAAATACGTCTTCGCGTTCGAGGCGACGTCCGCGTTGCTGATCACCGCCGCGCTCGGCGCAATGGTGCTTGCGCACGTCCAGCGCGACAAGGAGCGGGAGATGACGCAGCCGGAGAAGATGCGAGCCCGCTTCGCGCCGGGCAGCTACCCGGCTCCGAAGCCGGGACCCGGCGTCTTCGCGACGTCCGACTCGGTGGCCACCGCGGCGCGGCTGCCCGACGGCAAGCCGGCCGACCGGAGCATCTCCGAGATCCTGCCGCCACGCGAACTCACCAACGACGAGGCGGAGCCGAAGCGCACGCTGACCGGAGGGACGTCCTCATGACGCCGACGTACTACATCGTGCTGTCCGCGATGCTGTTCACCATCGGGGCGGTCGGCGTACTCATCCGACGCAACGCGATCGTGCTGTTCATGTGCATCGAGCTGATGCTGAACGCCGGCAACCTCGCGCTGGTCACGTTCAGCCGGATGAACGGAACGCTCGACGGCCAGGTGATCGCGTTCTTCTCGATGGTCGTGGCGGCTGCCGAGGTCGTCGTCGGTCTCGCCATCATCATGTCGATCTTCCGTACTCGACGCTCGGCCAGCGTCGACGACGCCAACCTGCTGAAGTACTGAGGCGGCGATGACTGCACAGACCCCGGCCGCGCTCGTCGAGGCGGTCAGCTACGCGCCGGCGCATGGCGTGCTGTCGAGCATGTGGCTGCTAATCGCCATCCCGGCCGCGAGCGCGCTGATCCTGCTGGTCGCCGGCAAGCGCGCCGACAACTGGGGCCACATCCTTGGCGTGGCGAGCGTCGGCGCGGCCTTCATCCTCGGCCTGATCTACTTCTTCTCGCTGCGCGGGCTGTCCGGCGCGCGTACCGCCGAGTTGAACCTGTGGAGCTACATCCCGGTCGGACGGCTGCAGATCGAGTTCGGGTTCCTCTTCGACCCGCTGGCCGCGATCTTCGTGCTGCTCATCACGGGCGTGGGCTTCCTGATCCACCTGTACGCCGTCGGCTACATGGCCGAGGATCCGGGGCGACGGCGCTTCTTCGGCTACTTCAACCTGTTCGTGGCCGCGATGCTCACGCTGGTGCTCGCGAACAACTACCTGATCCTCTATCTCGGGTGGGAAGGCGTCGGCCTCGCCTCGTACCTGTTGATCGCGTTCTACACGCTGCGGCCAGCGGCGGCGACCGCGGGCAAGAAGGCGTTCATCATGAACCGGGTCGGCGACGCCGGCATGTCCCTAGCGCTGTTCCTGATGTTCGCAGCGTTCGGCACGGTCAACTTCACCGGCGTGTTCAACGGCGTCCCCAACGCTTCGCAGGGCATCGTGGTCGCGCTGGCGCTGCTTTTGCTGCTCGGCGCGTGCGCCAAGTCCGGCCAGTTCCCGCTGCAGGCGTGGTTGCCGGACGCGATGGAGGGCCCGACGCCGGTCTCCGCGCTCATCCACGCCGCGACCATGGTGACCGCCGGTGTGTACCTAATCGCGCGCTCCGAGCCGATCTTCAACCACAGCCCGGACGCTCAATCGGTGGTCGTCGCGATCGGCGCGTTCACGTTGATAATCGGGTCGATCATCGGTTGTGCGAAGGACGACATCAAGCGCGTGCTGGCGTGGTCGACGGTGTCGCAGATCGGCTACATGTTTCTGGGCGTTGGCCTCGGCGGCGCGGCCTACGCCCTCGCACTGATCCACCTGCTCGCGCACGGTTTCTTCAAGGCCAACCTCTTCCTGTCCGCCGGTTCCGTCATGCACGGCATGCACGATCAGACGGACATCCGCCGGTTCGGCGGCCTGTGGAAATACATGCGGATCACCTGGTTCACGTTCGCGATGGGGTGGCTCGCCATCATCGGCATTCCGCCGCTTTCCGGATTCTTCACGAAGGACCCGATCATCTTCGCGGCGTTCAACAGACCGGGCTGGACCGGATGGGTGCTCGGCCTCGCCGCGATGTTCGGCGCCGGCCTGACCGCGTTCTACATGACGCGCCTATTCGTGCTCACGTTCCACGGCCCGGAGCGCTACACCGAGGACAACAAGCATCCGCACGAGTCGCCGCCGATCATGACAATCCCGCTGATCCTCCTCGCGGTCGGCTCCATCATCGCGGGCGTGCTGATGAAGTCGCCGGTGGTCAACTGGCTCACTCCGGTGCTCCAGGAGTCGCCCGAGGTGGCGACCCCGCACATCCACGAGCTGACCGTCACGCTGCTCACGCTGTTGCTCGTGGTGCTCGGTGCCGGTGGCGCGTGGGCGCTGTTCCGTCGCGGTACGGCGCTCGAGCCCCAGCCGGCCGGTGCGGTCGTCACGGCGGCGCGCAACAACCTCTACGGCGACGCGCTGAACGAGGCGCTGTTCGAGAAGCCCGGCATCTTTTTGACGCGCGCGCTGGTGTTCTTCGACAACAAGGGCATCGACGGAGCGGTGAACGGGCTCGCCGCGCTGGTCGGCGGCGGTTCGGGTCGGCTGCGGCGTACGCAGACCGGCTACGTGCGCACGTACGCGTTGTCGATGCTCGGTGGTGCTCTCATCGTGCTGGTCGCGGTGCTGGCGGTGACGGTCGGATGACGCACCTCGTCGCGCCGGCAACGACGTCGGCACATCGGTTGAGTACGCGGATCCGGGCGGTCGCGTGGCCGTACGGCGTTGGAAAGGCCGCATGATGCACGGATTCCCGTACCTGAGCGTGCTGACGTTGCTGCCACTGGTCGGTGCCGTAGTGGTGGCGCTCGTGCCGCGGACCAGGGCACCGCTCGCGAAGGTGATCGCGCTCGCCTGGTCACTGGTGACGCTCGGCTTCGGCATCGCGATGTGGGTCGCGTTCCAGACCGGCGGCCCACGCTTCCAGTTCCGTGAGTCCTACCCATGGATCCCGTTCTGGGGCACCCGCTTCACGCTGCAGGCCGACGGCATCGCGTTGGTGATGCTGCTGCTTGTCGTGGTGCTGGTGCCGCTGGTGATTCTCGCGTCCTGGCACGACGCGGAGGAGACCAGGCGCAGCGTGCCGACGTACTTTGCGCTGCTGCTCGCGCTCGAGTTCACCATGATCGGCGTATTCGCCGCCGCCGACGTGTTTCTGTTCTACGTGTTCTTCGAGGTCATGCTCGTGCCGATGTATTTCCTCATCGGTTCGTACGGTGGCGCGCGCCGGCAATACGCCGCCGTCAAGTTCTTCCTCTACTCGCTCGTCGGCGGCCTGCTGATGCTCGCTGCCGTGATCGGCCTGTGGGTGGTGGGACGCAATCACTTCGGCGTCGGCACGTTCGACTGGCAGAAGCTCACCACGCTGGACATGTCGACCGGGACCGAGCGGTGGCTGTTCCTCGGGTTCTTCATTGCGTTCGCCATCAAGGCGCCGTTCTTCCCGTTCCACACGTGGCTGCCGGACGCCGGCGGCGCGGCACCGGCCGGACCCGCGGCACTGCTCGTCGGCGTTCTCGACAAGGTGGGTACGTTCGGCATCCTGCGCTACTGCCTGCCGCTGTTCCCGAACGCGTCGCACTACTTCGCGCCGCTCGGACTCGCGCTCGCACTGATCGGCATCCTTTACGGCGCACTGCTCGCGGTCGGGCAGAACGACCTCAAACGGCTGGTCGCCTACACGTCGATCGCACACTTCGGATTCATCGGCATCGGCATCTTCGCGTTCACCACGCAAGCGGGTACGGGTGCCGTGCTCTACATGGTGAACCACGGCCTCGCGACCGGCCTGCTGTTCCTCGTGGTCGGCATGTTCGTGACGCGACGTGGCTCGGCACTCGTCGGCGACTTCGGCGGCGCGGGCAAATTCGTGCCGCTGCTGGCCGGCGTATTTCTGGTCGCCGGGCTCGCGTCGCTGGCGTTGCCGGGTACGTCGCCGTTCATCAGCGAGTTCCTGGTGCTGATCGGCACGTTCACGGTCAACAAGACAGTGGCCGTGATCGCAACCACCGGCGTCATCCTGGCCGCGTGCTACGTGCTGTGGATGGTGCAACGCACCACACAGGGCGCGGTCAACCCACTGCTGTCACGGGTGGACGGCATGCGCAAGGACATGTCGGCGCGTGAGGTCACCGTCGTCGCGCCGTTGATCGTGCTCATCCTGGTGCTCGGCTTCTACCCCAAGCCGGTCATCGACGTCATCAACCCGGCGGTACGTGCGACGCTGACGCAGATCCACTCCAGCGATCCCGCGCCGACGGTTGCCTCGGGAGGCGGCAAGTGAATTTCGCTGCACAGGCGGCGGCACAGCGCGTGCTCGCAGTCGACAACTTCACCACGCCGCATCTGAACTACAAGGCGCTGATGCCGATCCTGATCCTGCTCGGTGCGGCGATCGTCGGCGTGCTCATCGAGGCGTTCGTACCGCGCCGGCTGCGCCAAGCCGTACAGCTCGCGACCGGGTTCGGGGCGCTGATCGCCGCGTTCATCTTCGTGATCCTTAATGCCCGCGGGTTCAGCGCGACGAACCGCGGGACGATCACCGCCGACGGCGCGGTCGCCGTGGACGGTCCGGCGCTGTTCCTGCAGGGCGCGCTGATCCTGCTCGGTGCCGTGGCCCTGTTGCTTGTCGCGGAGCGGTCGGTGGAGCGCGGTGGCGCGTTCGTGGCCAGCGCCGCGGTGACGGCCGGTACCGAGATGGACCAGGCTCAGGCGCGTCGCGAGCCGAGCACCACCGACGTGTACCCGCTGATGATCTTCTCGCTCGGCGGCATGTTGCTCTTCGTGTCGGCGAACGATCTGCTCACCATGTTCGTCGCGCTCGAAGTCTTCTCGCTGCCGCTCTACCTGCTGTGTGCACTCGCGCGCCGGCGCCGCCTGCTGTCGCAGGAAGCCGCGATGAAGTATTTCCTGCTCGGTGCGTTCGCCTCCGCGTTCTTCCTGTTCGGCATCGCGCTGATCTACGGATTCGCCGGCGTGGTTGGGTTCAGTGGCATCCACGACGCGTCCCTCACGTCGTCGAACAGTCCGGCACTGCTCTTCGGCGGCTTCGCGCTGATCGCGATCGGCCTGCTTTTCAAGGCCGCCGCCGTGCCGTTCCACGTGTGGACGCCGGATGTGTACCAAGGCGCGCCGACACCGATCACCGGCTTCATGGCGGCCTGCACGAAGACCGCCGCGTTCGGTGCGTTGCTGCGCGTGGCGTACGTGGCCTTTGGCGGCGTGAGCTGGGAATTCAAGATCGTGCTCGGCGTGATCGCGGTGCTGACCATGCTGGTCGGCTCGGTGCTCGCGGTCACGCAGACCGAAATCAAGCGCCTGCTTGCCTACTCGTCGATCGCGAATGCCGGCTACGTGCTCGTCGGTGTGCTGGCGCTCAATCGCGACGGGCTCTCGTCGAGCATGTTCTACCTGGTCGCGTACGGCTTCACGATCATCGCAGCGTTCGGCGTGGTGACGATGGTGCGCGACGCGGATGGCGAGGCGACGCACTTGTCGCGCTGGGCCGGCCTCGGTCGCCGGTCACCGCTCTACGCCGCCGTGTTCACCTTCCTGATGCTCGCGTTCGCCGGCATTCCGCTGACGTCCGGCTTCACGGCCAAGTTCGCGGTGTTCGCCGCCGCCATCGGTGGCGGTCAGACGTGGCTCGTGATCGCCGGGGTGATCACCAGCATGATCCTCGCGTTCCCGTACCTTCGTGTGGTCGTGTTGATGTACCTGTCCGAGCCGGGTGAGCAGACACCGACGATTTCCATCCCCGGCGCGCTCACGTCCGCGGCGCTGGCGGTCGGCGTCCTCGCGACGCTCGTGCTTGGTCTCGTGCCGACGCCCGTGCTGGATCTCGCGAACCACGCCGCACAGTTCCTCCGGTGACATCAGTGGTCGTGAACGCGTTCAGCACGTCCGCGTGCGACGCGCCAATCGCGTTCGCGACCCGCGTGCGACGCGCAAGCAAGGCACAGTCCGCGTTCGCGATCGGCGCGGCGTCCGCGACCGGCGAGTCGTCGGCGACACGGATCACCTGATAACGGCGGGGGAGCCACGGTCGTGGCGAAGCGGTATGGCATCGTGGTTCGCGTGGCGAGTGGATCGGTGGGGATTCTCGGCGTCGACATCGACGACGCACACGTCGAGGCGTCCGCGACGGCCATCCTCGCCGAGGTCGAGACCGCGCTGCGCGCCGTCGTCAGCACCGGCGACCCGCTGATCAGTCAGGTCGCCTTGCACGGCATGGAGGCCGGCGGCAAACGCTTCCGACCGATGTTGGTGGCGCTCGCTGCCCAGTTCGGCGCCGCGGCCCGTATGCCGTACGCAGGCGCCGCCGACGCGGTGGTTCGTGCCGCCGCGTTGCCCAGCGTGATCGCCATGCCCGGCACGGCAGCCGCGCCAACTCAGCTCGGCCTGCCGCCAGCCACGGAGCTTGCGAGCGGTACGCCGGCCAGCGTTGTCGCCGCCGCCGTGGTGGTCGAACTGACCCACCTCGCGACGCTCTACCACGACGACGTGATGGACGAGGCGGACGTGCGGCGCGGCGCACCATCGGCCAACTCGCGGTGGACCAACTCGATCGCGATTCTGGTCGGCGACTATCTGTTTGCACGCGCCGCGAGCATCGCCGCCACGCTCGGCCCGGAAGCGGTGCGCATCCAGGCCGCGACGTTTGCCCGGCTAGTTCGCGGTCAGATCGCCGAAACTGTCGGTGCCCGACCGGGCGAGGACGCGGTCACCCACTACTTGCATGTGGTGGCGGAGAAGACGGGTTCGCTGATCGCCACGTCGGCCCGCTTTGGCGGCATGTTCAGCGGCGCGAGCCCGGCGGAGTCGGCCGCCCTCGCCGCGTACGCGGAAACCGTCGGCATCGCGTTCCAGCTCTCCGACGATCTCCTCGACATCACGTCCGAGGCGGCGCAGTCCGGCAAGACGCCCGGCACGGATCTGCGCGAGGGCGTACCGACGCTGCCGGTGCTTTACGCGCTCGCCAGCGACGACGCGGACGCCGACGCGGTCCGGCTGCGCGAGATTTTGGCGCGCGGCGCGGTGACCGATGACGCCGAGCACACCGAGGCCTTGGCGTTGCTTCGCCAATCGGCGGCGATGAAGCAGGCGCGCGAAACCGTGCGGACGTACGCGGAGCGGGCCCGCGCACAGCTCGTCGCGCTGCCGGAAGGAACGGCGCGACAGGCTCTGGAGTCGGTGTGTGACTTGATCGCCGATCGGACCGGCTAAACGGGCGTTCGGCGGAGCGTCCATCCCCCGTTCGGGGGTCTGCTGCTCCAATCGGACATTGGCAAATGTGGCCGAATTTCATATGGTGAATCCCCAGCGTGGCGGATCGGCTGCGCATTGTTTAACTTCAGCGGCGCCAAGGGAGTCACCGGTGCGAGATCCTCAGGCCGAGCCTGCGGACCTGATCCGTAGCGTTTCCCGAGCGCTGCGTGTTCTCGAGTCGGTCGGCGCGACGCCCCGCGGGCTGACCGTCAAGCAGATCGCCCGCCGCTGCGAGTTGACCGTCGCGACGACCTACCACCTGGTCCGTACGCTCGCGTACGAGGGTTATGTGGTGCGGCGCGACGACGGCACGTACGGTGTCGGCCTCGAAATCAGCGACCGATATCGCGAGTTGGTCGAGGCGCTGCGTGCCCCGGACACCGTGGTCGGTCGACTGCGTCGGGCCACACAGGACAGCGGCTACAGCTACTACGTCGGCCGGTTTGTCAGCGGCCGGATCGCGCTCACCACGGTGGTCGAGGGCCCGCGGTCGCCGTACCTGGAGGATCTCGTACCCGGATTCGACGACGGCGCGCACGCCACTGCGCTCGGCAAGGCCCTGCTGGCCACCATGCGCTCGGAAGAACGCGCCCGCTACGTTCGCGAGGTCGGCATGCGGATGTTCACCCGCAACACGCTGGACTCCGTCGACGCCCTTGAGGCCGATCTCGTCGCTGGCGAACGGCGCGGCATGTTTGTCGAGCTTGGTCAATATCGCCCGGGCGTCGCCTGCGCCAGCGTGATCGCGCTGCCCGATCGTGACCCGGAGCGTCGGATCGTGCTAGCGGTGTCGGCTCCACTTGCCGACCTGACAAAGTCCGCCGGGGTCTTTCGGACCAAATTAGCTGATTTGTCCAAGGATGTCGCGACGCTCGCTACCGCGTCCATCCCGCCACGGCTGGCGTGACGTGCCCGCTGAACCTGTCGGTGTCCGTCTGCGTACAGACTGGTGGACGGATGGTGATGAGGGGGCAGGCGATTGACCACCGCCGAAGAGGACCTGGTTCGCGCGCTTTACGCCGAGCATGGCGACGCGTTGTTCGCGCACGCACTCCGGCTGGCCGGAGGCGATCGGCAGCGTGCCGAGGATCTCGTGCAGGAGACGCTGGTCCGAGCGTGGCGGCATCCCGACGTACTCGATCCGGAGCGCGGATCGGTGCGGGCATGGCTGTTCACGACCGCACGCAACCTCTCCATCGACGCGTGGCGGCGCCGCTCGAGTCGAGTCCCCGAGGTGATCACCGACACCCTGCCCGAGCCCCCGAGCACAGACGAGGCGGACCGCGTGGTTGAGGGCTGGCTCATCGCCGAAGCGTTGGACCGGCTCACGCCTACGCACCGCCAGGTGCTGATCGAGACGTTCTACCGCGGGCGGTCGGTGGCCGACGCCGCGGCCCGACTTGGGGTGCCGCCCGGCACGATCAAGTCACGCACGCACTACGCGCTGCGCGCGCTGCGCCTAGCGCTCACCGAGATGGGGGTGATCGGGTGAACGCGGCACGCGGGGGCGGGCCCGACCGGATCTTGGTGGTGGCGCCGTGACCTGTCCCATGCTGGTGGAATCGGGCGTGTACGTGCTCGGTGCGCTATCGCCCGCGCAGCGCCAGGCATACGAACGCCACCTGTCGACCTGCGCCGAATGCCGCGCTGAGGTCGGCGAACTCGCTGTCCTGCCCGGCCTGATGGGCCGCCTCGACGACGCGTCGTTCGAGCGCGAGGAGGTCGGGCCGGCACCGTCGGCCATCGTCCCCGCCGTGGTGACGCGGCTGCGCAAGCGCCGTCGGAATCGGCGACTCATCGCCATCGGCGGTGCGGTCGCCGCCGCGAGCCTGGCGTTGGTCGTCGGACTTGTCACGCCGAACCAACCTTCGCAACCGAGGCCAGTCGCCGGCCAATCCACCAGCGCGGTGGCAACGCGTGCGATGACGCAGGTCGGCAACATCCACATCGCGACTGCGTCGCTCGGACTGTCCGCGTTTACCGGTGGCACACACATCGTGGGTTCGTGCACCTATGCGACCAGCGGCAACCGATACGAGGGCTCGGTCAGCTTCCGGCTCATCGTCTATCCGAAGGACGGCCAGCCGGAGCAGGTGGGCTCGTGGTCGGCCCTGCCGGGTCAGACCGTCCCGATCAATGCGTCGACGTGGTGGCCGATGACCGACCTGTCGCACATCGATCTGGTCGGTCCGGACGGGTCCGCGCTGCTGACCTACGCGGTCGCCTGAGCCGTTCCGCAAGCGCCGGTCAGACGGGTTCGGTGACGAGCCCGCCAGGCTCGCCACGGGTCGACGTGGCGGGTGCGGCGTCGGCCGAGTCCGATGTCGCGGTTATTGCTGCACGGGTACGCCGGGTGCGCCGTAGTGCGTCCATGGTGAAGATCGCGATGGCCACCCAGACGAGAATGAACCCGATGAGCTGCGCGACGGGCATCGGCTCGTGGAACACGACGAGACCGCACAGCAGCTGAAGGATCGGCGCCGCATACTGCAGGATGCCAAGTTGCGTCATCGAAATGCGGTTCGCGGCGTCCGCGAACAGCAGCAGTGGCCCCGCGGTCAGCGCACCGGCGAGCACCAACAACGTGGTGTGCGACACGGAAACACCGGTAAACGTCGACCGCCCGGCCGCGGTCAGCCACCCGAGGTAGGCGACGGCCGGCACGAACAATGCGGACGCCTCCATCAACAGTCCGTCCGTGGGCGGCAGCGAAAGCCGCTTCTTGACGAGGCCGTAGAGCCCGAACGACGCGGCGAGGCCAAGCGCGATCCACGGCAGGCGGCGATAGTCGACCGTGATGACACCGACCGCGATCGCACCGAGCCCGATGGCGATCCACTGCGCGGTCGTCGGCCGCTCGCGGAACACCACCACGCCGAGCAGGACGGAGATCAGCGGCGTGATGAAGTAGCCGAGCGACGTTTCGATGACGTGTCCGGAGTTCACGCCGTAGATGTAGGTAGCCCAGTTCGCGGCGATAAGGGTCGCGGCCACCGAGATCCCGGCAAGCTTGCGTGGTTGGCGCACTAGTGCCCGTACCGCCGCCCATCGGCGTACCACGGTGATCAGCACCGCCACCGACAACGCGGACCAGACGATGCGGTGCGCGAGGATCTCCAGAGCACCGGCCGAACGCAGCGCGTGAAAGTAGATCGGGAAGAACCCCCAGATGAGGTACGCCGCCAAACCCGATGCGTACCCGCGCCGCTGACCCATGCCGACAACGGTAAGGCGCGGCAGGCGCACCCAACGTTTCGTGCGCACGTGATGAACGTCATCCAGGACGGTGGCGACCGGCCGGGGGTCGGTCGCCTTGCTTACAACGTGACGACCGGCCCGATGGGGCCGGGCCGGTCGTCACGCGGGTGGCTACTTGCCTCCGCCTCCGCCGCCGCCAACGTCCGGAACGATCACGCTCAGGGCCCAGCTCACTACGCCGACGACCAGCGCGCCGAAGATCGCGCTCGGCCAGAAGTTGTCGACATGGAAGGGCAGCCCGACCTCGCCAGAGATCCAGCTGACCAGCAGGAACAGCGCGCCGTTGACGATGATCGCGATCAGTCCGAGGGTAAGCACGTAAAGGCCGCAGCCGAGTCCCTTGATGATCGGCCGAAGCACCATGTTGACCAGGCCGAAAATCACCGCGACCAGGAGCAGCGTGAAAATCTTGTTGCCGGTCGAGTCGGTGGTCAGGTGTACCCCGCTGATCAGAAGCGTCGAAACCCACAGCGCGACGGCGCTGATGGCGAGCCGGATCAGATAACTCATGCGCGGCATCCTGTCATGTACCGGCAACCCCTGCCAGACCCGCAAGACCATGCAAACGCCGCGGTTTCCCGGTAAACGCGGACAGTTGCGCCCACCTCACCACACCGTGACTGATGATCGCGATCATGTCGCCGTCGATGCGTGACAGCCATGCGCCGGCACGTGTTAGCCGCAACGCGGACGCGACGAGCGCCGCCTCTGGCTGCGAAACCGGCTGGCACACGACGATATCCGCGCTCGCAAGAGTCGCGCTGTCAGCCGGCGTGAGGCGCTCGAGCACGGCCATCGCGACCGGCACCGCGGCGGATCCGCCGTGTGGGGCGCCGAGCGCTCGCAGGCGTTCGGACAGCACCCGTGCGGCTGCCGGACCGCCGACCACGGCAAGCCGGATCGGCGTCCTCCGATGCGGATCGAGTTGCAGGAACACTTGTGCACCGCGACGATCCCGCCCGAGCAGCAGCCCGACATCTGGAAGTGCCAACGGCGGCGGTGCGGGCATCGCAGTGGTGACCGGTCGGCTCGGCAGCGCGAACTCGTCGCGTGCCCGCCCGCGGTGCGTACGGTTCGCGGTGGCACGCGCGCGCGTTACCGCACCGGTGACGCCGACCGGCAGCGTCGCGACGAGACCCGCGCGTTGCTCGCCGTCGAGTTGGCGGACCGCGCCCGGACAAACAGTCATGACGCTCGCCACCGCGGCGGCGAGCGCGGCCGTCGTCGGACCGGCGACACGCATCAGCAACTGCTCGTCCGCGATCGACAGCGCGATCGCCGTGGCCGGCACCGCCAACAGGCGCGCGAGCAACTCGGACGAGAGTCGATCGGCGCGAAGCCCGACGCGTATCGTCACGTGCGCGACGGCGTCCTCGGCCGGACCGACACGCAAGTGATCCCATCGTTCGTCGATGGTGGTGACATCAGCGTCCGCCCGCGCGCCGCGCGCCTGCCCGGCGGTGGTGACCGTCGTGGCGGCGTTGACCGCCCTGGCGGCGTTGAGCGTCTCGGTGCCGTTGAGCGTCTCGGTGGCGTTGGCCGCTTTGTGCGGCGCCGCGTTCACCGCCCAGTCGACGGTGCGGGACGTCGCTTGCACCGACAGGACCTGTCCCGTCACGCCGGAGCGGGCCAGTCGCCGTACCACACCGCGGACCGCGGCGGACAGTGCCTGCCGAAGCTGCGCGTCGGTCCAACCGACACCGTCGCCACCCACGCGTACGGCCACGAACAGACGCTGAAACTGTGCTCGCCGGACGACGAGCACTTGTGTCGTCGCCGTCGGTTCGGCGGGTGTTGGCGAACCAGCGAGTTCGGCCGGCAACGGCACCGCGATCTCGCCGGTGACCAACAACGCCTCGGGATCGCCGATCTCGACGATGGCCGCGAGTCCGTGCCGGTCCGCGATCCCGCCGACCTCGGCTCCGGAGATCTCCAGCGGCACGACGGTCGCGTCCGGCGCAACGAGCGGCAGGAACCCACCGGATGCGTACGTGTGCCGGGCGCGCGACGCGTACCCGAGCGCGGTGCCGATCCAGGCGACCGGTGCCCGACCGCGCCACTGCGGCACCGCGAGCGCGGCGAGGACGATGCCCGGCACGCCCAGGCCGATCGCGCCCGGCGCGGTCGCGGCGACTATCAGCGCGGTCGCCGCGACCAGACACACGATCCGTTGCCGCCGGTAGGCAGTGCTGCGCGCCCGGTCCGGTTTGATCGCCGCCATCGCGTCTCCTCCGGCGTGCTCGCGGCTGCTTCGTGGCCGCTTGGTCGCCGTTCATGGCGGCCACACGAGGACCTGCCGCCCGGTGCGTCCCGCGGCGCGGTGCGCTTGCGAGCGTCCGTCCACAGTCGCCGGACCCGGCCGGCAAGGCG
This sequence comes from Micromonosporaceae bacterium, assembly GCA_035263025.1. Taxonomy (GTDB): domain Bacteria; phylum Actinomycetota; class Actinomycetes; order Mycobacteriales; family Micromonosporaceae; genus DASQPR01. The sequence goes on from DATFRR010000201.1 coordinate 34,196, forward strand.
TTATGGTATGGCACGGCATCGGTCCGCGTCACTGTCCGATGCGTGGGCCGCGAGGGGAATCTGGTTCACCATGGCGTCGAGGTCGGAGGAACTGCGCGCATACCGGTTTGCCACGCGCCGTTTGCTCGGTGCCGCGGTCGGGCAGCGCGCCGACGGCAACTTGCCGCAGTTCCGTCGCGGCGGCGGCGCGATCGGTGCCGGCGTCGTGATCGCGGTGTTGTCGCTCGCTGCGTTTGCCGCGATCGGGCTGATCTCGCCGACGGCGCCGAACTGGCGGCGCACCGACGCCGTGATCGTCGAGAAGGAGACGGGCGCGCGGTTCGTCTACGTCAACGGCATGCTGCACCCGGTGCTCAACTACGCGTCGGCGCGCCTCGTGATCGGTGCAGCCGACGCGACGACCGTCACGGTCTCGCACGCGGACCTCACGGGTGCGCCGCGCGGCGCCACACTCGGCATCGCCGGCGCGCCCGACTCTCTACCACCGGCCGCCGGCCTGTTCAGCGGTGGCTGGTCGGTGTGTTCGAGCGCCGACGGCAGCGCCGCGACCGTGGTGTCCGGCAGCGTGTCGGGTGGTCGCAGCCTGCGCGACTCCGCCGTTCTTGCGGTCACCGCGGACGGCACGCAATATCTGATCTGGCACGATCGCCGGTTCCGGATCGCTGACCCGGACGTGATCGTCTCGGTGCCACTCAACGGCGCGGGTGAGCCTCGCCCAGTGCCGGACGTCATCGTCAACGCGTTGCCACCTGGTTCGGACCTCAAGGCGATCACGTTTGCCCGCGACGGCAGGTCGACGGCGAGCAGCCTGACCACGGGTACGGTCGTCTACACCGGTGAGACGCCGGACGAGCGCATCTACGGACTCGTACGCCGCAACGACATCGCCATCATCACGCCGTTGCAGAGCGACGTGCTGGTCGACGAGGGCGCCACCGGTCCCGTCAAGGTGGATCAGCGTACGTTCGACGGCGCGGCGCCATCGATCGGCGTCGGCGCGGATTGGCCGGCCGACACTCCAACTTTTGCCCCGCGGAACACCACGCTCTGCGTCGGGCTGGACGACGCCGGTGCGGTGACGAACGTCGCGACGGCAGCGACCGTGCCGGCCGACGACGGGCCGACATCGGCGAATGCAACTCGGCTGGTGGTGCCGCCGGGGCGTGCCGTGTTGGTACGAGCCGGAGTAGCGCCGGGTGCTAGCGGCGCAGCGATCGCGTCTGCGCCGGTATATCTGGTGACAGACGCGGACGAACTATTCGCGATCGCGGACAAGGATGCGCTGACCAGTCTCGGGTACGCCGCCGCCAAGGTGGTGACGTTGCCGAGCGATGTCGTCAACGCGCTGCCGTCCGGCGTGGTGCTCAGCCGTACGGCCGCCCAGAGCGCTGGCGAACGCTAGTCCGCCGGAAGTTATCCACAGCCCGGCAGGTGAGGGTAGCCAGAAAATCGTCCCCGTCGATACGGTCGGTGCGCATCGAAGACGTCGACTTCGTCGACGGACCACACAGTCGACACACGTGAGGCGAGGTGACACCGAGCATGCAGACGACACAAGCCGAGGCTGCCGTCATGCTGCAGACCGCGACGAAGTTCGACACCGTGAACGCGTCGTTGCAGAGCACGCTCAAGCGGTTGTTGAGCGAGCTCGAGGTGCTGCGCACGCAGTGGCAAGGCGCCGGCGGCCGGTCGTTCGAACAGGTCAAGCAGGAGTGGGCGGATGACCAGAATGCGCTGAACCAAGCGCTCGGGGCGACCGCGGACACGATGCGCACGGCCGCCGGGCAATACACCACTTCGGACGCCAACGCGGCGGGCCGGATGCGCCCGCAGACCACGGTGAACCTGCCGCTGAAGGGAGCGAGCTGACCATGAGCACCTCCAATGACGGCCTGCTCGTCGTCAACTTCGCCGCGCTAGAGCAGGCGAGCCGTGACATCCAGTCGGCCATCAACGAGTTGACCGGTCAGCTGGGCAACCTCGAGGCCGATGCGAAGCCACTCGTCGCGACGTGGGGCGGCACAGCCCGCGAGGCCTATGACGCGAACCATCTCAAGTGGACCAACGCGGCCAATGACCTGACACGGATGCTGCGCGACATCAAGACCGCCGTGGACGAGTCGGCCGCCGAATATCAAGCGACCGAGATCCGCAACGCGAACATGTTCCGCTGAGACACGGTTCACGCTGAGACACGGTTTACGCCGAGACACAGTTCCGTGCGGGGGACACCGGTCCCGCCGGAGATTCCTGTCGAATGGCCGTCCGCGGCGCGTCACGCGCCCGTGGGCGGCCTTCGGCGTATTGGTCGACGCGGGGTGCGGGTCGCGTCAGCCGTCATGCGAGGCGGCCGTCTCGCCGTCACGAGAACGTCCGACGACGTTGGCGATCAAGCGTTGCGATCGAGTCGCCGACGATAGGCGCCGGCCAGCGTCCACGCGAAACCCAACAGGATGAGGGCGACGGCGGCAGCGGCGCCGACGACCCAGCGCTGCCGGCCGGGTGTGATGGCCGCGGCGGCCGGCGTACCGGTGCCGGCGTCCGCTCCAAGCGTGGGCGAGGCCGACGTGACCTGGCCGCCACCGGTTCCGACCGCCGTTACCGCGCTGGCGACGGCACGGTAGGGGTCGACAATGCCGTGGCCGTAGTCGGCCCGACTTGCACCGACCGGCGGCGGGTCGGTCGTGTCGAAGATTCGTTGCGCGATCTGTGCGTTGGTGAGCTGCGGAAACTCCTGGCGGACGAGTGCAGCGGTGGCGGCGACGTAGGGGAC
>DATFRR010000202.1:0-26032 GCA_035263025.1 Micromonosporaceae bacterium
CGCGGTGATGCCACGCAGCAGACCGGGCACGTGGCTCACTGATCGGGACGAGGCGCCGGCGTTCGAGAGGTTCGCGTGGCTCAGCGCGACGCCCTTGCTGCGTCCGGTCGTGCCGCCGGTGTAGAGAAGGGCGGCGAGATCGTTCGGCGCGCGGTCCACGATCGTTCCAGGCTCGGCCGCCTCCAGCTCGGCAAAGTTCGCGCCGACCACAAACACCGGCACCTGGTGTGGCGCCCCGTCCTGCGCGGCGGCGACCTTGGGTGCGACCTCGGCGGTCGTGACCACCGCCACCGCACCCGAGTCGGCGATGATGTGCCGCAGTTCCGGCGGGGTAACAAGGAAGACCACCGGCGTGATCACCGCGCCGGCCCGCCACAACGCGTGATAGACGATGCCGACCTCGGGGCAGTTGGCCATGATCACGACCACGCGGTCGCCGGGCCGGACGCCCGCGGCCACGAAGCCGGCGCCGACGCGCGTCGCGCGAGCATGCAATCCGGCCGACGTGTACCACTCGTCGCCGATGAACAGCGCTCGGTAGTCGCCGAACCGATCGAGCGCCGCATCCGCGAGCCTCGCGAGGTTCGTCTCCATGCGGTCTCCTCCGGCGGTGTGATCGTTGCTCGGCCTGCGCCGCGAGCCCGGCCGCGCAGTTTCTACACTGCCTATGCCGAAAGTTCGGGCCCGTCAACCCTGCACGTCCGCCGGCGATCCGAGGGTCGGGCGGTGCCGCACGGCGCGGCACGATGGACACGTGGCCGTAACGACGAAGGTGCCGCGGCGCGCCGGACGGCGTACCAACCTCGCGCTGCTTGTGGTGCTGCCGGCCGCCTTCGTGACCGGGTGGCTCGCGTTCGGTACGGGTACCCTCTGGCCGGCCCGCGTCGTCACGGTCACGCATGCCGCGCTCGGCATCGCGGTGCTGGCGCTCGTGCCGTGGAAGCAGGTGATCGTACGGCGCGGCCTGGTCCGGCCGGGCGGCGCGCGCGGTGTCGTGGTGAAGGCGACGAGCATCCTGCTCGCGATCAGCGTGCTGCTGTCGTTGGCGGGCGGGTTCGCGCACTCGTACGCCGGCCCGCACACGTATTTCGGGGTCACGGCGATGCAGGTGCATGTCGGCGCCGCGCTCGTCGCCGTACCACTGTTCGTCGTACACCTCGTGACGCGACCGCAGCGGCTCCGCGTCACCGACTTGTCGCGCCGCAACGCGCTGCGGCTCGCCGGCCTGGTCGGCGTCGGCGGTGTGCTGTTCGCGGCGGTGGAAGGCATCGCGACGATCGCTGGACTGCCCGGGCGGCGCCGGCGCGTCACCGGGTCGTACGAGACGGGCACCGATGATCCGGCCGCGATGCCGCTCACGTCATGGTTGTTCGACCGCATCCCGTCGATCGACCCGGCGACCTACACGGTCCGCGTCCGGGACGCCAACGGCGTCCGGCTCGTCGGCTATCCCGAGCTTGCCGAGGGTACGGATCGGGTGCGCGCGATCCTGGACTGCACCGGCGGCTGGTACGCGGCGCAGGACTGGCGCGGGGTCCGCCTGGACCGCCTGCTGGCCGAGATTCCGTCCGGTCACGTCATCGTCGTGACGTCGACGACCGGATACCGCCGCCGATTCCCGGCCGCCGAGGCGTCGGCGCTCTGGCTCGCGACCCACATCGCCGATGACCCGCTTGACCCTGGGCACGGCGCGCCAGCGCGGTTGGTCGCACCCGGCCGGCGCGGCTTCTGGTGGGTCAAGTGGGTCGCGTCGGTGGAGACGGTCGCCGGCGAAGACTGGTGGCAGCCGCCGTTCCCGTTGCAGTAGCGCCGCCGCCGGCCGGCGCGGCCGAACTCGTAGTGGCGCCGACGTGGTGCAGGCGACGGGTGACCCCGGCGGGTTGCGGCCCGAGGATCGATGCGGCCCGGCGAAGCAATGCAAAGCCCGACGTGCCGTGCGCCAACCACCGTAGGCTCAAGAAATCCCTGGTCTGGGGCGTGGGCGGCCAGGTCTTCGGGCAGGTGTTCGAAGACGGAAGCCTCCGAGCCGTGTGATGGATCGCGCGTTGGCGGCGGAGGAGGGGATGGCCGTGCACCGGTTCCTCTACAAGGTTGGCCGGTTCTGCGCCCGCCACCACTGGTACGTCATCGCGGTCTGGCTCGTCATCGTGGTGGCACTCGTCGCCCTCCGTGGCGCGTTCGGCGGCGCGTTCTCGAATAACTACACGGTGCCGGGCAGCGCATCCTCGAAGGGCACCACGTTCCTCACCGAGAAGTTTCCGGACCAGAGCACGAATTCCGGCCAGATCGTCTTCGTGGCGCCGGCCGGTAAGCAGTTGAGCGCGACCGAAAACCAGATCAACCAGGCAGTCACGAACGTCGCGCACCTGCCACACGTACTCAGTGCGACAAGCCCGTTCGCTAGCGCCAACTCACCGACGCTGTCGAAGAGCGGCACCATCGCGTACGCACCGGTGTTCTTCGACGTGAACCCGAACACTCTCGATAAGGCGTACCTGGATTCGCTGCACAATGCCACGAAACCGGCCACCGATGCCGGCCTCACCGTCGACTACGGCAACGCCGCCGGGCAGGTGGACAAACACACGAGCGACCAGCGGTCCGAGGCGATCGGGCTTGGCTGCGCGCTGATTCTGTTGCTCATTATGTTCATCTCGCTGGTCGCCGCCCTGATTCCACTGGTCGCCGCGGCGTTCAGCGTGATCGCCGGCTTGTCCACGCTCGGTCTGCTGGCCGCCGCGTTCACGTTCCCGACCACCGCGCCGACCATCGCGACGCTGCTTGGTCTCGGCGTCGCGGTCGACTACGGACTGTTCCAGGTGGCCCGCCATCGCGAGCAGATCGATCGAGGCGTACCCGTGGTCGAGTCGATCGGTCAGGCCAACGCACGTTCCGGCGGTGCGATCGTGGTGGCCGGCAGCACGGTGATCATCGCGATCCTCGGCCTGTTCGTCGCCGGCGTCCCGTTCGTGAGCGCGCTCGGCGTCTCGGCCGCGCTCGTCGTCGCCGTGACGATGCTCTCCGCGCTGACGCTCGTACCCGCGTTCATGGGTTTGGCCGGCACGACGGTCCGGTCGTTCGTCGACCGCCGCCGCGAGCGTCGCGAACGCCAGGCGGCCTCGACAGCGAGCGGTGCGGCGACGCCGTCTGGTGCACGCACCAATCTCAGCAGCGCGGCGCACCTCCGGGAACTCGACCGCGCACACGAGAACAGCGCGTTTGCCAGGTGGGGCCGCCGAGTGAGCGGCCGCCCTTGGCCCTGGGCGATCGCCGCCGTCCTGGTGCTGCTGGTGCTGACCATCCCGTTGTTCTTCATCCGCTTCGGGCAGATCGACTCCGGCACCGATCCGACGTCCGACACCGACCGTCGCGCGTACGACTACATCACCGAGGGATTCGGACAGGGCGCGAACGGGCCGTTGACCGTGCTTGTCTCGATTCCGCCGGGCCAGTCCCAGTCGCAGGCACAGACCCTGCTCAACAACGCGCAGCAGACGCTTGCGCAGACGAACGACGTGGCGTCGGTCTTCCCGCCGTCGGTGAACCAGGCCGGCGACGCCGCGATCCTCAACGTCATTCCGAAGTCGAGTCCGCAGGCCGCGGCGACCACAACGCTCGTGAACGACTTGCGCGACAACGTGTTGCCGACGATCCCGGCGACCACTTACCTGACCGGATCGACGGCCGGGAACGTGGACTTCACTCAACGGGTGGTGGACCGCCTGCCGTTGCTCATCGGCGCGGTTGTGCTGCTGTCGCTGCTGTTGCTGACTGCTGCGTTCCGATCGCTCGCCATTGGAATCAAGGCGGCGGTGATGAACCTGCTGTCGGTCGGCGCCGCGTACGGCGTCGTGGTCGCGGTATTCCAGTGGGGCTGGGGGTCGAACCTGATCGGGCTCGATCAAACGGTGCCGATACCCGCTTTCGTACCGATGATCATGTTCGCCATCGTGTTCGGACTGTCCATGGACTACGAGGTGTTCCTCATCTCGCGGGTGCACGAGGCATATATCCGAAATCGCGACGCGCATCGCAGTGTGGCCATCGGGATCGGCAGCACGGCCCGCGTTATCACGACCGCCGCCGCCGTGATGATCGTCGTCTTCATCAGCTTCGTGGTGAACCCCGATCCGACCGTCAAGATGCTGTCGGTGGGCATGGCCGTGTCGGTGCTGATCGACGCGAGCGTGGTACGGATGATCCTGGTACCCGCGATCATGTCCCTGCTTGGTGACCACGCCTGGTGGGTCCCGCGATGGCTCGACAGGATCCTGCCGAACATCGACGTGGAGGGCGCCTCGATGCCCGATCCGGAGGCGGCAGGGCAGTCGGCGGTGACCGTGCCGCGGTAGCCGACGTCGTGGCCTGGGGGGACTCCCCGGTCCGGGGGACGCGTTCGGTGCCGCTATCGATGGACGCGACGTCACGACGCTGGATACACTCCGGCGTCGGCTAATCCGCGCGTACCGGCATGCACTCCCCACGATCGGTTGCCGCGCAAGCCGTCCCTTAGCTATGCAGAGGTTCGGCGGATGACGACATTTGCGCAGCTTGACAGCGCGCGAACCCGACATCGGGCGGTCGCGTGGCGTGCGCTGCTCGCAGTCGCCGTGTTGGTGCCCACCGCTGTGCTGTTCATGCAGGCATGGGGCAGTGAGCGACGTTCGCTGGACGCGGCCACCACCGAGCGGCACGGCGTGGCGTATGTCCGAGCGTTGGAGCAGACGATCGTGTCCGTCGTGGTGGCCGAATCCGCCGCGGTCGCCGGTGATACGCCCGACCTCCGGCCGGTCGACCGCGCGGCACTCGCAGTCACGAGCGTCGACGAGTCATACGGCTCGGCATTGCGTACCCAAACCATCTGGGCGAATGTGGACAATCGCATCCAGCAGCTGCACACCCGGACACAGCTCGCGCCGGCCGACGCCCTCGCGGCGTACGAGGACATCACCGACCAATTGCTATCGCTTACCGACAAGGTGCGCGCGAGCTCCGGCCTGGACGGCGATGCGCACCCGGAGAGCGTCGCACTGCAAGCCGCCGTGACGGCCGATCTTCCCGAGGCCATCGTGATGTCCGGCCGGTATGCCGACCTGCTCGTCCTCGGCTCCGGTGGATCGGGCGCCGACCTGCGAGCGGCCGTCCAACGGGATGCCGCCGACGTTGCCGTTGACGTACAGAACGCCTCCGCGGCCTCGCCCGACGCGGCGATCAGCGACCAGACGCTTAGCGCAGCCGATCGGTTCGGTCTGGACGCGGCCGCACTCATCGCGATCGGCGCGACCTCGAGCACCGGGTCGTCGAGCACCGGGTCGTCGGGCACCGGGTCGTCGAGCGCTGGTTCGTCGAGCGCTGACGCGGCTGCTGCGGCGGCCGCCGCGACGGCGGTTCGCGCCTCCGCCGACGCCCTGGCCACCTCGATCTTGCGCACCATGGACGACCTGCTGTCGACCCGGATCAGTGACACGCGGCGCAGCCGCGATATGACCATCGGGATCGCCGCGCTTGCGGTGCTCATCGCGTGCGTACCGATGACGATCGCGGCGATCCGTCGTCGCGATCTGCCACTGAGCGACCTCACTCAAACTGACGCCGAGGAGCCCGGTGCCACCCGAGCCGCGTACGGGTCGGAGCCACGTTCCGCCGGTCTTGGGTACGCCTCCGACGTCGGACGCGCGGTTACCGGTGCGGATGCGCGAGCCGACATGAGCGCGCTTGCGGTCGGGCGCCACGGCGCCGGCGCGCCACCTTCGTTGACGGCATTGCCACACGGTGGACAGCAACGCTTCGACGAGGGAGAACCGTTACCGCGGCGCCGGCAGCAGATCATGCCGCCACCCGCCGCCGTGATGCCGCCTCCGTTGGGTGCGGCGAGCGCGCAGGCCGGCACATCGGACCCGTCCACCGCGTCAAGCGGCGCCGCGCCGGGTCCGTCCGGCGCGCCGGGGTCGGGTCCGGCGTCGGCTGGCGCACCCGGGTCGGCCCCGGCATCGGCCGGCGGACCAGCGGCGGCCGAGCGTCGCGAACTCTTGCCGGCCGGTGTGACGCATCATCGCCGGCCGTCGTCATCCTCGGAAACCCGTTCCGGCAACGGCGAAGCCGCGTCCGACGACTGGGGGCGCAACGGTGTCGCTAAATAACGTGAGCGTGCGTCGGCGGGTGACCGCGCTCGTTGCCGTACTCCTCGTCGCGGTGCTCGCGTTCGGGGCGGTGATCGTGGGCGGTCGGCTGGTCCGCGCCAAGCGCGCCGGCGACGTCTCGCACGCCATGCTCGTCGCGAACCAGGTCGGCGGAGTGTTGCAGAGTCTCGAATCGGAAGAGCTCGCGTCCGTCGGGTTCCTCGAGGGCACGCAGACCGCCGCCGATTTGGACAGCGCATCCGGCCAGGTCGACGATCGCATCGCCGATGTCAAGAACGCGCTCGGCAGCGGGATGCCGGCGAAGGTCCAGACCGCGATCGACGCAGCGGCGGCGCTGGACGCCGTGCGTCAGAGCATCACGGCAGGACGCGAGACGCCAGCGGCCGCGGTCGCGGCGTTCAGCGCGGCGATCGAGGCGATCATCGCTTCGCTGTCGCTACCGCAGTTCGCCGACCCGTCAACCGCCGCCGGTCGGCAGGTCCTCGCGCTCGACACGGTGTTGCGGATCGACGCACGCCACGCGGCGAGCGCGGCCGACCTCCTCGTCGCGACGGTGCAGCTATCCGAGTCGTCGGTCGTCGACTACGCCGCCGCGGCCCAGGCCGCGCAGGGGCTCGAAGCGCAGTTCGCCACGTACGCGTCCGCATCGCAGCGCGACCTCTACCGGATCGTGACGACGGCGTACGTCGAGCGCGTCGGGCCGTCGTTCGTCACCGCGTTCGCCTCCGCGCCACGCAGCGCAGTCGCGACACTCTCGCCCACCGACCTGTATCCGCAACTCGTGTCCTACGTGCAGCTCGGGCGTCTCGTCGAGGCGAAGATCGCGGCCGACGTCCGGAGCGCGGTAGCGAGCCAGCAGCGTGGCGACCTGATCGTGGCGTACGTCGTCGCCGGCGTCACCGTGCTCGTCGTGCTGCTGATCGCGCTCGCCGCCTGGCTGGTGATCCGATCCGTCTCGCGGACGCTGGGCGGGTTGGCGCAGGCCGAGTCCGACGCCGCCGACCACACCGTCGCACAGCTACGACGGGTCGCCGACGACGAGACAGAGGCGGCCGATCACGTACCCATCCAAGCCCTGCCGGTGACCGCCCCCACCGAGGCCGGCGACCTCGCGCGGGTGTTCGTCCGCACGCAGCGCACCGCGACCTCGGTCGTGGAGCGGCAAGCTGCCGCGCGGCGAAACCTCGTACAGATGACGGGCAACGCGACGCGCCGCGCGGCGAACCTTGTCGCGCGACAGGTCTCGATCATCGATCGGCTGGAACGCGCCGAAACAGACCCGGCTACCCGCACCGTGCTTCGTCGCCTCGACCACGTGACCCACCGACTGCGCCGCGCCACGGCGAGCCTCATCACGCTGTCCGACTCGGCCGGCAACGGACGCCACGCGGCGGACGAGAGCGGATACGTCACGCCGATGGCGCTCGCCGACCTCATCCAACTCGCGGCGGACGAAATCGAGAGTGAGAGTCGGGTGGACGTCTTCGTGCCGGCGAGCACGATGGTCCAGCCGGTCGTCATCGATGACGCGGTGCTGCTCTTTGCGGAGCTGATCGCGAACGCCACGGCGTATTCGCCGCCGGCTTCGCGGGTACGCGTGTTGGCACGGCCCTACGACCACAGCGTGTCGATCGTCGACGAGGGCATCGGCATGTCCGACGAGCAGGTTGCCACCGTGAACGCCCGGCTTGCCGAGCCGGAACGGCTCGACCTCGCATCGACCGGTGCGCTCGGGCTCTTCCTCGTCGGTCGGATCGCGCGCCGCTATGACTTCGTGGTGACGTTCGAGCACACACCCGGCGCCGGTACGACCGTCATCGTGGACCTTGGCCGCCACGTCGGCACCGTGACGCCAGCCGACACGGCCAGAGCGACCGCGCCAGTGGTCGCCGATGCGGACATTCCCCGACCGCGCGGAGTGGGCGCGAACCTGGTCGGCGTCGCGGTCGGTCGGGCCGCGGCGCCGGTGCCGGCGCTGGACTCGCGACCGTTCAACATCGAACATTTCGAGCGCGCATCCGCGGTTCTCGGCCGCGGCGAGTCGTGGAACGCGTTCGAGGTGCTGCCGCCCGGCCAGCCCGCGTTGCCGCCCGGCCCGACGAGTTCGGCATCGGCGAGTTCGGCATCCACCACGGCCACCGTGACTACCGACGACGCTGGAGTGCCCGCGACCGGCGACAGCGGCGAGCTTCCGTTCGCCGACGTCGACCTGCCGCGCGCCGGCACTGGGTACGCCGCCGGCGGCGGACCATTCGGCCCACCCGATCCGGGCGCCGAGCTGTTGCGGCCAAAGGGGCGGTTTGCCGGCTCGCTGCGCGAATTCGGTCGCAGCGCAGCTCGTCCAGCGGAACCACCGACCCCACCCCCACCAGCCGACGACGCCACGGCCGATGACGACACCGCCGGCGATGAGATCGTGGTCGAGGACGCGGCCGCCGACGGCCCGTTCAGCGAAAGTACGGTGTTTCCCGCCGGTGGCGTCGCGCGCTATGTCACGCGGCCCGACGCCGAACGGACCGACGTCGCGCAACAAGCGGGTTCCGCGGAGGTGGCCCCGGCCGAAGCCGCTCCGTTGGAAAGCGACAGCAGCACTGTCGACGCACCTTCCGGACAAGTGTTGCCGGCCGCTACCGATGACCAGGCGCCGCCCGCAGCCCCGCCCAGCGGCACTGCTCCATCCGGGCTGTTGCGACGTGTACCCGGTGCCACCGCCCCGGCCGAGCACCAGATCGACGTGCCAGCGTTTCGTACCTTGGACCCGGACGAGGCGCGTGGCCTGGTCGAGGAGTTTGAGCGCGGCGTGTCGCGGGCACTCGACGAAGCGGCCGGCGACCGCATCGACGACGAGGGGCGCATTCGATGACCGGGTCATATGCGTACGGAACGGGCCGTTTCGCGGACGACGGCCCGCCGGGCGACTCCGGTCGGCTCAACGGCCACGGCGACGCGCCACTGAGCCCGGAGGCCGAGGCGTTCACCTGGCAGCTCGACACGTTCACGCAAACGACGTCCGGTGTGCTCGGCGCCGTCGCGGTGTCCTCCGACGGACTGCTCGTTGCGGCCGCCGCGATCAATGACCGGGCGAACGCGGATCGTCTCGCGGCCGTCGTCTCCGGCATGACGAGCCTCGCGACCGGCGCTGCCCACACGTACTCACTGGGCATGCTCAACCGCGTCGTGGTGGACATGTCCGACGGTTACCTGCTGATCAGCGCGCTGGGCAGTGGCTCGGTGCTCGGCGTCGTGGCGGAGCGCTCCGCCGACCTTGCCTCGGCGGCGTACGAGATGACGCTGTTTGCGACGCGCGCCGGCAGCCGACTGACGCCAGCGCTGATTCTCGAGCTGCGCGCCGCGATCGCGAGCTGATTGGGGCGGTCCCGGGCCGCGCGCGTTGCCGGACGACGGTCAGGTCCGGATACCGTGATCGGCGTGTGCACCGTGATGCTGCGCTTCGCGCCAGGCTCGCGCTGGCCGCTGCTGGTCGCCGCGGTTCGTGACGAGTTCACCGAGCGAACCTGGGACGCACCAGCACCGCATTGGCCGGATCAGCCGTACGCATGGGGTGGCCGCGACCGCACCGCCGGTGGCACGTGGCTGGCCGTTGACCGGTCGCGTCCCGCCGTGGCGGCGCTGCTCAATGGCGTACGCCGGGATCCGCCAGAGCACGGCGGACCTCGACCGACGCGCGGTGCCCTGCCACTCGCGGCTCTCGCTGGGGGAGCCGGCCCGGTGCCGGGCATTGCGGACCGTGCGGCTCTCGCCGAATACGACGGCTTCCATCTGTTGCGGGCCGATGTCGCGAGCATCGACCTATGGTCCTGGGATGGCACCGACCTCGATCGCCGCTCGCTCGCGCCCGGCGACCACATCGTGGTGAACCTTGGACTCGATCGCGAGTCCGACCCACTCGTGCCGCACTTCCTGCCGCTGTTGCGCGCGCTGCCGGACGTCTCGCCCGCCCCTGGTCCGGCGCCTGCCGACGCCTGGCCGGGCTGGATCGACCTGTTGCGCGGCGACGGTCTCGCGCCGACCGACGAGCGTGGACTCATCATCGACCACGAGATCGAAGACCCGGCCGGCGTGGTGCACCACTACGGGTCGACATCCGCGACGTTGGTCGCGCTGGGCGCCGACGGCGCGGTGCGTTATGACTTCACTGCCACACCGCAAGACCCCCGCTGGTACGAGGTCCGCGACGTACCCTCCGCCTGAGTCGATCAGCTACAAACGGCTCAGCGCGTCCTCGATGGCGCGATGGAACGTCGGGTACGCGTAGATCATCGAGCGGAGTGTCGCGATCGGCACTTCGGCCTTGACCGCGACGATCAGCGCGCTGAGCACCTCGCCGCCGACCGGCCCCGCCGACGTCGCGCCGATGAGCACGTCACGATCGGCGTCCGCGACGAGCTTGATGAACCCGTCGTTGCCAGCCTTGTGGATCCAGCCGCGTGCGCTCGACGGGATCTCGGTGATGGCCGTCGCCACGTTGATGCCGGCAGCGCGTGCGGTTGCCTCGGTGTGGCCAACGCAGCCGATCTCCGGATCGGTGAAGGTCACGCGCGGCACGGCGCGATAGTCGGCCGGCGGTCCGTCCCGGCCGAGGATGTCCCGGATCGCGATGCCGGCCTGGTACATCGCCATGTGCGTGAACGCACCGTGCCCGGTCACGTCGCCGATCGCCCAGACGCCGTCGGCGGCCCGCATCCGGTCATCGACCTCGATCGCCCGCGCGGCCGCATCCAGTCCGATCGTCTCGAGCCCGAGACCGGCCAGGTTGGCGCGTCGTCCAACGGCCACCAGCAAACGTTCCGCGCTGACCTGGTCGCCACCGTCCAGTTGGACGGTGAACTGATCGGCGTCATAGCGGACCTGTCGTGCCGGCGCGCCGGTCAGCACCGTGATGCCGTCCGCCCGAAGCGCGCTCTCGACAAGCTTCGACGACTCCGGCTCCTCCAGCGCGACGAGCCGGTCGAGTGCCTCCACGATGGTCACGCGAGTGCCGAAACGGGCGTACGCCTGCGCGAGTTCGATGCCGATCGCCCCACCGCCGAGGCAGATCATCGACTCGGGCAGCGTCTCCGTCTCGATGGCCTCCTTGTTCGTCCAGTACGGCGTGTCGGCCAGACCGTCGATCGGCGGCACCACCGCGGACGTACCGACCCCGATCACGACGCCGCGTCCGGCCCGGTACGTCGTGCCGTCCGCCTCGACCGTTCCCGGTCCGGTCAAGCGTGCGCTGCCTCGTATGAACGTGCCGCCCTTACCTACGAACCGATCCACGGCGACCTTGTCGTCCCAGTAGTCGGTGGCCTCCTCCCGGATCCGGCGCGCTACCGGCGCCCAGTCGGGCGTGACGGTCGCCGTGCCGGCCATGCCGCCGACGCGGCGCGCGTCAGCCAGCAGGTTGGCCGCGCGGATCATCATCTTGCTGGGTACGCACCCCCAGTAGGGGCACTCGCCGCCGACCAGACGTCGCTCGACGCCGACGACGCGGAGACCGGCTTCGGCGAGCTTGCCGCCGACCTCCTCGCCACCGACGCCGAGACCCACCACGATGACGTCGACTTCTTCGCTCACGTGCTCCCCGCCCTTCACCGATGCGTACGCCGGCCGTCGATGTTCCGGTCGCGCAGCACCGGGGTGCCGCAACCCGACGTTCAGCATCGCATCGGCGGTTAACGGGTGCAGCGTGAGCGTGCGGTCGGCGTCGGGTGCGGCGCCTGTACCCGGGCGCCGCGTCAGGCGTTGCGTGCCGCGTCAGGCGTAGAGAAGCGGATTGCGGCGCGAGTCGTCGACGAGCCGTCCGTCGGCCAGCGTGATGACCCGATCCGCCGCGTCGATCACCGCACCGTCGTGGCTGGAGATCAGCACGATGTGGCCCGCATATGCATGCTGGCGCAACAGCCCGAGCACCATGTCGACGCGACGCCGGTCCTGGTGGCCGGTGGGCTCGTCGGCGACCAGTACGAACGGGTTGAGCCGCATGGCACGTGCGATCGCGGTGCGCTGCTGCTCGCCACCGGACGTCTGCGAGGGATAGCGCGGTGCTAGGTGCGCGATCTCGAACGCGTCCAGCAGGGCGTCCGTCTCGCGGCCGCCGGCCGAGGGGTCGAGGCGCGCCGGGAGGTTCACGTTGTCCCAGACGCTCAACTCGTCGAGGAGCGCCATCGACTGCGGTACGAAGCCAAGGTGCCGCCACGGCAGCTTGGCCATGGGTACCCGGGCCGGCAGCGGCTCGTCGGTGCTGATCGAGCCGCTGTCAGCGCGTTCCATGCCGGCCAGAATGGACAGCACCGTGGTCTTGCCGGAGCCGGACGGCCCGGCCGCGACCGTGAGCTCACCGGGACTGAGTTCGAACGACACGTTGTCCACAGCGGTGATGGTCTCCGGACCCCGGCGGAACCGACGGGTGAGCCCGGTGACCGTGACCGGTGCGCTCATGATGCCTCCCGAGCCGCGATCAATGCGATCATCGCTCTTCCTCGATGCGACCGTCCACCATGTGCACCACGCGGTCGGCGCGTTGCGCCACGATTGGGTCGTGAGTCGCGGCGACGATCGTGACGCCGGTGCTCGCCAGCGCGGCGAACGCGTCGAGGACATCGCCGACTGTGTCGTGGTCGAGTTGGCCGGTCGGCTCGTCGGCCACCAGCAATGCCGGCGGTCCTACCGCGGCGAACGCGATCGCGGCACGCTGCTGCTCGCCGCCGGATAGCTGGCGGGGCAGGTTATTGGCCTTGGCGCCGATGCCGAGCCGGTCCAGCAGTTCGTCCATCTCACGTCGGCGCAGCCGGACTCCGCGCATGCGCGCCGCGAGACGAAGGTGCTGCCGCACGGTCAGGTATTCGATGAGGTTGTCGGCCGGGTTCTGGAACATGTAGCCAAGCCGGCGCCGCCGGAACTTCACGCGTCGCGCGCGGGACAGTCGGGCGGTGTCGCGGCCCTGGATAAGGATCAGGCCGGAGTCGGGCCGGTCGACGCACGCGAGCAGGCGCAGCAACGTGGACTTGCCGGAGCCGGACGGTCCGATCAGCGCGGTCACCGTGCCCGGCTCGAGTTCGAGGTCGACGCCGTTGAGCGCCTGCACCGTGTCGTCGCTCGAGATGCGATAGGTGCGGATCACGTTCATGCAGGCCACGTTCGAATCGCCGGCCATCGTCGCGCCGTGCCGCCTTGTCGGCATGGCCCACGGCGGGTCCTCTGACATCCACTCCGGCGCTGGTCCGCCTCGCCGGTAGGGTTGGTCGCCCCGCGCATCGGAGCGCGGCGGCGGCACCTGGCCGTACCGCTCAAACTGTGTCACGAAGCACCTCCGACGGATTCGCGCGCGCGACCCGCACTTGGGCGAAGGCCGATGCAATGAGAGCAACCACGCCGACCGCCACGGAGATTCCGGCGATCACCGCGGCCGGCAACGTAATGAGGGTGTTCGGCGGCAGCGTCGGATCGACATCGAAGCCGCTCGCGAAACCGTACGTCAGCCCGAGCGCGACCGCGAGACCGATGCCGAGCCCGGCGAGCAGTGGCAGCGCAAGCTCCAACAGGAGCGCACGACGGTGCGTGCCGGAGCGCATGCCCATCCGCCGCGCCATCACGTAGCCGCGGCGATGGCCAGGTGCCTGTGCTTCGACGTAGAGCAGGAGTCCGACGACGGTCACGACACCCGTCAGGATGGACAACGCGGTCAGGTACTCAAAGGTGTAGGTCAACGGCTGGAACACGGTGTTCGGGTAGACCGCGTCGACGTTCGCGGTCGACACCGCGGGCAGGTCCAGCCTGGCGAGGGCGGCCATGATCTTGCTCGGCTCACCACGGATCCAGAGTTGCGGAACAGCTTGGTTGATCTCGGTGCCGAGCGACGCCGGCGTGACAATCAACGACTTGTACCCGCCCTGCTCGGCCGGGAGTGTCTTGACGAACTGCACGTCATATTCGGTGTCGGTCGGGAAGCCCCAGGATGGCGTCTGAACTCCGATCGGAATGTTGCCGCTGGTGATCGCCGGATAGGGCGTGCCGGGCTGATGATCCTTCGACAGCGGCGCGAGAACCGAGGCGAGCGACCCTCCGTCGATGTGGTTGTTCCAGAACGCGACCTTGCTGAACTCGTCAGGATCGACCGCGTAGAGGTTCACGCCGTTGCCGGCGAGCGTCACACCGGTCAGTCGCAGCACCTCGGTCGCGTTGTCGCGGAACTCGGCCGGGATGGGTACGCGTTGCTTGAGCGTGACCACCACATCCGTACCCACCAGCAGCTGCGCCTCGCCGTCGACGGTGGCTTGGACCGATCGGGTCACCGTGTCGCCATAGGTGGCGAGCGCGATCGGCAGTGCCGTGGACCCGGCAAGCACCGCCACCACCGCTGCTTCCCGCACGACGCGTCGCCAGCCCAGGAACCAGACCATCGAACGGCGCCGAGTCGATCCGTTGTCACCGGCCGGACGCGTCCGGCGTGACCGGAGCATGAACATCACGATGCGACCGAGCAACGTCAGACACCCAACGGTCACCAACAGCGGCACGATCAGCAGCCGCGCCGGCACCTGGACCACGATGCCACCGTCGCCGCCCAGCGCTCCCCTGGTCACGGTCGCCGATCCGAAGCCGACAGCCGCCCAGATGCCGGCCGCGATGAGCAGGAGTTCCCATGGCCAGCGCGCCAGTCGTACGCCGCGACGAACGTGCCGCTCGTCGGTGAGGGTACGGCAGCGGATAGCGGCCGCGATCAGCACGACGATCATGGCGGCGCCGAGTGCGGCCAGCGCCGACCACAGGGAGTCGATGATCGAGGCGCGCGAGATCTCCGGATCCGGCCCGGCGGTGCGGACCAGCCACCATGCGCCGACCCAGGCGAGCGCCGCGCCGGTGACCAATGCCGGTAGCGCCTCGAGTAGACCCTTGATGCCAAGACTGAAGCCACCCATGCCGTGCGCGGAGAGCACAGTGAGCTCGCGGCGCCGACGCAGCACCCAGAAGATCGCGGCCGCGGCCACCACCACGAGGCCGACCAACACGCCGGCCGCGGTGATCGGAAAGACGGTTGGCTTGATGCCGGTTCGGGCGAGTTGCGAACGCACCGCGAACGCCGAAAGGTCAGACGAGGTCGAGACACAGTCGGGGCACTGGTTGAATGACGCATTGGCGGCGAAGTTGACGCTCTTGATCGTGTCGACCACGCCAGCGGTCCGCTCGATCGGCACCGTCGGGTCGTCGAGCGCGAACATCATCGTCGACTTGCCGTGATAGGGGATCACGCCGGACATAAACGTCTGGCGATCCATCAGGACGACCGGCGGAATCGCGTCGTTGAGGAGTTGAGCGCCGAACGGGCCGAAAATCAGCGTGTGCAGCGCGCAGAACGCCGGATTGTTCGGATCACTGCGTATGTCCCGGTAGACCGCCGCGACACGCAACTTGGTCGGCGGCCCCCACAACGACGTGTACACCAACTGATCGCCGACACCGAGGTGGTAAGCGCTGGCGAAACCGTCCGGGATCCACACCCCGCTGCCGCTCGGACCGGCGACAGTTGTCACGTGATCCTGGAAGTCGGGAATCGTCATCGACGTGACCTTGGCACCCGCGCCGCCGACGGCGACCTTCGCGTTCGTCGCGTACCACGCCGTCTCGGGGGCGGCGAGCCCGCCGCCGGACCGCGCGACGTCGGCCAGTTGCGCCTCGGTCGCCTGGTCAGTTGAGAACTCGTCGGCGAGCGACGTGCTCTGGAGGTAGCCCCACGGCGACTGATAATCCGTCGGTGAATATAGGTGCATGTCGTATGTGACCAGATCGCCGACGCTGGTCGGGCAGGCCTGCCGGATCTGGCTGTGCAGCGTTGCGTTGGCCGACGAAGACAGGAACGGCGCCGCGGCGGCGGCCGGCAGCGTCGCGACGAACGACGCCGCAATGAGTGCGATCGCCACGCCGGGACGGCCCAACAACAGGAAGGGCGCCCGGATCCAGGGCGCCATCCGCCACACACGAAACACGCCTCGTCCTCCGGGCATCGGCTGGGGTGCCGAGGTTACGCTGCGGCCGGGTGCCTTGCGTCCGCGGCGGGGCGGCCACGGGCGTCGGACCGTCGGCGGGCGCCATCCGGCCGGCACGTCCGCCAGATCCGCCTGATAACACGACGCTCGACACCGAGACCTGGTTGCATTTCAGCAGGCCTCGTTGCGTTTCGGCAGTCCTGGTTGCACGACATCCGGTCGGGCGCGTTGCCACCGACGGGCAATCTCGGTACCCCTGGCCCACGCGTACGGCAGCGGGGACTATTCTCGCGTGCGGGTACGGCGTCGATCATCTGCCGGCGGCAGGCGACAGGCGACGGCCGGTGATCTTCCACAGGAGGGCGCGACGTGACGACAACCGCACCGAGGCCGATCGTGACGCGGCCGTGGCCGGTGCACCAGCCGGTCAAGGGATCCGCGATCGCTCGCCTGCTGCGGACCACGGATGCGAAGCAGATCGGCATCCTCTACATGGTCACGTCGTTCGCGTTCTTCCTGATCGGCGGCTTCATGGCGCTGCTCATGCGCGCCGAGCTGGCCCGGCCCGGCCTGCAGTTCCTGTCGCTCGAGCAATACAACCAGCTGTTCACCATGCACGGCACGATCATGCTGCTGCTCTTCGCCACGCCGATCCTGTTCGCGTTCGCCAACTACATCGTCCCGCTGCAGATCGGTGCGCCGGACGTGTCGTTCCCTCGGCTGAACGCCGTCGCGTACTGGCTGTTCCTCTTCGGTGGGTCGCTCGTCGTCGCCGGGTTCGCGACCCCGGGTGGCGCGGCCGACTTCGGCTGGTTCGCATACCAGCCGCTGGCCAATCAGGTGAACTCGCCGGGCATCGGCGCCGACTTCTGGATCATGGGCCTCGTACTGTCCGGTCTGGGTACGATCCTCGGCGCGGTCAACATGATCACCACGATCCTGACGCTGCGCGCGCCGGGCATGACGATGTTCCGGATGCCGATCTTCACCTGGAACATCATGGTCACCGCGTTGCTCGTGCTGATGGTGTTCCCGATCCTGGCCGCCGCGCTGCTTGCCGCCGAGGCCGATCGACAGCTGGGCGCGCACGTATTCGACTCGCAGACTGGTGGCGCCTTGCTGTGGCAGCACCTGTTCTGGTTCTTCGGGCATCCCGAGGTCTACATCGTCGCGCTGCCGTTCTTCGGCATCATCACCGAGATCATCCCGGTGTTCAGCCGCAAACCGATCTTTGGGTACAAGGGACTGGTCGCCGCCACGCTCTCCATCGCCGCGCTGTCGATGAGCGTGTGGGCGCACCACATGTTCGCCACCGGCCAGGTGCTGCTGCCCTTCTTCTCGTTCCTGAGCTTCCTCATCGCCGTGCCGACCGGCATCAAGTTCTTCAACTGGATCGGCACGATGTGGAAGGGCCAGATCACGTTCCAGACGCCGATGCTGTTCGCGCTCGGCTTCCTCACCACGTTCCTGTTCGGTGGCCTGTCCGGCGTCATCCTGGCGTCGCCGCCGCTCGACTGGCACGTGTCGGACACGTATTTCGTCGTGGCGCACTTCCACTACGTACTGTTCGGCACGATCGTGTTCGCGGTCTACGGCGGCATCTATTTCTGGTTCCCGAAGATGACCGGCCGCATGATGGACGACCGGCTCGGCAAGGTGCATTTCTGGCTCACCTTGATCGGCTTCCACGCCACCTTCCTGGTGCAGCACTGGCTCGGCGCGGAGGGGATGCCGCGGCGCATCGGCGACTATGCAGCGTCGGACGGATTCACGTTCCTGAATACGTTCTCGACCGTGGGCGCGTTCATCATCGGCGCGTCGACGCTTCCGTTCCTCTACAACGTGTGGAAGTCCTACAAGTACGGCGAACTCGTCGAGGTCGACGATCCGTGGGGCTTCGGCATGTCGTTGGAGTGGGCGACCAGCTGCCCGCCGCCGCTACGCAACTTCGACCGTATGCCGCGCATCCGCTCCGAGCGGCCGGCCTTCGATTTGCACTACCCGGAATACGCGCCCGGGGCGCCACAACGTGAAGTGCCGGTCGGTGCCGGGTCGACGACGCCCGAGGTCGGCCGCTAGCGGCTGCGCAGCCGCCGACGATGGTCCCGATGCCCCGTTAGGCGACGGTCGGCGCGCCGACCAGGACGGCGCCCGAGTCTCGCATCGCCTCCACCGCCACGTCCGTGGTGTCTCGCGAGACGCCGGCCGTGAAGTCGAGCAGCACGGTGGCGGCGAAGCCCTCCTTGACCGCGTCGACCGCGGTCGTTCGCACGCAGTAGTCGGTCGCGAGGCCGACGATGTCGACGTCGGTCACGTCATGCATGCGCAGCCACGCCGCGAGACCGATGCTGCCGGTACGCCCCTCGAACCCGGAGTACGCCGCCGCATGCTCGCCCTTGACGAACACCGCTTCGATCCGGTCGGTGTCGAGAGCCGGGTGGAACTCCGAGCCGGCCGTACCGGCGACGCAGTGCGGCGGCCACGAGTCGAGGAAGTCCGGCGGGTCGCCAAAGTGCGCACCCGGGTCGACGTGGTGGTCCTTCGTCGCGACGACGTGCGTCCAGTCCCGCTCCGGGTCGGCGAGAAGGTTGGAGATCCGGGCGGCTACGTCCGCGCCGCCCACGATGGCGAGCGAGCCGCCTTCGCAGAAGTCGTTTTGAACGTCGACGATGATGAGCGCGCGCGCCATCGGGACCTCCTAGCTCGGGGGGACGGCCGGGACCATGGTCACCGGAATGGCTGGATCGCCCGCCGACAGCTTCAGGCCCTCCCACGGTATCGAGATCAATGCCGCCCGAAGGTGCTCGCGTGAGTCGGCGAGCGGGATCGGTTCGTCCGGCGCACCCACGGTCACGTACGAATGCTGGAGCAGCCGGTCTCCCGGTTCATGATCGGGTACGCCTTGCGACACGATGATCTCCTCGGTCGCCGTACCGGTCGGCTTGTGGCGACGCACCGCGACCTTGCGTCCGCCCACGGTCGCCTTGTGCTCGCTCCGCTTCACGACCGGTCGGCCGTCGACCTCAACGAGTTTGTAGACGAGACCGGCGGTCGGAGCGCCGGATCCCGTCACCACGGCGGTTCCCGCGCCGTACGCGTCGACGGGTTCGGCGGCGAGCGCCGCGATCGAGTATTCGTCAAGATCGCCCGACACAATGATCTTGGTGTTCGTGGCACCCAGCGAGTCCAGCAGCGCACGGGAGTGGACGGCGAGCGCCGACAGGTCACCGGAGTCGATCCGGATCGCGCTTAGATCCGGGCCGGCCACCGCGATCGCGTTCCGGATGCCCTCGGCTATGTCGTACGTGTCGACGAGCAACGTCGTGTTCTTACCGAGCGCGGCCACCTGCGACGCAAACGCGGCCGGCTCATCATCGTGGAGCAGCGTGAACGCGTGTGCCGCGGTACCCGTGGTCGGGATCCCGTAGGCCCGGCCGGCGGCGAGATTCGAGGTCGCCGCGAATCCGGCGATGTACGCCGCCCGTGCGCCCGCGATCGCGGCCTGTTCGTGCGCCCGTCTCGATCCCATCTCGATCAGTGGCCGACCGCGCGCCGCGGTGACCATGCGGGCCGCCGCGGAAGCGATTGCGCTGTCAAAGTTCAGCACTGACAACACCAGCGTCTCGAGCACCACGCATTCGGCGAACGTGCCGGAGACGGTCAGGATCGGCGACCCGGGAAAGTAGAGCTCACCCTCCGGATATCCGACCACCTCCCCGGTGAATCGATAGTCGGCGAGCCATCCGGCGGTCGCGTCATCGACTACGCCGCTACGGCGCAGGAAGTCGATGTCCTCGGCGGCGAAGCGGTATTCCGAGATCAGGTCGACGAGCCGTGCGGTGCCGGCCACCACGCCGTAGCGGCGCCCGGCCGGCAAGCGGCGCGCGAACACTTCGAACACGCAGGTGCGGCTCGCCGTGCCGTCGCGGAGCGCGGCGTGCAGCATCGTGAGTTCGTAGTGGTCGGTCAGCAACGCGACGCTGGGATCGCTCACGATCTTTAGCCTAGAGCGCGTGGCAGCCGGTGAGCGTGTGACGTCGCTCAACCGTGCCAGGTGCCGGCGGCGAGCTGGGGTCGGCGTGACAGGCCCGAGCCCGTCGGCGTGACAGGCCCGCGCCGGTCGACGCGACGGGCACGTGGATGTGACCGGGTCCGTGGCACGATGGAGGACATGGCCGCGCCCCAGGTGATCCCCGCCGACGCGCCGGAGATCGAAGAGGTCCCCGAGCACGATCGGCCATGGGTGACGATCGTCTGGAACGACCCGGTCAACTTGATGTCCTACGTGACCTGGGTCTTTCAGAAGCTGTTCGGCTACAACCGCGAGAAGGCCGAAAAACTCATGCTCGACGTACACCACAAGGGCAAGGCCACGGTGTCGTCGGGTGCTCGCGAACGGATGGAGCACGACGCGTCGCGACTCCATGCGTACGGACTCTGGGCGACCGTGGATCAACCTTGAGCATGTTCCGCCGCAAGGGCTCCCGGTGCGTCGCGCGGTTCGAGGCGTACGAGGTGCGAGCACTGCGTCAGGTCGCGGCGGAGGTCGTCGCGCTGCTCACCGACGGCTTCGACCAGGCGGATCCGGTCGTCGAGCGGCTGTTCCCCGCGGTCTATCCCGACGACCCCGCGAGCACGGCCGACCTTCGTCAATACATGGACGGCGAGCTCAAGACCGCCAAGATCGACCAGGCCGGCGCGATCCTCGCCGCGCTGCCGAACGACGGCGGCACGGAGGTTTCACTGGACGAGGAGGCGGCCGACGACTGGCTGCGGGCCCTCAACGACGTACGTCTGGCGCTCGGCATCCGGCTCGACGTCCGCGACGACATGGATCTCGAGGAGGAACTGGACGACGCAGTGCTCCGCGATCCGACATCGCCGCGGGTCGGTCAGTTGGAGCTCTACGGCTACCTCGGACTACTCCAGCAATCGCTGCTCGAGGCGCTCACCGCCTGAGCGGCCGCGTTGCCCCATCCGCGAGCGTGCGGTCACCGGTCCGGCCCGGTGAGGCCACGCCGGACGGCAAGCAGCGCCGCCTGAGTGCGGTCGGCGACGCCCAGCTTCATCAAGACGTTCGACACGTGCGTCTTGACGGTCTTCTCGGACAGCGACAGCGAGCGTGCGATCTCGCGATTCGATCTGCCGTGCGCAATCTCCGCGAGCACCTCGCGCTCGCGAGCGGTGAGCGGTGACGCCTGCGCCGGATCCGGCGCCATCAGCGCCGCCGCGACATCCGGTTG
The DNA here is from genome assembly GCA_035263025.1 of Micromonosporaceae bacterium. Taxonomy (GTDB): domain Bacteria; phylum Actinomycetota; class Actinomycetes; order Mycobacteriales; family Micromonosporaceae; genus DASQPR01. The sequence goes on from DATFRR010000202.1 coordinate 21,370, forward strand.
CAACAGCATGTGCCCGGCGTGTACGGAACGGATCGCGTTCGCGAGATCCCGTGGCTCGACGTCCTTGAAGATCACGCCGTACGCACCCGCGCGCATCGCTGGCACCGTGACCGACGGATCGGTGAAGCTCGTGATGACGAGCACGCGCGCGGTTGAACCGGCGTCTCGCAACGCGCGCAATGCCTCGACGCCGTCCATCCCCGGCATCACGAGATCGAGCAGGATCACGTCGGGCGACAGTTCCCTCGCCGCCGCGACACACGTCGCACCGTCGGATGCCTCGCCCACCACGTCGATGTCGTCCTGCAGTTCGAGGAACGTACGCAGACCCCGACGTACGACCGTGTGGTCGTCGGCGATCAGCACCCGGATCGGCTTGTCACCCATTCGACACACCGATCGGCACCACCATGCGAACCGTGGTGCCCTTATCCGGGGCGGATTCCACGGTGAGCCGGCCGCGAACAGCGTGCGAGCGTTCGCGCATCGACGCGAGCCCGAGCCGATGCGACGCGGCGACCTCGCCGACATCAAAGCCGCGGCCGTCGTCGATGACCTCGAGCTCGGCGTGCGTGTCGTCGCCGTGCAGCGCGACGCGGACATGCTTCGCGTGCGCGTGCTGCAGCGCGTTGTGCAACGCCTCCTCGGCGACGCGCAGCATCGCCTCCTCGACCTTCGGCGCGAGCTTTGGGCAGCCCGCGTTCGTGTATTCGATTGCCGAGGCGTGCACGCGGTTCAGCAGCGCGACCCGGGAGCCGAGCGTCGCGGCAAGGCCTTCCCGCGACAACTCTGGCGGGCGGAGTTCGGCGACGATCTGGCGCAACTCGTTGGTGGCCTCAGTGGCGAGCGCTGTCACGGTGTCGAGCTCGGCGAGGGCGCGTTGCGGGTCGCGCGGCACCAGCGCGGCAGCCGCTTGTGCGGTCAATCGCAGGCTGAACAATGTCTGCGCCACCGCGTCGTGCAGTTCGCGGGCGATCCGTTGCCGTTCCTGCACCAGGGTGAGCTCACGACCCTGCTCGAATAGGCGGGCATTGGTGAGCGCGATCGCGGCATGTGCCGCGAGGACGCCGAGCAGCCGCTGGTCGTCTTCGGTGAACTCGGACCGTCCGTTCGGGTTTGCGAGGTAGATCGCGCCGAGGATCTCGTCGCCGTCCACAATGGGTACGCCGAGGAATGCCTTAAGCATCGGATGCGCCGGCGGCCACCAGCCGAACCGGGGATCGGCTCGAAGATCGGGCAACCGCTGCGGCGCCGGGTCGGACAGCATCACGCCGAGCATGCCGTGCTGCCGTGGCAGTGGACCGATCGCGGCCCACTGTTCCGCACTCACACCGTCGACCACGAACTCGGCGAAGCCGCCCTGTTCGTCGGGTACGCCCAGGGCCGCGTACGCGGAGTCGAGCAACGTTCTCGCCGTACCCACAATGGTCTGCAACACGTCGCGGACCGAGCGGTGCGCCGCGACCTGGAGCACCGCGGCGCTGAGCTCGTCCAATGTCCGACGCGAGTCCACGTGACAACGCTAACCGGCGCAGCCACTCGTAGACATGCGGCGGTGGACCTAGGTCAAAGGTCCCAGGCCGCGCGCGGCTCGCGCCCGATTCGGCGCGCGGGCCGCCGCCATACCGTCGAGTCATGCCTACCGCGATCATCACCGGGGCCTCAAAGGGCCTCGGCCTAGCACTCGCCGGCCGGCTCGCGAACGCGGGTTGGCACCTCATCATCGACGCCCGCGGCGCGGAAGCCTTGCATGCCGCGGCCGACAAGCTCCGCGTCGACGGATCGGCAGCGTGCCGTGCCGAGCCGGTTGGCAGCGGCGAACGCGTTCGCATCGAGCCGATCGTCGGCGACATCACGTCGGCCGGGCACCGCGACGCGCTGATTCGCGCGGCAACCGCGGCCGGCCGCCTCGACCTGCTGGTCAACAATGCCGGCACACTCGGACCGAGCCCGCTGCCGTCCGGCGCGGACCTCGATCCGGCCGCGCTGCGAGACATCGTCGAGACGAACGTGGTCGCGCCGCACGAGCTCACCCGGGCCGCGCTCCCACTGTTGCGCGCTTCGCATGGGGTCGTCGTGGACATCACCTCCGACGCCGCCGTCGAGGCGTACCCGGGCTGGGGCGGGTACGGCGCCGCCAAGGCCGCCACCGAACAACTGCGCAACGTGCTGGCCGCCGAGGAGTCGGACGTGACCGTGTGGCGCGTCGATCCTGGCGATCTGCGCACCGACATGCACCAGCTCGCGTTCCCTGGCGAGGACATCAGCGACCGGCCGCTGCCGGAGACCGTCGCGCCCGGGTTGCTGGGCCTGATCGAGGCACGTCCGCCCTCGGGGCGGTACAAGCTGGCCGACTTCGTCCCGGCGGTCGCCGACGAACCGTCGGCGATCGCGGTGGTGGCGCTGGTCGGCGACCACGGCGCCGAGCCTCGCAGCGAGTCGGGCACCGAGCCAACCGGTGCTCCGGTGGCGTTGTGGCTGACCATCGAGGTCGATGACTTCGACGCGGCCGCGACGTTCTACCGCGATGTCGTTGGGCTCCCGGAGATCGACGGTTGGCAAAGCGACGACGAGGTCGGATCGGTCTTCGCCGTTGGTCCGGCGGCCCGGGTCGAGATCGAGCGACCGGCCACCCCATCGCCGGGCGCGCGCCTGGCCATCGAGTACGCCGACCTCGCCTCGCTCACCACCGCGTACGACCGGATTGTCGCCCGCGTCGGATCGGCGGCCACCCCGTTGCGGCGCCATGACCGCGGGCACTCCGGTTTCACCATCTACGACCCGCGCGGCACCGAACTTTACCTGTGGAGCGAGAAGTGACGACGATGACGCTGGACTTCGAAGTTCCTGCTGCGCTGTCCGCTCACGAGCCGCCGGAGGCCCGCGGCATTGCGCGCGACCACGTCCGGATGCTCGTCGGTCGACGGGAGACCGGCGAGGTCAGCCATCACTGCTTTACCGAGCTGCCCGATGTGCTGACGCCGGGCGACGTGTTGGTGGTCAACACGTCCGCCACGGTGCCGGCCGCACTCGACGTACTCGGACGCACCAACCTCGTGGTGCACGTGTCGACCGAACTTCCGGACGGGACGTGGGTCGTTGAGTTGCGGCACCGTGTCGCCGGCGGCGCGACGGAGCCGTACGCTGACGGGGTCGCGGGCGACCGTCTCACGCTCGACGGCGGTGCGCACGCCCGGCTGCTGCGGCCGTACTCGCCGCGCCGGCTGTGGGTGGCCGAGGTCGATGTGCCGTCCGTACCGAGCTACCTCATGGCGCACGGCCGGCCGATCCGATATTCCTATGTGGACCGTGACTGGCCGCTATCTACGTACCGGTCGGTGTTCGCGACCACCCCGGGCAGCGCGGAGATGCCAAGCGCGAGCCGTCCGTTCACGGAGGAACTCGTGACGCGGCTCGTGTCCCGCGGCATCGTGTTCGCCCCGATCCTGTTGCACACCGGGGTGGCGTCGCCGGAGGCACACGAGAAGCCCTACCCGGAACGGTTCCGCGTGCCGGAGACCACGGCGCGACTCGTGAACGAGGCTCGGGACGCCGGCCGCCGGATCATCGGAGTCGGGACGACAGCGGTGCGAGCCATCGAGACCGCTGCCGACGAACGCGGTCGGTTGCGCGCCGCGGGCGGTTGGACGGCCGTCGTCGTGACGCCAGAACGGGGGGTACGCGCAATCGACGGTCTCGTGACCGGCTTCCACGAACCGCAGGCGTCACACCTGCAGATGCTGAAGGCCATCGCGGGCGAGCGGCTGATCGAGGCGTGCTACGCGGCGGCGCTGGATGAGGGGTACCTGTGGCACGAGTTCGGCGATATCAACGTATTGATATAGCTAGCCATCTGCGAAATCACGACCAGGGACGGTGCGCCGACCAACGGTCCAGCGCTTCGACTGGTAATGGCCAAAGCGCCTGGACCTCCGGTCGGCGCACCACTATTGGCCAAAGCGCCTGGACCTCCGGTCGGCGCACCTTCCCTCAACGTGACATTGGACGGTCGGCGCGCCGGCCCTGATCGTGATGCGGTCGGCCACCGGCGTGACAGGTAAGGCGGACGACGGTTAGCTGGCCGGACCGGCGATCTCCCACACGTAGCCGTCGAGATCCTCGAAGCTTGCGGTTCGCGGGCCCCACGGCCGGTCCATCGGACCGTTCAGCAGCGTCACCCCGGCGGCGGCGAGCCACTCAGCGCGTGAGTCCACATCCTCGACCTCGATCGTGAATACGAGTCGAGCACCGGCCGCGGCGTCGGCGGCGGTAGCCGGCTCGATCAGCTCGGGGACGGCCGGCGCGCGCAACAGGTTTACCAGGGCGCCGCCGAACTGGAACACCGCCGAGTCATCGTCGGTGAACATCGGTTCTGTCGCGAACGCTTTCGCGTAGAACGCCTTCGCCGCGGCAAGGTCCGCCACGAACAGCGTGTTGGCGCCGATGCCGCCGGCCCATGAGGTCATGTGACTCCTTCAAGATCGAGTGGTCGTCACGACATGGTCCGCGGCAATCACACGGCCAGCGGCGCTTAGGCAGCGTAAACTACGGCACCACCAACGAGCGTGTACTTGACCGTAGCGTCCGTGATCGGGCCGGCGTCCGGCGCGAGGATGTCTCGATCGAGCACGACGAGGTCTGCGTACTTGCCGACCTCGATCGA
>DATFRR010000203.1:0-2286 GCA_035263025.1 Micromonosporaceae bacterium
TCGGCGAGCGCGGTGCGAACCTGCTCGTCAGCGGCCGACCTCGCTTCACGCGCCGCCTCGGTCGCGTTGGTCTGGTCGGTGACCGCGCGATCGCGCGCCGCGATCGCGGCCGTCTCGCCACGCCGAGCCTGCTCGGCGGCCGCCTCCGCGGCAGCGGCCCGCTCGACCGCGTCGGTCATCGCGTTCTCCGCGCTGGCCACGGACGCGAGCGCGCCCTCCCCCACACTCGACGTCGTCGCCAGCAGGTCGGCCAGTCGTTCGAGCAATGTCTCAGCGACCGGTACTACGGAAGCGGCGCTCGCGTGATAACTAGCCAACATCAGGTCAAGCCCGACCGCCCGCTGTGCGGACCGCTCCTGCGCGGCCATCTGCTTGCACGTTCGGCCGGCCGGATCGTCGGCGGGCCACCGGCGATCTGCGCAGTATTCCGGCGGACGTCCGAGTCCGTGGTAGTTCAACGGCTCGCGGCACTCCGAATAGCCGCAGGTCCGTACCGCTTCGACCGGGACTGTCATGGACCACCCCTCACCTCGGCGGCTGGCGCGCCGCGGTACGTCAACGTGAGTTTCGCCGTAACTCAAAACGCTATTTGAGTTTCGAATTTTCGAAAGGAGGCGCGCCGACGCGCGAGAACGCGGCCGCATTCTGACTATCGATAAGTGAGCGTTATCGCTAGTTGGCGACACGCCGCACAGCCTCCCCCCGACGCGTCGCGCCGACCGCCACACTCGTGGCCGTGACGACTGCCCGGTCCGTTGTGGCCCGCTCCCCCGTCGACGCGCTGTTGCCGGCGCTGCTCGCCGACGAGCCCGACGAGCAGGCCGTCAGCGACGCGTTACTGGACCGGCTGGACGTATCGCGTCATCTCGACGAGCTGATCGAGGGTCTGGCGCGACTGCTCGCTGCTGCGACATCCCCGCAGACCCGGCTCGCGTACGAATCGGACTTCGCGCAGTTCACCGGCTGGGCGGACGAGTACGGCCTCGACGCACTCCCGGCGCTGCCACAAACGGTGGCCCTCTACATCAGCGCCCATCAGGACCGATGGCGGCCGACCACCATGGTGCGGCGGCTGTCCGCGATCGCGGTGCGGCACCGGGTGGCCGGCTGTCCGTCGCCCACCGACCACGAGTTGGTACGCCGTGCCGTCGCGGGCCTGCGCCGTACGCGAGGCACCCGGCCGGCCGCGAAGGCAGCACTGGTCACCGCGCAACTGTCGATCATCTGTGCCGAACTGCTCAAACAAACGCAGCCCCGCACGCCGCCCCGGCAGCCACGGACGCCGCAGACGCAACGCCGCACGCCGCCCCGGCACCAGCGCGCACCCGACACGGCGAGCCCCACACCGCCCGGCGACGCGCTTCGTGCGACGCGTGACCGTGCGCTGCTGCTCATCGGATACGCCGCCGCGCTGCGCCGCAGCGAAATCGTCGCCCTCGACCTGGCCGACCTCGTCGAGGACGACACGGGTCTGCGCGTCCTCATCCGGGCGAGCAAGACCGACCAGCTACGCCACGGCGAGGTCGTCGGCATCGCGCACGGGCATCCCGCCAACACCTGCGCCGCGACCTGCCCAATCCGCGCGTGGCGGGAATGGCGCGCGGCACTGGCCCGCGCCGTCGGCACCGACAGCGCCACCGGTGCCGACGAGTTGCCACCCGACTCGCCGGCGTTTCGCCCCGTCACCCGGCACGGCACCCTCGGTACGCCAAGCAACCGCGACGTCAACTCCCGCCTGACCGGGCAGAGCATCGCGCTCATCGTGAAACGCGCGGTGGGGCTACTCGGCGACGAGCAACGCTTCCCGGTCGCGAACTACGCCGGACACAGCCTGCGCGCCGGGTTCGCCACCCAGGCAGCGGCAGCCGGCGTACCACTCGAGAGGATCATGCGACAGACGCGGCACCGCAGCGTCGCCGTTGCCCTGCGCTACATCCGCGATGCCGACGTGTGGACCAGCAACCCCAGCGCCGCCCTGGGACTGTGAGCGGCGAAAATCAGCGGACCGGCAAGAACCGCTGCGCGGGCGGCGCTATCGATTCGTCGATGTCGCCGTCCGGCGTTCGGTCGGGGTTGCCGCCGTCTCGGCGGTCGCCGTCGACGCGGCAGCCAGCGTCGGCACCGATTCCACGGCGAGCCCCGACGCTGTAACCGTCGGCGACGAGCCCTGTGGCGCCGGCGAGACCGGCACCGTCGTACGAGCGCGCTTGGCATCGATCGCGGCGAGGAACTCGCGTGTCGTACGCTCGCGGCCGTAGTGCCGGTGCAGCAACAGGTACGTGATCA
>DATFRR010000204.1:0-3623 GCA_035263025.1 Micromonosporaceae bacterium
GAGCACGACGGCGTCGGTGTTGGTGAGCCGATCCTCGTGCCGGGTCTGCGTAGCGGCGTGCTCCGCGAACACCATCACGGCGCTCCACGTGATCAGCCCGACCGCCACTACCCAAAGGCTGCGCAGGTCGTTTTCGATGAAGTGCTTCAGCGCGAGACCGACGATTGCGATCGGGATCGTACCGATGATGACGAAGATGGCCAGCCGCCAGTCCGGCGAGCGCCGAGCCTCCGCGCTGAAGAGTCCCGCGACGAAACCGCGGATGATGCGCCAGATGTCGCGCCAGAAGTAGATGATCGCGGCGATGATCGCGCCGACCTGGATGATCGCCGTGAACGCGGTCGGACCCGGACCGGAGATGTCCATGTGCAACAGCTTCTCGGTGATCGTGAGGTGACCGGTCGAACTCACCGGGAGGAATTCGGTGAGGCCCTCGACGATGCCCAGGACGATGGCCTTCCACAGCGCGAGCGGCACGGACTACTCCCCTACTCCGGACATGTCGAGCGCGTCGGCGGCGGCGCGCAGTGCGCGTAGGCCATCCTCGACATCGCCGACGAACAGTGACACTGACAACGTTGTGACCCCGGCGGCGGCGTAGTCGCGCATGCGTGCCGCGATCCGATCAACGGGACCGAGCAGGCTGGTGCGGTCGAGAAACTCGAACGGTACGGCGGCGGCCGCTTCCGCTTGCCGCTTGGCGAGATAGAGATCCTGGATGTCGCGCGCCGCGTCGGCGTACCCCATCCGGACCGCCAGCGCGTTGTAGAAGTTCTGCTCCCGGCTGCCCATTCCGCCCACGTAGAGCGCGGCATACCAGCGCACCAGCGCGGCACACGCGTCGAGGTCGTCGCCGATCACCAGCGGCGCGCTCGCCACCACGTCGAAGGCGTCCGGCGTCGCACCGACTGGTGGCGGACCGACCGGCGACCGGCCGGCCCGCGAGCGGCCGACGGAGATCGAGGCGAGCAGGTCGTCGGCGAACTCGGGCGCGAAGAAGATCGCGAGCCAGCCGTCCGCGATCTCACCGGTCAGTTCGAGATTGCGCGGACCGACCGCGGCGAGGTAGATCGGGATCCGGTCGCGCACCGGATGCAGCGTCAGGCGCAGCGCCTTGCCGGCGCCGTCCGGCAACGGCAACTGATAGTGCTGGCCCTGGTACGACACCGGTTGGCGAGCCAGCGCCATCCGTACGATGTCGACGTATTCGCGGGTACGCGCAAGCGGCGCGCCGAACCGTACGCCGTGCCATCCCTCGGATACCTGCGGACCGGAGACGCCGAGCCCGAGCCGGAATCGTCCACCGGACAACGCGTCGAGGGTGGCCGCCGTCATCGCGGTCATCGCCGGAGTGCGGGCCGGGATCTGCATCACCGCCGCGCCGACGTCGATGCGGCTCGTCTGCCCGGCGATCCAGGCCAGCATGGTCGGGGAATCCGAGCCGTACGCTTCCGCGGTCCACACCACCGAGAAGCCGAGCCGATCGGCTTCTTGCGCGAGCCGGAGATGGTCCGCGGGTGTCGTCCAGGCGGCCTGATAGCCGAGGTTCAGTCCGAGGCGCACGCGTCGTCCCTTCTGTCCAACGGCTCGCGAGACCCTTGCACTGGAGGCGGTGCGCGCTGGAGGCGGTGCGCGCGGGTCGCATCAGGGTAGCCGCCCCGACCCGGTACGTGTCCGCCGGCCGCGCCGCGCCCAGCGGGCACCGTCCGGCACGCCTCCACCTCCGTCGACGCAGCCGCGCGTAGTTTCAGTGGCAATGCAGCAGCGCCCGCTCGGCCACTCGGGACTCCTGGTCTCGCGGTTTGCGCTGGGCACCATGACGTGGGGCGCGGACACCGACTCGGACGATGCGGCCGCACAGCTCAAGACGTACGTGGAGGTCGGCGGCAACCTGCTGGACACCGCGGATGTCTACGCCGACGGCGTGGCCGAAGAGGTGATCGGGGCGCTGCTGTCCGGCCTCGTGGCGCGCGACGACATCCTCATCGCGACAAAGGCCGGGCTGCGACCGGGCATGGAAAGACGTCACGATACATCGCGAGGTCACATGCTAAGAGCGCTCGACGCCAGCCTGCGTCGGCTCGGCACCGACCACGTCGACGTGTGGCAGGTGCACGGTTTCGACACCGACACGCCGCTGGACGAGACGCTCTCCGCGCTCGACTACGCGGTCTCGTCCGGCCGGGTCCGCTACGCCGGCGTGTCGAACTTCTCCGGGTGGCAGACCGCCCAGGCGGCGACGTGGCAGATGGCGTTTCCGTCACGCGCGCCGATCGTCTCCGTACAAGTGGAGTATTCGCTCGTGGAGCGCGGCATCGAGCGTGAGGTGCTGCCGGCCTGTCAGGCGTTCGGTCTTGGCGTGCTGCCGTGGTCGCCGCTCGGCCGTGGCGTGTTGACCGGCAAATACCGCAACGGTCGGCCAGCCGACTCACGCGGCGCGTCGCCGCACTTCGAGCGGTTCGTCGCGCCCTATCTGGAACCACGTTGTTCGGCCATCGTCGAGTCGGTGGTCACCGCCGCGGCCGGGCTCGGCGTGTCGCCGGCCGAGGTTGCGCTCGCGTGGGTACGGGATCGGCCGGGTGTCGTCGCACCGGTGCTCGGTGCTCGTACCGTCGGGCAGCTGTTAGCGGCGCTGCAGACCGAGGAGATCGCGCTGCCGGCGGAGATCAGCCAGGCGCTCGACGACGTCTCGGCGATCGGGTTCGGCTATCCCGAACGGCAAGGCTGACCCGACAGGGCTGACCCGACAGGGCGGGGCCGGAGGGCTGACCTGGCGCGGCTGCCCAGGCAACAGTGCGGGCCGGCGCCGATATCGACAGGCCAGTCATTCGTGGATCGAGTGTCCCGGGCGGCTACCAGCCGACGCCGGGCAGAGGCCGACCGGTCAGCCGCCGCCGGAGGACCACCTGACGCGTTCCGTCGCGTAGCAGGCGAACCCGGGTCAGCTCCCAGTCGGAGAATTCGGCGGCAATGGTCAGCTGCGCCGCGGCGGTGGCCCGATCGATGTCGTTGGGAATCCGCAGCGGCGCGTACTCGTAGTCCATCACGTTATCCTGCGCGTTGCCGGCCGTTTAATCCATGCGAAGTGGCCAGGAGTTGCCGGAAAGAGTGCCACCCGCCGATGCGACTCGGCTCAGCGGCACGGCGCGCCGTCGCGCGACTACTCCTCGTCTTGGTACGCGTCGAGGTCGGTATACGGCTGCTCGTCCAGCCGGCCGATCAGCCGGTCCGGTGACTCGAGCGTGAACGGACCGGTGCCGTCGATCTCCTCGTACTCGGCAAGGTCCAGTGGGGTTGCGACCTCGGCCACGGCGACCAGACCGTCGAGTGGTTCGAGCTCCGGGACGTCGAGCGCGCCGAGCGATCCGTCGCCCGACTGCAGCAACTCGAGGACCGCCTCGCCGACCGTCTCGACCGGCTCATCGGCGCCGTCGTCTCCGCTCATCGACTCGCGCCGCGCCGCCTCGGCGGCCTTGAGCAGCGCGGTGACGCTCGGCACCCGGTAGTCACGGCGCTGCCGTACCGAGATCACCTTCGCGTAGGGGTCATCGGCGGACGCGAGATCGGCCATCTGGCTGACCTTCTCGTCGGCCAGCTCCGGATCGATCGCGTCCACGTCCCAC
>DATFRR010000205.1:0-6494 GCA_035263025.1 Micromonosporaceae bacterium
CGACCGGCGAGCGCGCGATCGGCCGGCACCGAGGCCGCCAATGGCGACGGCACCGAGGCCATCAATCGCGACGGCAGCGAGGCCGTCGGTGGCGACGCGGTCGAAGCGCCGGCGCGCAAGGCGGGTCTGAATTCGGACGAAGAAGCCGAAGTGCTGGCGGCGTGGCGAGAAGCACGCCCCTGACGACAACACGCCCCTGACGACAACACGCCCCTGACGACAACACACCCCTGACGACGACACGCCCTTACGACAGGACGGCACAAGGCCGCATCCGCTGTGGTGGCGCTGTGGCAAGCTCGGCAACCTGCTGGACGAAACCGGGAAGTTGCTGGGCGTCTGCGGTGGGTGAGCGGTGGGCGAAAGTTGCACGTACCAGCGCATTTGCGGTGACGTTCGTCACGACGCTGGGGTGTTTTGTGCCTTTCACGGCGGGTAACTCAGCGTTCTACCGGATAACGCTCAGCGAATCTCCAGCCAGATCTGCGAACCTGATGCGGCGTTGGAACGTCTAGGTAAGTACCAGCCGACTTTCCGGTCGTCACCAAAAGGTGATGCGAACAACGCATAAACGTGGAATCTCCGGTGGCGGGACCCTGTTGTGCTGGGGGCAGGCCGCAGGGCGTTCCCAACGGAGCGTGAGCTGCGACAAACGGGGAGGGGCCCGAGCGTGGAAGACGTGAAGACGGTGTTGCGCACTGATGAAGTCGCCGAGGAGCGCGACCTCGTCGGTGTATATCTGCATGAGATCTCCAAGACGCCGCTGCTCGACGCGGCGCGGGAAGTGGACCTGTCCAAGAACATCGAGGCGGGCCTCTACGCGGAATACCTGCTCGATCTCGATGAACTCCCGGCCAAGTGGGATCGCGACGAGCTGCGCGCCATCGTTCGGCTCGGCGAGACCTCGAAGGATCTGTTCATTCGCGCCAACCTCCGCCTCGTGGTGTCTATTGCGCGTCGCTACGTCCGCTCCGGCATGCCAATGCTCGACCTGATCCAGGAGGGCAATACCGGTCTGGTCCGGGCCGTGGAGAAGTTCGACTACGAGCGCGGCTTCAAGTTCTCTACGTACGCGACGTGGTGGATCCGTCAGGCGATCAGCCGCGCGATCGCGCAGCAGGAGCGCACCGTACGACTGCCGGTGCACCTCGTCGAGGACGTCAACCGCATGCGCAACGTGGTTCGCCAGCTCACCCGTGAGCTCGGCAGCGATCCGGAGATCGCGCAGATCGCCGACGCGCTCGGCGTCACCGCGGAGCGTGTTGTCGAACTGAAGCGCTGGTCTCAGGACACTGTGTCGCTCGACACGCCGGTTGGCGACGACGGTGACACCAGTCTCGGCGACCTGGTTTCGGATACCGACTCGGCCTCGCCGGAGGATGTCGTGGTGGCGTCGATGGAGCGCACCCGCATCGCGGGTTTGCTCGGGCACCTCGACGACCGTTCGGCGGGCATCATGCGCGCACGCTATGGCCTCGAGGACGGTCGCGAGCACTCGCTCACCGAGGTCGCCTCGCGGTTCTCCCTCAGCCGCGAACGGATCCGCCAACTCGAGATCCAGGCGCTCGGTCGGCTGCGCGAGCTCGCTCGCGCGGAGGGTCTCCAAGCCGCCTGATGCTTACCGCCGAACGGCCGCGCGAGCGGCACGTAGCTAACCGCCCCTGGTCATAAAGCATTACGCAGATAGAACGCCGCCGGTGTCCACTATGGACGCCGGCGGCTCATTATCTCGGCACGAAGTGCGCGTCGTATCGGCGCGAATTGCACGCCGCCCGCCGACGCCGGCTACGGACGCCGCCCACCGACGCCGGCTACGAACACCACCCGCCGACGCCGGCTACGGCGAGGTCGTCTTGGTCAGCAGGTCGGTGACCGCGATCAGCTGGGCACGCATCTGCCGGTGTTCCTCGCGCAGCGACTCGAGGTTGGTGCTCAACATCTCGATCAACTGCTCGGCGCGGGAGTCCGTCTCGTAGTCGTGCTGCGCAAGCTCGGCCGCGACCTGATCGCTGCGCTTGGCGGCGATGAGCAGGATCGCACCCTGCATCGCGGCCAGGCAGCTCAGCACGAGGTTGAGCAGGATGAACGGATACTTGTCGAACGCGCCGCCGCTGCGGACTCCGTTGTAGAGCATCCATATCGCGAGGAACGCGATCGCGCCGAACACGAACCCCCATGAACCCATGTTGTTCCGCATCCGGTCCGCGGCGCGCTCGCCGAACGTCAGCTCGTGGTTGCTGCGCACGCCCGGATGCACGTGCCAGCCATGGATCCGGTGCCATGCGGGTCGGTCGCCGCGGGCGACATCGGCGGCGGTCGTTTCAGTCGTCATGTCCGGACACGATGGCAGACGCCGTCCACCGCGGCCAATCACTATCCCAGGTACCGCTCAGCGCTGGGCGACGACGAACACGCGGCGGAACGGCAGGATCGTCCCGTACGGCTGGCGTGGGTACGCGTCGCGCAGCGCGGCCGCCATCTCGTCGCGGAACGCAGCGGCATCCGGCGAGGTGTCCCCGCCCAACGCGTCGAAATACGGCCGCAGACCGGATCCGGCGAACCACTCGAGCACCGGATCGTCACCGGGCAACACGTGCATGTAGGTCGTCTCCCAGGCGTCGACCGAGCAGTCGAGGCGGCTCAGCAAGTCGGCGTACGCGTCGGCACTGCGTACCCACGTCGGCTCCGAGGCCAAGCCACCAGGTGACGTGACGCCCGCCAACCGGCCGGACCACCGCGGCGCCGAGGTCACCACCCGCAGCGCCGTGGCGCCGCGCTCATCGGCGGGCGCCGGCACCTGGAACGCGAGCGAGCCGCCGGGCCGCAACGCGGTGACCCAGCGTGGCAACAGCGCAGCGTGGTCGGGAATCCAGTGCAGCACGGCGTTCGCGATGATGACGTCCACCGCGTCGTCCGGCGCCCACGTTTCGACGTCGCCAACCTCGAACCGCAGCCGGGCGTCCGGAACCTCCACTGCCAGGTGCCGCGCCTCGGCGATCATCGCCTCGGACGAGTCGATGCCGATCACGTGCGCCCCGGGCCAGCGGTCCACGAGCGTACGGGTGGCGTTGCCCGGCCCACAGCCGAGATCGGCTACGGAAACGGGCTGCGACGTCTGGATCCGGGCGACCAAATCGTCGAAGGCTCGAGCGCGCGCGACCGCGAACTTCAGGTACTGATCCGGGCTCCACGTGGGCGAGGCCATGGTCTTGATCCTGCCAGCCGTCGCCGCTGGTTCACGGCCGGCGTGCGCCGATCGCCCCGGCGGCCGCGACCGAGATCGACAGCCGCGGGTCACCCGAGCCGCAGGCCGCCGAGCGCCAGCGAACTTTAGAGCCGACAGGCCATCTTGACCTTGCACATGCGGGGCATAACATGGCTGACGTGACGCAGTTTCGGATCAGCGAGGCGGCGGACCTGCTCGGCGTGAGCGCCGATACGGTCCGTCGCTGGACTGACTCCGGCCGCCTCCCCGCGACGCGCGACGATCACGGACACCGGATCGTGCAGGGTGCTGATCTTGCGGCATACCTGACTGCGCATGGCCGCGCGGACGAGGGCACCGCGAATTCGTCGGCCCGCAACCGCTTCGCTGGGCTCGTCACCGCGATCAAGAGCGACGCGGTGATGGCGCAGGTGGAGATCCAGTCCGGGCCGCACCGCGTCGTGTCGCTGATGTCCAGGGACGCCATCAATGAACTGAAGTTGGCGATCGGCGACGTCGCGGTGGCGGTGGTGAAGTCGACCACCGTGATCGTGGAAACCCCGCACTAACCGCTATCCATTGGAGAATCTCATGTGGAGAAAGCGCCTTGTCGCCGTCTCGGCCGCCGCGATCGTCGCGGCCCTTGCGTTAGCCGGGTGTGGCAGTAGCGGCAAGTCCAGTTCGGCCACGTCCACGCCGGGCGCCGGCACGACCGGCGCCAACCTCAGTGGCACGATCACCGTGCTCGCCGCGGCGTCGCTGACCGGGACGTTCAACCAGCTCGGCCAGATGTTCCAGGCAGCGCACCCAGGGACGACCATCAAGTTCTCGTACGGCGGCAGTGACACGCTTGCCGCGCAGATCGTGCAGGGCGCTCCGGTGGACGTGTTCGCCGCCGCCTCGCCGACCACGATGAAGACCGTGACGGATGCCGGGGACAACGCTGGCACGCCGCAGAATTTCGTGAAGAATCAGCTCGTGATCGCCGTCCCGCCGGGCAACCCGAAGCACTTGGCCTCGCTCAAGGACCTCACGGATCCGAAGTTGAAGGTCGTGCTGTGCGCACCGACTGTGCCGTGCGGCACCGCCGCGACAAAGGCGGAGCAGGCGGCCGGACTCACGATCAAGCCGGTGTCCGAGGCGCCCGATGTCAAGTCCGCACTCACGCCGGTCGAGCTCGGTGAGGCGGACGCGGCGCTGGTCTACCGTACGGACGCGAAGGCCGCGGCCGGCAAGGTCGACGCCGTCGAGTTCCCCGAGTCGGCGTTGGCGATCAACACGTACCCGATCGTGGCGCTGAAGGGATCCAAGAACACGGCGCTGGCGAACGCGTGGGTGAGTTACATCGTGTCGCCGGAGGCGCTCGCGGTGTTCACCGCGGCCGGGTTCCAGGCGCCGTGACGCGACCGTGACGCAGCCGTCGCAGCAGCAGTATCGTCGCCCGCCGGCGATACTGCTGCTGCCGGCGGTCATCGGCACCGCGTATCTGTTCTTTCCGTTGGTCGGCCTCGTCGTCCGGTCGCCGTGGGGCACGTTGTGGCAGCGCCTGACCGAGCCGGGTGCGCTCACCGCGCTCTGGCTCTCGCTGATCACGGCCACCATCACGACGGCGGTCTGTCTCATCCTCGGCGTACCGGTCGCGTTCGTGTTGGCCCGAACGCGCTTCTTCGGCCAGCGTTTTGTCCGTGCCTTGGTCACGCTTCCGCTCGTCCTGCCGCCGGTGGTCGGCGGTGTCGCGCTGTTCACCGCGTTCGGCCGCACCGGCGTCATCGGCGTGTGGCTGGACCGCTGGTTCGGCATCGAGCTTCCGTTCACCACGACGGCCGTCGTGATGTCGCAGACGTTCGTGGCGTTGCCGTTCCTCGTGATCGCGGTCGAGGGTGCGCTTCGCAGCGCGGACACCCGATTCGAGGAAGCCGCGGCGACGCTCGGCGCATCGCGGTGGACGGCGTTCCGGCGCATCACGCTGCCACTGGTCGGTCCCGGGGTGGCCGCTGGTTCGGTGCTGTGCTGGGCGCGCGCGCTCGGTGAGTTCGGCGCGACAATCACGTTCGCCGGCAACCTGCCCGGCACCACGCAGACCATGCCGATCGCCGTTTACATCACGCTGCAGAACGATCCGGACGGCGCGATCCTGCTGAGCTTGATCCTGGTCGCGGTCTCTATCCTGGTGCTCGTGAGTCTGCGCGGCCGGTGGATCGGCACTGGTTGATGCTGCATGCCCATCTCGTCGTCGATCGCGGCAGGTTCACCTTGGACCTGCCGCTTGATGTCGCGGCCGGCGAGGTGGTGGCCTTGCTCGGGCCGAACGGTGCGGGCAAGACCACCGCGTTGCGTGCGCTTGCCGGGCTGGTCGCGCTCTCCGGCGGCACGATCGAGTTGGACGGTACGCAGATAGCCCGCCCCGGTGGTGGCCTGCCGCCCGAGCGGCGGCGCGTCGGCGTGGTGTTTCAGGACTACCTGTTGTTTCCGCACCTTTCCGCGCTCGAGAACGTGGCCTTCGGTCCCCGGAGCACGGGATCGTCGCGACATCACGCGCGCGTGATGGCCGCCGCCTGGCTCGACCGTATGGGACTGGCGGACGTGGCGTTACAGAGGCCTGGCGGGCTCTCCGGCGGCCAGGCCCAGCGCGTCGCGCTCGCCCGCGCGTTGGTGACGAGTCCACGACTCTTGCTGCTGGACGAACCGTTGGCGGCACTCGATGCCGGCACCCGACTGGCGGTGCGTGCCGACCTACGGCGGCACCTCGGCGCGTACGACGGCGCGACCGTACTCGTGACCCACGACCCGTTGGACGCGATGGTGCTCGCGGATCGGATCGTGGTGATCGAAGCCGGGAAGATGGTGCAGGACGGCCCGCCGTCGGAGATCGTACGGCGACCGCGCACCGAATACGTCGCGCGCCTCGCCGGGCTGAACCTGTATCGCGGCGTGGCGTCGGAAGGTTTCGTGAGCCTGGCCGATGGCGGTGAGCTCACTGTGGAGGAGCGGATGACCGGCGACGTGTTCGTGGCGTTCCCGCCGAGCGCGGTGGCGGTGCACCGGCGGCACCCGGAGGGCAGCCCGCGCAACGTCTGGGAAGTGACCGTGGCCGGCGTGGAGGCGCACGGCGACTTGATGCGCGTCGAGTTCCGTGGCACGCCGTCGGTGGCGGCCGAGGTGACACCGGCCGCCGCGGCAGAACTCGAGCTGATGCCCGGCCAGACCGCCTGGGTCGCGGTGAAGGCGACCGAGACGCACGCGTACCCGGCTTAGCGTTGTGGCCGCAGGCGTCTGGTCTGTCGGCCGT
>DATFRR010000206.1:0-18857 GCA_035263025.1 Micromonosporaceae bacterium
CTCCACGGGCGTGCCCTGGCGGGTAGTGAGGACCAGACCGGTTTTGATCCACCTGCCGCCAGCTTGCTCACGGTCGCCCGCCTGGCGCTCATGACGGAGTTTCAGTGCTGTGACGCACAGCTCAGGCAAAGGCAGCGGCGCTTGGGATGATTCGGTCTTGACCGGCCGGCGGATGAGCGGACACTTGATCCGCTGCAGCTGCTCGCCGACGTAGAGCTCGGCGGCGTCGAGATCGACCCGGTCCCAGGTGAGCCCGAGTGCCTCGCCCTTGCGCAGGCCCAGGACGAGGATGAGGACGTAAGCGGCGTACAGCGGATCACGGTCGTGGCGGGCCGACTCCAGGAAGCGGCGCGCTTCGTCGACCGTCCAGACACGGCCTTTGCTTTTCCGCGGCGCTGGCAGTCGGATGACTCCTACGGGGTTGCGGATAATGATCTCTTCTACCACAGCGCAGGTAAGCGCGGCGCGGAGGGTTGCACGAGCATCTTTGCGGCTTTGCGGCGACAAGGTTTCACGACAGCATTTACCAACCGCGCAGCAGCGCTGCTTGGATACCGGCCGGGCAGCGTCCTTCCCTTGCGCGCAGCAAGCCGAGCAGATCAGTGTCTGGTGGGACGAAGCTGAGGAATCCGGAAGGTCTCTAACGAGTCGCGTCGACCCATTACCCAGGTTGTGGCCGGTAACGCCGTACCACTGCCTGACGGCGGCACCGAAACCCGCCATGTCGCCCAATGGGTGCTCACCTACAAGGGGTGAGGGTTATAGGCCAATAAGCTCTGCTGTTATACAGGTGATCAGACCCCAAGAGATTGCAGACTGCCTGTTTGAGCCGAACCAGCTTCAGGGTGAGACCCGACGACTAGTCGTCCGGTTCCACGACGATGCTGCCAGACGTTGGCAGCTTGACGAGTTCATGCACCTTGAGCGGGCGCCGAATGACGGCTGGTAACCCCGGCGTCTGTGATGCGCCAAGCCACGGCGTACTCCTAGAAGGTCTACTCGGTCACCGGCCCGCGCTCTAAGTGTCGCAGATCAGTTAGCGGACGACTGCGCGCATCTACCGACGGAGGACAGCCTGCGACAGCGTGTCGAACAGCGTGTCGACAGCCTGTGATCCGACGACTGATCTGCGACGGATGTCCGCCAGTTGATGCGCGACAGGTTGCAGCCGAACCTAGGCAGCCTATCCGCCGAGCGCCTTGCACGAAGTCCGCTGGGCAGCGGGATGCGGCCAGCTGCGCGGTCGCACGCGATAAACCCGGTGACGTCGGTAATCATCGCCGCGATGATGGCCAGCGTGGAGGAGGTCGAGGTCGTCGTCGCCCATAACGAGCGCGCGACCCTGCGCGTTGGCGACGTGTTCCTGAAGATCGACGCCGATCGGACGCGCACCGACGTCGAGGTCGAGGCGATGGCGATGGCGCCCATCCCCACTCCGGAAGTGCTGTGGCGCAAGCCGCCGGTGCTCGCGCTCGCCGCTCTCCCTGGGACGGCACTCGGCCGCCTCGGCAAACCGTCAAACGCGTCGTCGGCGGCGTGGGCTGCGGCGGGTGCCGCCGTACGGATGTTGCACGACGCGCCGCTGCCGCCGTGGCCCGGTCGGAGCCTCGACGAGATCGCGTCGCACCTCGACGGGGAGTGCGAATGGCTCGTCGCGAACAGCGTTCTTCCCACCGATTTGGTTACCCGCAACCGCGAGGTTGCCGAGGCTGCGCTGCGGCCGTGGGTACCGGTATTCACGCACGGCGACCTGCAGTGCGCCCACGTGTTCGTCGACGCTGACGAAATCACCGGTGTAGTCGACTGGTCCGAGGCGGCCCAGGGCGACGCTGCATACGACCTCGCCAGCCTGACGCTCGGGCACGAGGACCACCTTGGCGACGTGATCGCCGGCTACGGCACGGACGTCGACCTGGACGTGATCCACGCGTGGTGGTCGCTGCGAAGCCTGCGGGCGATCCGCTGGCTGATCGAGCACGGCTTCGACCCGTCCGCGCCAGGCTGCGAGGTCGACGTGCTGAACTCCCGCATGTGACGCTGCCCGAGCCCGTCCGCATACGAGTCCTGCTCCGGCTCGTGCAGCCGATCTGTCGCATCGCAGTAGCCAACCCCCGCTCCGCGACACGCATAAATGTTGAAGCCGGGTGTATCGCGGCTGTCCGTCGCGCGCGCACAATCGGGGCTTGACCGGCCGCGAGCCAGCAACCCATGTCGATCGAGCCTTCAACACCTCCGATGAAAGGGGCACGACGTGCAACCGATCACGTACCCGGTCACGCTGTCGGTGGCATTTCCCGACCGTCCGCTCAACCGCCTGACCACGTTCTTCCGGATCATCGTTGCGGTGCCGATTCTGATCGTCGTTGGCGCCGTCGACGGCGGCACTTGGCAATGGAGTTCTGGTCACGACACCCGCACCATCGCCATCGGCGCCGGCGGGGTACTGTTCTTCGCTCCGCTCCTGATGATCGTGTTTCGGCGAAAGTACCCCCGCTGGTGGTTCGACTGGAACTTGGAACTGCAGCGATTCGGCAACCGCGCGCTCGTGTATCTGGCCCTGATGGACGACCGCTACCCGTCCACTGACGACCACCAATCGGTGCACCTGGACTACCGGTACCCGGATGCCGAAACCGAATTGAACCGGTGGCTGCCACTGGTGAAGTGGTTCCTCGCCATCCCGCACTACATCGTTCTGCTCGTCCTCGAGATCGGCGCGTTCGTCGCGGTGATCATCGCGTGGTTC
Source organism: Micromonosporaceae bacterium (assembly GCA_035263025.1). Classification (GTDB taxonomy): domain Bacteria; phylum Actinomycetota; class Actinomycetes; order Mycobacteriales; family Micromonosporaceae; genus DASQPR01. Next base: position 2,747 of record DATFRR010000206.1, read on the forward strand.
GCCATTGTGTTCACCGGCCGATATCCACGCGGCCTGTTCGACTATGTCGAAGGCGTCATCCGTTGGCAGAATCGCGTCGTCGCCTACGCGTTCGTGCTCGTCACCGACGCGTACCCACCATTTACGCTCGCGCCGTAGACCGACCGATCACCTCAGCCTCCGAGCTGTCGATTCACTCGTGTACGCCGTCGCGTGCGCCGAACGTTGCAACGAGGACCGTGCCAACCACGAACACCGCGACGGCGCATAACCACGCGCCCGTGTCCGATGGAAGACGTCCTGTCCACACCCACGGCGTCGTCCAGTTCGAACCGATCGCGTAAAGGCTCAGAAGCCAGAATGCGACGGGACCGAGCCAGCACAGCAGCCCACCGATCACCGTCGCGGTGGCGAGCGAGAGCCCGACCATCCCGATGAGATCACGAGCGAGGCCGGCGTACCCAAGATCAAGCCGCGCACCGGCCGAGCCGGCGGCCAGCGCACCGAACGCGGCAGCCGTCAACGCGGGTACGGCGGCGAAGCGCAGCACCGGAAGCCACCGCCCGGTGACGCGCTCCACCTCACCGAACGGACTTCGGAACACTATGCCGACCACCGACGCGGTCAGCGCCTCGAACAGCAGCGGCAACGGCCGTGCACCGTCGCTGCCGGGCGTCGCCCACGGCAGCACGATTCGCAGCCCGATCGCACATAGCACGAGCATGGCCAGACCGCCCGGGATGCCCCGTCCGGCAGCGTGCAGGCGAGCGAGACGTGCAGTCGGTAGTGCGAGGCGGGGGCGCCTCGCCGCGCTGGTCGCGGTCACGGAATGTCCGCGAGCGTGAGTTGGCCGGCACGAATCGCGGCGACGTAGGTGACGAGCCACGTGTGCCGCACCGATGGGGACAGCGCCGCGAAGCGCTGCGCTGCGGCGCCCACCGCCGGACTTGGCGGCGCAGCCTGCTGGTCCGGAGCAGAGCGTTGGTTCGCCGTATCGTCAGGCGGGAATGCTGGGAGACCGGCTACTTTGCGGATGCCAGCCGCGACCGCCTGCCGGACGGCGATGGCTTCGGATGTCACGCCGTCGTCGGACCGGATCTGACCAATCACGTTGGCGACGACCGTGTCCGCCGCGGGGAGGCGAAGCTGCTGAATCTGCTGAAGCACCGGATTGGCGAACGTCGCGCCGGGTGGAACGGCGAACAGGCCAGGGCTGAGGTATAGCACCGGCGGGCTGCCGGACACCCAGATATTGCCGGCGAGGGTGTTAGCCGTTGTTGGTGTGAGCGTCACCCGGGTCGGCGCACCGGGCAGGCCGGCGACCTCCGCGAGCACCGGCTCCAGGGCGTTCGCCACGGACGGCAGCAATGTCAGATATGCCGGGTGCACGCAGATGGGTACCGCCAGATGCGATTCACACGCCGGCCGGTATGCGATCGCACGGTCGTCGGATGCGCTGTGGAATGCCGGGATCACGATGCCCTGCGATGTTTGGCGAGCGCTGTCGGCGAGTGCGAGGCCCGCCGCCGCGGCCACCAGTCCCATCACGACGGCGACGACACCGGCACGGCGAACCGCGCGCCCACCGGCAGCCGCCGGCAACGCTAGCGCGCCCAATGCGGCGACGATCACGCCGAACAGAAAGATCAGCTGCACGATCGACAGTCCGGCGTGGTACGGAATGAACACACCGGATCCGGTGGTACCCGGATCCTCCACCGGACTCAGGCGTCCCCACTGCTGGTTGCGTTGCAGGGCGAGCGTGCCGATCTGCGGCGCAAGCAGCACACCGATCGTGACAAGCGGCGCGGTGAACCGGCCGGGAACGAGCGCGCCGAACACGAACCCGACGGCGCTGCACGCAACCACCGCGGTGGCGCCCACGGCGGCCGGCCACCAGTTAGGGCTCCCCCACGTGGCCTGTCGAGCCGTCACTATGAACACCACGGCGACGTACGCTCCATACAGCAGGAGCGACCACGCCGCGACGGCGGCCCACGCGGCGATCTGACGTACCCACGCAGGTCGGGCGGTCGTGCAAAGGAGTTCCGTGACCTGCCGACGGCGATCGCGCGCCGCGGTCCACGCCGCCACACCGGCAACGATGCCACCGACCAGCTCCATCGACCGCTGGACAACGATGCTCCGTGCGCCCCACAGCGGCGCCTGACCGAGGTTGTTGCGAAGCTCGGTGAAACCGAGCAGCAGCGCAACCGGCACGAGCAGCAGCAACATCGTGCTGCGGTGCAGTTCGAGGCGCATCAAGCGACCGGCCGTGGACCGCGACCACCGCCCCAACCACCAGCCGGCAGGGATTGCCGCTCCCGACGTCGTCATGACCGCGCCGCCGAGAGCACCGCGCTGTAGCCACGTTCGAGCGGCGCGTCTCCGACGCCGTGCCCTTCCCCGCGAGCGACCAACTCGTCGGGCGTGCCGTGGAACACGATCCGGCCGGCGTGCATCAGACCGACCTCGCTGCATGCCGCGCCGACGTCTTCGACGAGATGCGTGCTCACGAACACCGTCGACCGCTGGCCAAGTTCGCGGAGCAGCGTACGAAACTCAACACGTTGCTCCGGGTCTAGTCCCGCCGTCGGCTCATCGAGCAGCAGCAGTTCGGGTTCGTTCACGATGGCCTGCGCGATGCCGGCACGACGGAGCATTCCGCCGGACAGTGTGCGGAGTTTGGACCGCGCTCGGTCACCCAAGCCGACGCGCTCGATCGCCGTCGCCACCGCGCGCGGCACCGACGACGTCGGCATCTCCTTGAGCAGCGCAAAATACTCGACGAACTCGGCAACCGTGAACCCTGGGTAGTAACCCAGCGCCTGAGGCAGATATCCCAACCGACGCCGGATTTCGGTCCGTGACCGGTGCGCGCGAGGGTCGCGGCCGAGCAGACGCAATGTTCCGGATGTTGGCCCGATAACGGTGGCCATCATCCGAAGCAGCGACGTCTTGCCTGCGCCGTTCGGGCCGAGCAGACCGAACACTCCGACACCGGTATCAAGCGTCACGCCAGCCACCGCCTGTGTGCGGCCGAAGCGGCGAGTCAGATCCGCGATCTCGACGTTCATGCCGAACCTCTCGGAACTCGGCTCGCGAACACGGCGACCACCACACAGCAGACCGCGAACGCGAGGTAGGGAATGATCAGTGCGGACTTCGTCAGCGCGTCGGTGAACTGACCCGCGGCGGCTCGAGATGACAGCAACGTGATCACCCAGCCGGCGAGCCCGGCCGCGACGCCTACGTTCGCGGACCGTGCGACCGTGGCGGCCGCCAGCGCAAGCGCCGAAACCGCCGCCATCGGCACCAGCCAGTCGAATGTGATCCCGACGGCAAGCCCGGACACACTCGACGCGACGAGGCCGAATGCGCCGTCGACGACGAAAACCGTGAGCGCGCGCACCAGCAACACCATGCGGTCGCTGACTGCCATGCTCTGCGACAGCTCCCAGGCCGGATCGATACCGGGGCCGTATGCATACGCGATGCCGACCGCGGCCACCGCCGGCGCGAGCAGGGCAACCAGCGGTTGGCCCGTGCTAGCGGTGACTGCCGCACCGACGGCGAACACCACGACACTCGCGATCAGCCACGGCACGAGCAGCGATGGTGTGGTGAGCAGTGCACGCGCCAGGCCGGGCGATCGGAGGATCCGACCCACCGTGCGTTCCAGCCGGCCGGTTCGCCGATGCCACGCCTCGGCCGCCACGCCGAGCCAGACGCGATCCAGGTCGACGTCGGTCGGCGCCGATGCGGTGGGCCGCAGCTTCTCGAATCTCGCCGGATCGCTCATCGCGCACCTCCGTTCGCTGTCGACCCGCCTCGCAGCGCCGACCACAACAGCCGCCGCGCGCGGTACGCACGGCTCTTCACCGTGCCTTCGGGCGTTCCCATCGCGGCCGCCACTTCCGTCACCGTCCGGTCCTCGATGTAGAGGAGACGAACCACCTCGCGCTCGGGACTGCCCGGCGGACCGAGCGCTGCGACGGCGTCACGGAGGTCCGCGCGCCATGCGGCGAGGTCGGCCGGGTCGGGTCCGTCGTCGCCGGGCTCAAACTCGGGCGGTACGGATAGCGCCGCCGGCCCGCGTTGCCGCAACCAAAGCGCGGCACGGCGGCGCGCGATCCCCCACAGCCACCCGCCGCCGTTACCGGCCGGCCGATAGCCGCCACTGCCCCGCCATACCGCGACGAACGTCTCCTGAAGCACGTCTTCGACGTCCGACGCGGGCAACATCGACCGCAATCGTGTGGCGATCCACCGGGCGTGACGCGCGTAGAGCTCCCGCAGCGCCCGGTCGTCGCCGCGTGCCACCGAGGCGATCAGCTCGTCGTCATTCATCGCCTCTCTATTGCTGTCCGACGCCGTCCGGTTCGCAAGACCCGCCAACGATTTACTGCGGCAGCATCGCGGCCGTTCCGCGTCCGCGGGGCGGACGCGCTTGCGCCGCTGGGCGCCGCATCCAGCATGATCCCGGTCTGCTTCGGCGTTGGTAAGGTCAACCTATGCGCTTTGCCATCAAGACGTCACCGCAGCACACCGAGTGGGCCGACATGCTGGCCGTGTTCCGCGAGGCGGACAGCATCGAGCTGTTCGAGTCGGGCTGGACGTTCGATCACTTCTACCCGATCGGCGCCACCGATCACGATGGACCGTGCCTCGAGGGGTGGGTGACGCTCACCGCGCTCGCTCAGGCCACCACCCGACTGCGAGTGGGCAACCTCGTGACCGGCATCCACTACCGCCATCCGGCCGTGCTCGCCAACATGGCCGCGACTCTCGACATCATTTCCGGCGGACGACTCGAACTCGGCATCGGCGCGGGCTGGAACGAGGAGGAATCCGGGGCGTACGGCATCGAGTTGGGCACCCCACGCGAGCGCAGCGACCGGTTCGAGGAGGCGTGCGAGGTGCTCGTCGGCCTGCTTACCAACGAGGCAACCGACTTCGATGGCAAGTACTACCAGCTTCGACAGGCCCGCAACGAACCGAAGGGACCGCAGCGCCCACATCCACCGATCTGCATCGGTGGATCAGGTGAGCGGCGGACGTTGCGGACCACGGCGCGTTTCGCTCAGCACTGGAACTACCTGGGCGGTACGCCGGCCGACTTCGCACACAAGCGCGACGTCCTCTACGCACACTGCGACGCGGTCGGCCGCGATCCGAAGGAGATCACACTGTCGAGCCACGTACGGTTCGGCCCCGACGGCGATCCGCGTGCCGTCGCGGAGTCTGCCGCCGCACTCGGCGAGGCCGGCATGGATCTCGCGATCGTTGTGCTTCCCACGCCGCACACGCCAGCCGTCCTCGGCCCGCTCGCCGATGCGCTGGCACCACTCGCCTGAGCGCCCCGAAGGGGGACACTGTGTGTCAAACCGATGGTGCGGACGGCGGCACCGAAGCGCGTTCGGCAATGCCGAGGGTGGCAGCCGGTACGGCGATCGATCCGATCGCTCTCGAACCAGTCGACGAAGTCGTCATCACGATGCTCGTCGACAACAGCTACGACGCGCTGATGAGCGACATGGGGCCGGCACGTCGCGTGAAACCCAGGGAGCTGGCGAGGGCGGAGGCGTCGCAGTTCGTCGACGGCACGACGGCGCCGGGTCTGGTCGCCGAGCATGGATTCTCCGCGCTCGTACGGGTTCGCCGCGGGTCTCGTACCCACGTCCTCCTGTTCGACACCGGCGTTTCACCGGACGGACTCGCGATCAACGTTGCGCGCTTGGGCATCGACGTGAGCGAGATCGAGGCGCTGGTCCTGAGTCACGGCCACTTCGACCACTGCGGTGGACTCGCCGGCCTTGCGCGTATGCGTGGTCGCGAGGGGCTGCCGCTCACCGTCCACCCGCTGGTCTGGACCAGGCGTCGCCTTGTGCCACCCGGCCAGCCAGATTGGGAGCTGCCGACGCTGAGCCGGCGATCGCTGGAAGCCGAGGGCTTCGAGGTCATCGAGCGGCGCACGCCGTCACTCCTGCTTGACGAATCCGTGCTGATCACCGGCGAGGTCGACCGTACGACGGAGTTCGAACATGGCTTGCCGTTGCACGAGGCGTGGCGCGGAGATTCGTGGGAACCGGACCCGCTGATCCTCGACGATCAGGCCCTCGTCGTTCATGTGCGTGGCCGCGGACTCGTGGTGCTCACCGGATGCGGTCACGCCGGGGCCGTGAACATCGCGCGACACGCGTTGCGGCTTACCGGCGTTGACCGGCTGCACGCGATTCTCGGCGGATTCCACCTCACCGGAAACGCGTTCGAGCCGATCATTGAGCCAACTGTGGATGCCCTCACCTCGATCGCGCCGGATCTCCTCGTACCGGCACATTGCACGGGTTGGAAGGCGACGCATCGGCTCGCCGCGGCGCTGCCAACCGCGTTCGTGCCGAACGCGGTTGGCACGAGGTACACGCTTGCCGCCGCCGAAGGGGCCACTACCTAGACCGGCACCAGCCCTCGTCCAGGCCGGAATGGCCTAGGTTGTGGCTCATCGTACGGGTGAGGAGGCCTGTGATGACGGTCTTGACCGACCGCGTGGCGGTGGTGACGGGCGCCTCTACGGGCATCGGGGCCGGCTTGGCCGCCATGCTTGCCGCGGAGGGCGCACGTGTCGTGCTTGCGGCCCGGCGTGCCGACGAGCTTGACCGGGTCGCCGAAGGTATCCGCCGAGATGGCGGCACGGCCGTTTCGGTAGTCACCGACCTCGCCGACGACAACGCGCTTGCCATGCTGCTGACCAGAACCCGGGCCGAATTCGGACCGGTCGACGTGCTCGTCAACAACGCCGGTTACGCCGTATGGAAGTCGTTGGAGACGACCACCATGGCCGAGTGGGATCAGACCTTCGCCGTCAACGTACGGGCCGCGGCGTTCCTGTGTGCCGCGGTGCTTCCCGACATGCAGACGCGAGGCTTCGGGAGAATCATCAACATCGGCAGTGAGGCCGGGGTGGCCATCGTTCCTGGCCTCGCTGCCTACTGCGTCAGCAAGCACGCGCTACGTGCACTCACCGAAGTCGTCCAGGACGGTAACCACGACAACGGCATCAAGGCCTGGGTCATCTGCCCAGGGTTCGTCGACACGCACATGGGTTACGTCGTCCCGGGCGCCAAGCCGGCCAACTTTCTCCAGGTTGCGGAGGTCGTTGACGTGGTTCGCTTCCTCCTCCACACCGGCGATAACGTCAAGCTGGGCCCGGAGATCTTGCTACGCACCATGCGCAACCCCATGGCCGACTAGCCAGCGCCACCGCCGGGCATCGCTGTCCAGCGTCGCGTCGCCGTTGACCGTTAGGTGCCGTTGACGCGCCGGTAGCCGTTGGCGACCACCGTGTCGAACGTGATCCGTGACTCCTTCAACGGTTCGCCGGTGTGCTCGGCCTGCACGACCCAGCCGTTGCCGATGTAGATCGTCACGTGATGCCCACTGTTGTAGAAGACGAGGTCGCCCACCCGCAGGTCACTCTTTGCGATCGCGTGCGACTCGGTCCACTGTGAGCCGGTGAAATGGTCCAGCGTGACGCCGGCCGCCTTCCACGCGACCATCGTGAGCCCGGAGCAGTCGTATTCGCTGGGGCCGGCTTCGGCCCAGCCATACCAGTGGACCGTCGGCCAGACCAGCGAGCAGGCCTTCTTTGCGGCCGTGTAGCCCGCCCCACCACTGGAGACCTGTGGACACGCGACCGGCAGCACGTAGCACTTGCTCGTCTTCGAGGTACAGCTGCCGCTCGTACCGCCGCCGGTGCTGGTGCTTGCCTCCTTGGCCGCAGCCGCGGCCTGCGCCGCTTGAAGTGTCTGCAGGTGCCCGAGCTTGGCGAGGATGTCCTTCTTCGTCGTGGCCAGCTGAGCCTTCTGCGCCGCCTCCTGCTTGATGAGCGTGTCGAGGGCGGCCTTCTGGGTCTGGTACTGGCCGACGATTGCGTTGGCGGTCGTGACCGTATCCCGCTGGTTCTTCTCGATCACCGAAAGCATGCCCAGTTGGTCGACGAAGTCGCGCGCTGACGACGCGTCCATCAGTGCGACTAGGCCGCTGCCGGGCCCCGCGACGTAGAGATCACGGACCACGGACGCGACGCGTTGTTGGGCAACCGCGGACTCGAGCTGTGCCGGGGCCACTTTCTGGCCAAGCTGCGCCGACTTCTTCTCGTCGGCGGCTAGCTTCGTGGCGATGCCGTTGTACTGCTCGACGACCGTCTCGATCTGATTGTTGAGAGCGTTGATTTGCTGCGAGAGGCTCGGTGCCGCATGTGCCGCGGTAGCCGGCAGCAACACGCAAAGACCGGCGGCGACGATAGCCAGCGCTGAGCCGACCGCCACGATACGGCGACGTGTGGTGATTGTGGCATGTTCGGGCGGACGTGGTTCAGGACTGACCCGGGGGGTGGCCACGAGCTGACGCTCCTTCTTCCGTGCCGCTGACCGGGTTAGCTGACGGGTTCGGACGGGAAGTGCGCCCTACACGCCATAAATTTCGGCGTCGATTCACCCCAGGTGGAACTGGTTCCCCGGTTCGCATGTGGCGGTCAACCACGATGCGATTAAGCGGTGTCGCACCCGCGACCGCCCGGATGGCTGCCAACATCGGATGCAGACCGATTTTCACCTTAGGTAACCGATGCCGCGGCAAGCAAGGTAAACAACCCCTCAATCGCTGCGCAACCATGGCGACACGTAGCGTGTTCGCTCCGAAGGACTCAGTGCGCGCTCCACACTGGTCGTTGCGCGACGACGGCTACCGACCGCGCATTCGCTGCTCCGCACACGTGATAGGCGGCAATCTTGACGAACCGGCTCTTGCGCCTAGTCCGCCATCCAATCATGGCCAACACTTCACGCGCCTGTCCGCGCGCCCGGCTGCCTCGTCGTCGTCACCCGTCCGTGAAACCCCGCGCTCGCGATTAGCACCGATTCATCCACGCGCAGACGCTCGCTAGACACGTTCCGCTCACCGTTGGGATGCTTAGCCGTGCGCTGATGCGTTTAGGTTCCGTCCATGGTGGATGACGTCTCTGGAAAGGGAAGAGTCATGGGTCTGGGGAGATCTGCCCGTCCAGCACGGCGAGTTGCTCTGATAGCAGTCGCTGGCCTAGTTGGCGCGGGTCTGGTCGTGACGAGTGTGCAGGCACAACGTACGCCGAACGCGGCGAATTCAACGACGTCCGGCACGTGCCAGCTCGGCAACGGGGTGCAGCACGTGATCAGCCTGGTCTTCGACAATGTGCACTTCGCGCGGGACAACCCGAATGTGCCGTCGGATCTCGAGCAGATGCCGCACCTGCTGAATTTCCTCGAGCAGAACGGCACGGTGATGTCGAACCTGCACACACCGATGATCGCTCACACCGCCGACGACAGTCTGTCGATCTACACCGGCCTATACGGCGACCGGCATGGCCAGCCGCTGAGCAACACGTACAAGACGTACAACCCGGACGGTACGACCGATCCGGCGACGTCGTTCACGTACTGGACCAGCCCGGTCGTGGACACCCTGGCGACGCCGAGTGCCGGTCATGACACCGCGCCGTCGATGGCGTATTCGGCGACCACGCCCGCCACGCCGAACACCGGTCAGCAGACGCCAGCACCATGGGTACCGTTCACTCGCGCGGGCTGCACGGTCGGTGACTTCTCCACCGCGAACATGGTGCTCGAGAACACCAACCAGGACATCAACACGGTGTTCGGCCCGAACTCGCCGGAAAGCGCGCAGCTCGCGGCCGACCCCGATTCGTTCAAGGATCCGGAGGTCGCCGACTACATCGGCGTCGCGGTGCACTGCGCGCAAGGCGATGCGACGTGCGCCAACGCTCAGGCGATCAAGTTCGGGCAGACCACGCCATCGCCGAGCGCGCAGCCTGATCTGCTTCCCACCGAGCCGGGTGGCTATAACGGCTACCAGGGACTGTTCGGGGCCAGGTACGTCGCGCCGGTGCTTGGTGCCGGTACGCCGAACCTGACGCACGCCGGCTACCCGGTCACCGATGCGAACGGTGTGCTGACGGACTTGTCCGGTGCCCCGATCATCAACTCGTTCAGCCACACGCCGGGCTTCCCTGGGTTCAGTCCCACCGCGTCGCAGACGCTTGCCTACCTCGCTGACATGCAAGAGAACGGCGTCCCAGTGACGTACGGCTACATCTCCGACATCCACGAGCGCAAGGCCGGCACGAGCAACTGCACGACGGCCTCCGCGACCGCGTCCGGCCGGCCGATCGGTCCGGGCGACAGCTGCTACGTGTCGAACGCCAAGGCGTACGACGATGCCTTCGCGGCGTTCTTCGACCGCCTCCAGTCCGACGGCATCACGCCGGCGAATACCGTCTTCCTCATCAGTGCCGAGGAGAACGACCAGCTCGCCGGCGCGAACGTCGGCCGGGCCAGCCAGCCCACGCCGACGGGCTGCGATGGAGTCAACGTCGCATGTCACTACGCCGTCGGTCAGATCGGTGAGCTCGCGGCTAACGTCAAGGGACTGCTCTCGACGACGGCCAGCAAGAACACCGCGTTCGACATCGAGCCACAGGGCGCGTCGATCTACGTGCACGGCCAGCCGGCGGCCAACGACCCGACGGTACGGCAGCTCGAACGCGACACCGCGAACATGACGGGCGACAACCCGTACAGCGGTGCCATGGGCGAGAAGATCGTCAAGTACCAGGCCGGCGCGGTGGAGCAGCAGATCCTGCATATGCAGACCGGCGATCCGTTGCGTACGCCGACGTACACGTTGTTCCCCGTACCGGACTACTTCTTCGCCACGAGCGGTCCGAATGTGTCGATCAACAGCGGGTTCGCGTGGGACCACGGCTACTACTCGCCGAACATCGACATCACCTGGGGCGCCTTCGTCGGTCCTGGTGTCGCGAAGTTGGGCGTTGACGGGCCACAGCCCGCCGACGGCAACGAGGCGTCGGATCCCAACTCGACGCGTACGGTGCCGCAGGCCAGCCAGACGGGTACGTACGTCGACGAGGTCGACTTGCGACCCACGCTGCTTCACTTGGTCGGGCTGCAAGACGACTACCCGTCCGACGGCACGATCGTGAACCAGGTGCTGACGAACCCGACGGCGACCCCGGACAGCCTGGCGGCGCTCTACCGCCAGCTGAACTCGAGCGTCGGTGCGTTCGCGACGGACACGCTGATCGCCGAGTCCGCAGCTCTCGCTAGCGGGTCGGCAAGCGACGATCAGCGCTACGCCGCCGTCGAAGAGACACTCCAGCATTTGTCAAAGGCTCGCGATGCGTTGGCCAATGACATCAAGCAGGTGCTGGCGACCGGACAGGCACCCTCGCACGGGAAGCTCACGTCGTTGACCGCGCGCGGCAACGCGCTGCTCAGGCAGGCAGCAGAACTCGCTGCGACAAGCTGAACATTCAAAGCATCGCCGGGTCCGCGCTATCCGCGCGGACCCGGCGGTCACGACCTGGCGCCGGAACGCTACCAGCGATCCAGTCCGTACGCGTCCTTCATCGCCTGAAACGCTGCGGGGTTCGCGGCATGCAAGATCTCTGGATCCGCGGTGGGATATATGTGGTCAATAACGCTGTGAAATAGCGCGTTGGCATAAATTTCGTGTGGCACCGGTCCGAGTGCCAGGATCTCCTCGATAACCTCAAGGCTGCGACGCAGCATCTGCATGTTTCCGTCGCGCATTGCCGGATCCATGATGTCGACCCGGAACAGTGTGCACAGCTCAAAAGGCGAGACGATGATCACGTCGCTGTTGCGTTCCGCCGAATAGCGCAGGTCGTCCGCAGCCATTTCTGCCAGGCGTATCCGCAGCTCAGGCGTCTTGCGCCACAAGATGTCCGCAATGGACCCCAGGCTCATCTCAATCGTGGACATCGCCACGGCTCCCACGCACTGGTTCAGATTAGATGGGCTCTCGGCCCAACCCAACGGGGCGGCGAGATGCGTCGGTCAGTTGGCGGTGCAGTCGATCGGCGCGAAATTAGGCCGGGCACCGGCGCCGGCTGGCACGCTGACCCGCACCGACACTTGGTCGTCGGTCGGGTCGCTGTCCGGGTGGGCCAGGACCGCCGACACCGTGAGCGTCAGGCTGAACGCGGCCTGCCGAGGCGCGACCGGAAGGTTTGCCAGCAGCTGCTGGAAGGCGGTCGAGTCGGTGATGTGATCACCCTGGTCGTCGGCGATGCGGAAGCTCACCATGGTGGGTTGGCGCAGTGGCAGGCCGCCGACGTGGGCCGCGGTCACCAGTACCCCGATGGCGTTGGAGCCGTTGCCGAGGTCGGCCCACATGCATGTCGGCCGGCCCGTTTGCGGATCGTGGTCCAGGGTGATGCTGAAGTCCTCGCTGACCTGCCGGATGTTGAACGAACTGTTGCCGGGCTCGGGGCTCGGGCTGGCGGAGGCGCTGTGGCCGTTGGCGGGACCTGTTGCGCCCGATCGGCCGACGGTGTTCGAGGGGACCGGCGCGGGTGTCGGGCCCGCGGACGTCGAGGCGGAGGCGAATGGCAAGCCGCCCAGCTGGCCACGTCCGTCGGCCCGATGCGCGCAGGCGCCGACGGCAAGGAGCGACGCCACGATGTAGCAGGCCGTCCACGCTCGTCGATGAGTCATGCGCGCACCCTAGACCGCACTGTCAAGCCACCCGGCCATGGCATCAGGGGCGAACTACTTGGCAACGACGCCCGATCGCGACGATCACCCGCGGCGTCGCCGAACCACGCGGCCTCAGCGACCGCCGGCAACGTCCAGGATTGTGCCGACGCAATAGGAGGCAGCGTCACTGAGCAGCCACAACACGGCATCGGCGACTTCGCCCGGGTCGGCGGCCCGGCCAAGCGGGATGCCGGGTTCCATGTTGCGAATGCGTGCCGGCTGTCCGTTACGTTCGTGGATCTCGGTGTTGGTGATGCCGGGGCGCACGACGTTCACTCGGATGCCCTCGGCAGCGACCTCGCGCGACAAGCCGATCCCCAAGCTGTCGACGGCGCCCTTGCTTGCGGCGTAGTCGATGTACTCGCCGGCCGAGCCAAGCCGACTCGCCGCCGACGAGACCAACACGATAGCGCCGCCCTCGTGACCGTCCGCGGTAGACATGCGCCGTACGGCCTCACGGCAGCACAGGACGGTACCCAGGACATTGACCTCCAGCACCCGGCGAACGCGTTGCGCTGTGTAGTCCCGAAGTCGCAGCGCTGGAGCCACGATCGCCGCGTTCGCCACGAAGCCTCGGATCGTGCCGAGGTCGCCGGCGGCTTGAAACAGCGCCCGGACGTCGGCTTCTACGGAGATGTCCGCCTCGACGGCGAGCGCCCTACCGCCATCGGCCTGGATCTGGCTCACGAGCGCATCGGCCCGGTCCGCGGCGTTGAGGTAGCTGAAGCACACCGTCCAGCCGTTGGCCGCGGCACGCGCGACCACTTGCGCGCCGATGCCGCGGCTGCCGCCAGTAACAACGAGAACGCCCTGGTCGGCCGTGGAACGCGAAGTCACTGGGGAATGACCTTCGCGAGTTCGAGGATCTTCGCCGGCGGTAGGTACTGCTCCGTCACGCGGGCACCAAACGGTGACAGCGCGTCCTCGATCGCGTTAGTTATCGCAGCCGGTGCGACGAGCAGACCGCCCTCGCCAACCCCCCGATAGAAGACCTCTTCGTTCGGCTCGTTTTCGAGGTGTTCGATCTCGATCGTCGGGATCTCGGTCGCGGTCGGCAACAGGTAGTCCATCAACGTACCGGCGAGATAGTTTGCTTCGTCGTCGTAGGCGGACCACTCGTACAGGACCTCGCCGATCCCCTGGGCAACCCCGCCGCGGATCTGGCCCTCGACGATCGCGGGGTTGATCATGCGGCCGCAGTCCTCGACGACGAGATAACGAAGAAACCGGACCTGGCCGGTGTCGAGGTCGATGTCGACGTGGCACAGGTGCGTCCCGGCGGACCAGCTTCCGATTCCGCCGTCGTAGGTTGCCTCGGCCCGTAGTTCCTTGTCGACGTCCGGTGGCTGGTTGTCAGTGGATGCGTAGGCCATCTGTGCGACCTGCGCAAGGCTGAGCCGTACCGACGAGACACCAGCGGGATGGACGTACCCGCCTTCGATAACGAGATCGCCCGGGTCGATCTCGAGCATGTCACCGGCGATCGCGAGAACCTTCTGCTTGACCTCGCGCGTCGAGTGAAGCACCGAGCCGCTGGCCATCGTCGCGGCCTGGCTGCCGCCAGTGCCGACCGCCGTATACGGGCTCGCGGCCGTGTCGCCGTGGTAGACGTGCACGTCCCCGATGGCGACACCCATCTCGTCCGACGCGATCTGCGCCAGCGTCGTCTCGTGCCCTTGTCCGTTCGGTGCCTGGCTCGTGAAGATCGACAACGTGCCATCACGCTCGACTCGTGCGACCGACTTCTCCTGGCCGCCCTTGCCGTTGACCGGCCCGGGCGCGGGCTCGATGAACGTCGCGTACCCGATGCCGACGCAACGTCCTTGCGCCCGTGCAGCCTCCTGTTCAGAACGCAGTTGCCGGTAATCGGCCGTCTCGAGTATTCGCTCGAGCGACTGCGCGCACGAGTTGTCCAGCAATGTCTGCCCGCTCAACATCGACGCGCTGCCGTCGTTGACGGCGAAGTTCTTCAGCCGCACCTCCGCCGGATCGAGGCCGAGTTGCCGGGCAACCACGTCGATCATCCGCTCGCGTGCCCACGTTTCGACCGCCCACGGCGCTCGATACGCGCTGTACGTGCACTTGTTACTCGTCACCACGGTCGAGCTCATGGCGAACGCGCGCCACGCATAGGGACCGGACATCATCATGGCGACCAGATCGACGATGCCGCCGCCGACGAACGGGACCGCCGGGTAGGCACCCTGGTCCAGGACGAGCTCGCCGCGCATGGCGAGGATCGTGCCGTCCTCGGTGACCGCGGCCTCGAGCCGCATACGCTCCTCGCGCGCCTGACCGGACGCCTGCAAGTGCTCGTTGCGGTCTTCGATCCACTTGACCGGACGCCCGAGCCAATGCGACGCCGCACAGACGGCGATGTCCTCGCGATGACACGCAATTTTCAGGCCAAACGCGCCGCCGATGTCGCCGTTGACGGACCGCGTGAGATCCAGTGGTACGCCGAGCGCCTCCGAGAGGTACGCCTTGACGGTGTGCGGTGACTGGGTGCCCGTGTAGTAGATGAGTTCGCCGGTGGCCGGGTCGAAGTTGCCGACGCCGCCACGGCCTTCCATTGGCATCTGGGCCACTCGATGCTGCGCGAAGGTTTCAGTGATGACGATGTCGGCGCCGGCGAAGGCGGCGTCGACGTCGCCGTAGGTGGTGGTGCTCTGGTAGACGACGTTGCTGCCGAACGAGTCGAAGACCGTCGGGCCGCTCGGATCAAGCGCCTGCTCGAACGTTGCGATCGCGTCCAGTGGCTCGTAGTCGACGTCGACCAGGTCGCAGCCGTCTTCGGCGAGATAACGGCTTTCCGCCACGACGATGGCGACCGGGTCGCCGACGAAACGCGTCTTGTCCGTGGCCAGTGCGAACACCGGCTCGTATTTGTACCCGTCGGGTACGAACTTTGGAACGATCGCGCTCGTACGCTCGGCGATGTCCCGGCCGGTGAACACCGCAACGACTCCGTCGAGCCGGCCGGCCGCCGACGTGTCGATACTCAGAATCCTCGCGTGCGCGAACGGGCTGCGTACGAACGCGGCGTGCAACATGCCGGGCAACTTCACGTCGTCGACGTAGCGGCCCCGGCCGGTCAAGATACGCAAGTCTTCGACCCGCAACGTTGAGCTGCCAACGGTCCGGGTGCTACCGACGCTCGGCAACGCGCTCATGTCCGTCCTCGCTTCGCTGCGGGCGGCCATGAGGCACGAGCCGCCCTGCAATTCTGATTCGCTCGCCAAGGCTCGCTCATCGCGCCACCTCCGCGTTCGGACCGAGACCGACCTTGGCGGCGCGCTTGACGCCCTCGACGATCGACTGGTAACCGGTGCATCGGCAGATGTTGCCGGACAAGCGGTGCCGGATCTCCTCCTCGGTGGGATCCGGGTTCTGGCGAAGCAGCGCCAGCGTTGTCATCAGGAATCCCGGTGTGCAGAACCCGCACTGGAATCCGTGACTGTCCCGAAACGATTGCTGAAGCGGAGAAAGTGAGT
>DATFRR010000207.1:0-4937 GCA_035263025.1 Micromonosporaceae bacterium
CGGTGTGTCGTTCGCCACCGAACTTGGCTACACAAACCTGCTCACCGCACTCGACCTCGCGTTCATTCCGCTGGACGCGCGCGACCGCACCGAGGAGCACCCGATTGTGGTGGCCGGCGGTCACGCCGCGTTCAACCCGGAACCGATTGCCGACTTCATCGACGCGGCAGTGCTCGGCGACGGCGAAGAGGCGGTCCTGGAGATCACCGCGATCGTGCGCGATTGGAAGGCAGCGGGACGCCCCGGCGGCCGCGACGAGCTGCTCATGCGGCTCGCCCGGACGGAAAGCGTTTACGTGCCTCGTTTCTACGACGTCGACTACCTGCCGGATGGACGGATCCAGCGCGTCGTACCGAACCGGCCGGGTGTGCCGTTCCGGGTACGCAAGCGCACCACGATGGACCTCGACGCGTGGCCGTACCCGCGCAAGCCGCTCGTACCGCTCGCGGAGACCGTACACGAGCGCTACGCGGTGGAGATCTTCCGCGGCTGTACCCGTGGCTGCCGGTTCTGCCAGGCCGGCATGATCACGCGCCCGGTTCGGGAACGCTCCATCACGACGGTCGGTCAGATGGTGCGCGACGGCCTGGAGTTCTCCGGCTTCTCCGAGGTCGGCCTGCTGTCACTGTCGTCCGCCGACCACTCCGAGATCGGTGACATGTGCTCCGGACTGGCCGACCAGTACGAGGGCACGAACGTGTCGCTCTCTCTACCGTCCACGCGGGTGGACGCGTTCAACGTCGACCTCGCGAAGGAGTTGTCGCGCAACGGTCGGCGGACTGGTCTGACGTTCGCGCCGGAGGGCGGCTCGGAACGCATCCGGCGCGTCATCAACAAGATGGTCAGCGAGGATGACCTGATTCGTACCGTGGTGGCGGCGTACACGAACGGCTGGCGCCAGGTGAAGCTCTACTTCATGTGCGGCCTGCCGACCGAGACCGACGAGGACGTCGTCCAGATCGCTCGGCTCGCGCACGAGGTCATCAAGGCCGGCCGGTCGGCGACCGGATCACGTGACATCCGCTGCACGGTGTCGATCGGGGGCTTCGTACCCAAGCCGCACACGCCGTTCCAGTGGGCGTCGATGGCCACGCCGGAGATCATCGACCGTCGGCTCAAGCTGCTGAAGGATGCGATCAACGCGGACCGCGGGCTCGGTCGGGCGATCGGCTATCGATATCACGACGGCCAGCCGTCGCTGATCGAAGGACTGCTGTCGCGTGGCGATCGCCGGGTCGGCGCGGTCATCCGTCGGGTGTGGTCCGACGGTGGTCGGTTCGATGGCTGGAGCGAGCATTTCTCGTACCAGCGCTGGATTGAAGCGGCGACCGCCGAGTTGCCGCGCTTCGGCGTGGACCTCGACTGGTTTACCACGCGCGAGCGCAGCGAACTCGAGGTCCTGCCGTGGGACCACCTCGACTCTGGACTCGACAAGGAATGGCTCTGGAAGGATTGGCAGGACTCGGTCGCCGAGTTCGAGCAGGACGACTGCCGCTGGACGCCGTGCTTCGACTGCGGCGTGTGCCCGAGCATGGATACCGAGATCCAGGTCGGTCCGACAGGCCGCAAGCTGCTTCCGCTGACCCCGGTCAACGGCCTGCGCGTGCCTGCTTGACCCGGACCGCGCGGCCGACTTTCGCCCGGACGACTCGGCACTGGCATCCGCGATCCGCGGCTATCGTGTCGGGACGGCGTCGACTAAGGCCTTCTCGCCCAACGGAAGCACTGGTGCGAGCGCCGCACGCGCGGAGGCGATTGTCGGTTGTTCGCCCGACACGCGTACGGTCGCGAGCACGTTGCCTCGGCTGAACGCCGCCATGCAGAAGTACGACACGTTCGCGACTTGGCCCTTCTGCGAGGCAGGCGGGACGGTGGTGTCCTTCTCACAGAACGCGTACCAGCCGTCGATGCCGGCCAGCGGCCGAAACGCGTACGCGGCAACGAATTGGACGGTTGTCTTGCCGGCGCCGAGTTCGTTGCGTTGGTACGACTTGCACGAGTTGGCCCTGGCCTTGATCTGCTTGACGACTTGGGCCGCCGGACCGGGATAGGCGAAAACGGCATGGTCGACAAAGGGCACCTTGTTACCGACCCATATCCAATGATGCGCGTAGACGACGGTCGCGTCGGCGGCGATCTTCTTGTTGCAGTCGGTGAAGACGTCGGCCGGTCCGTGCGTCTCCTGGACCGGCTGCGGTGCGCCGATGGTCAGGGGGGACAGGGTTGCGGCGTCCACCCAGGCGGTGACCTGCGCGGTGGATGATGTCGGCGACGGGGACTCCGGAGCCGGCGAGAACGCGCTCACCGGCGGTGGCGTTGGTGCGGTTCGGGGATGCGGCGGTGACGTGCACGCTGCGATCCCTAACACGATCGCGACGAGGGCAGCACAAGGTCCGAGTCGCATCGCCGCAGTTCCTTCTATCGTGTTGACGTGCTGATGCCGGCCGAGCCGGCCCTAGCGCCAGGGTAAGTCGGTGCGCCACCGGCGCGCTGCCCCGATCGCATCGAAGAGCGCGGATTGGCACGGCCGCTGGATCGCCGTGATGGTCGGACACGAATGTGGGGCCCGCCGAAGCGGGCCCCACATCTCGACGCCTTCGGGCCGTGGCAACCCGACGCGTCGCGGCGACCGAAGTCGCCTAGATGCGTCGGCGATAACCGCGGCGTGTGCCACCCGACACGAGCGCCACGCCGATGGCCGCCAACGCGACCTGAATGATGAGCTGAATCCAATCGATCCCGGCGGTATGCCGCACGCCGAGCGCACCGGCGATCAGGGTGCCGACAAAGGCGGCGACGATGCCGACCAGGATTGTGGCGACCATCCCAATGTTCTGGCGGCCGGGCAGCACGAGCCGACCAAGCAACCCAATGACGGCGCCAATGATGATGCCGATGATGATGCCCGCAACGGTCAAATGCACGGTCGTCACCTTTCACATGAAGTGGAGCGTCTCGACGAATTGATGCCCCACTGCACGGATCGCCAAACTCTTACTAGCCAAAGCGCCTGGACCTTCGGTCGGCGCACCGTCCCTGGGCGTGGTGGCGAGAGAGTGGGCGTGGCGCGCTGTTAGGCGAGGAGGCGAGTCCTGGCGCGCTCGAGATCGGGTTCGCTGAGTCCGCCGGCGGTCAGGATGGCCCGCGGGTCCAACCAGGCGACGATGTCCGCGACCGCGTCGGTCGAGGATGTCCCAGCGTCGCGGTAGATCCGCTCCACTTGTGTGTTGTCGTCGGGATGGCCGAGGCCGCGCCGGATGCGCATGACGCGTTCGCTGTCACTGCGCGCGTAGTCATCGGCGATGTCCGCGGCGCGCACGCCGGCCAACGACAGCAAGAGCATGCAGACCATGCCGGTACGGTCGCGGCCACGTCCACAATGGACGAGTACGCCGCCGGGTGGCGCATCCGCGAACGCTCGCACGGCGGCCGCCACCCGGTGCGGGAATCGCAGCAGGTACGGCCGGTAGTAGAGCACCGTGCCCCAGTGCCCGTTCTCGCGTAGTGGTGCCCAGAAGTCGTCGTCGTCCGTACCGTCGAGCGGAACGTGTACCTCGGTGAGGCCGGGTGGCCGCTGCGCCCCGTCGGGCCGACGTTCGTGCACCTCCATGAGATCGATCACGGTGCTCACCTCGTGGTCGACCGCGGCGGCCCAACCTGCCGCGGTGAGACCTGACGGGGCGTCGGCGCGGACGAGCGCACCGTGCCGCGTCACGCGACCGTCCACGGTCGTCAGGCCGCCCAAGTCCCGGACGTTGTAGCAGCCGTCCCAGTCGAGATCGCGATGGCTAGTCACGGGTCAGGTCCCGTACTCCGCGCCTGATCATGCCGGCGCGGCCGTCCATGTGCGGAGGATCCGGTCGAGTTCGACGCGGTACTCGATCCGCTCGCGCCAGTCGTGCGGGAACGCATCGAGTCCGTGTACGGCCCCGACCATCGCACCGGTCAGCGCCGCGATGGAGTCGGAGTCACCGGACGTCGCGGCCGCCCTACCGAGCGCCGCGACCGGGTCGTCGGGGTAGAGCAGAGCGCAGTGCAACGCGGTGGCCAGCGCCTCCTCGGCGATCCAGCCCTGGCCGGTCGCGTCGCACGGATCGCTATGACGATCGGGACGCTCGAGTGCCACGGTCAGCCGGTCCAACGCCGCCGCGCACTCGTCCCATCCCCTGGCGGTCCAGTCGTCGCGTGACGGTGCATGGCTGCGACGCCACAAGTCACCCAACCAGTCCGCGCGGTAGTTGGTGCGTTGCTCCGCGCACCGCGAGCGCAGCCGAGGCGTCAGGTCCGCGAGCGGTGTGCCGTCGAGCAACCAGCGCACCGCGAGCATGGTCAGCTCGCTGGCCGCGAGCGCGGTGGCGTGGCCGTGCGTGACGGCCGCTTGAAGTTGGGCCGCGCCGGCTCGCGTCTCGTCGTCGATGGGCCCGTGCTGTTGATCGGCGATGGCGACCGGCGTGACGCGCATATTGGCACCGCAGCCCTTCGAGGCCATCACGGTCGCGTCGCGCCATGGGAGCCCGCTGGCGAGCGATTCGCACGCCGTCAAGCACGTTCTGCCGGGCGCGCGATTGTTTTCCGGGCTGCGCCACCAGTCGACAAAGCATTCGCGTACGCGTGGCTCAAACCGCGCACTGGTCAGCGCTCCATCGTCGGCGAGGGTCGCGATGAGGGCGTCGGCGACGGCGAGTGCCATTTGCGTGTCGTCGGTGACGCGTGCCACGCCGTGCTGGTCGCGTGGCAGATCACGTGGCCCGCCGGCACCGTACCGGGCAGTAATTGTGTCGAACGACAGGAACTCAGTCGGCTTGCCCAGCGCGTCGCCGTACGCCAGGCCGTAGAGGCTCCCGGCCACGAGGTCGTACGAGTCCGGCAACTCTGCTCCAGGGTGGTCCGGCTGCGCGGGCCGTCGGGCCGTGCGCGAGGATCGGGTGATCGGCACC
>DATFRR010000208.1:0-18328 GCA_035263025.1 Micromonosporaceae bacterium
GACGAGATATCAGCGAGCACGGACGGGTCGTGCGCGACGATCGAGATTGGTACTTGGTGATTCGCGCCCGGCCTACTCACCGTGGTCGCGGGCTGGTGGTCGCCGAGCAGGACCAGTACAAGGTTGTTGTCGTGCATCTGCGTGACCCAGGAGATGAGGGCGGTCATCGAGTACTGGATGGACTGCCCGTACAGCTGCCGAACGGTGTCGGTGTTCTTCCACGCGACTGCCGGTGTGAGGCCCTGCGCCGGCATCGGATTGAAGATCGAGCCGTCGCCTAGCTGATTCCACGGGACCATGTGAGGTAGTGGCGTCCACGGTGTGTGCGACGAGACGAGGTCGATCTCGGCCATCACGGGCGCATGCCCGGGCGTCAGCTCGAGTCGTTGGAATGCAGCGAGCGAGAATTGGTCGGGCATCGACGCGTAGCTGAACGTCGGACCGCGGTACCCGACGTTGCGCCGGTCGTACAGCTGGTCGTAGTGGTAGAACGACGTGCCCGGCGGCCATGCCGTGTCGTCCGAGGGTACGTCGCTCACGGTCCGCCAGCCCGCGTCCTTGAACGCGTCGCTGAGCGTGAAGCGGTCGCTCGCCACGAGTTGGTTGTAGCGCTGCTGGTTGTTGACCCAGAGCCCGGACTGCAGCGTGGAGTGGGCGAGCCAACTGATACCACCGAACGTCGGTGAGGTAAGCCACGCGCTGCGCGCCGAGTAGCCGGCCGCAGCGAGTTGCCCGTTGCCGCTCTGTAGCACGGCGTCGACGCCGGGCGAGAACGTCGTGCCCTGCACGGCGACCTGGCCGTAGCTTTCGACGAACACGACGAGGACGTCCTTGCCGCGCAGGTCGGTGAGCAGGTTCGAAGCGGGGATGCGCGCATACGGATCGGCGGCGTGAATGTCCTGCTCGAAGCGCTGCTGGTCACGCACCGACGCGTTGCCGTCGCGGACCTGCGAAACCGCCAGGTCGAAGGTGGCCGCCGAGGCGATCGTGGCGCCCTGCGCGACCTGCAGCGAGAGGGCCGCAGTGAGTCCCCATACCACGCCCAACACCGCGATGCCGCCGACGGACCCGCGTCGATGGCGCGCAGCAACGTTGCAGACGCGGACCGCCGCTACGGTGATGAGCGCGACGATCAGCGCAAGTCCGACCACGGCAACGACGAGCAGGGCGTACGTAGCCGCGGTGCCGATGGAGTCGCGCACCACGCCGATGCCCGGTCCGAGGTTGCCCCAATCGAGCACCGGGTTGAACGGTCGGCCGAGTTCCTGGAAGAAGACCACGTCGAGCAGCTTCACGATGGTGAGAACGCCGAACGCGACGCCAGCGATGATCGCGACCACGCGTCGCGGCCGGCGAGGTAGCAGGAGCGCGAGCGCCACAAGCACCAGCGCTTCGATCGGTACGCGGATGAATTGGACGGGAGTGAGCCGCTCGAGACGATCCGGCGCAACGACCACCAACCAGACGATCCCGAGGGCGACGATCGCGGTGCTACGCCGCACCACCTTGCGGCTGGTTGGCCCGGCTCCGTTGCGATACAGCCAGACGACGTTGTGACCGAAGGATTCGACCAGTAGCACAAGGGCGAGACCGACCGCGACGATGCTGAGGAGCCGCGGCAGTGCGCCGGAGGCCACCACGGTGAGCACGATCGCCTGCACGGCGGCGACGACCTTGCCCCAGTAGCGCGGCGGCAGTGGGGCGGCCATCCATGGCACGAGCCATGCGGCGACCAGGAATGCGTACCGCATCGCGCCGATCGCGATCACCCAGCCGCCAAGGTCGCGGGACACCGCCACGCTCAACACCAGGATGAGGAACGCGTCCACCTCGCCGTCGAAGCGCGCGCCGAGCGCGGTCGCAGTCCCGGTGCGCCGCGCGACCTGACCGTCCACGGCGTCCAGAGCGATCGCGATCCCGGCGATCACGATCAGGGTCGTCACGTGGGCCGGCCGGACGAACGAGTCGGCGACGAGCGCCGCGACGCCGGCCGTCAGCAGTGCCCGGACCAGCGTGATCCAGTCCGCCGGTTGGATGTCCGGCTCGTCGCTGCGGACGCGACCCATGGCGAGCAGCGCGGTCGCCGTCCAACCGACGGCGATTCCAAAGACCCAGCCAGCGACGCTCAGGCCCGTGGTGAGAGAGATGGTCGTGAGTAGCGCGGGCGTCGCGAGTCCGCCGATGATGACCTCGAGCCGAACCGTACGCACTGCACCTCCGCGACAAATCGTCCACCGTTGTCCAGTGTCGACTACGGATCGTCGCGCCGCGTGGTTCAGCCGTAAATCACCAGGTAGGGTTCCGCTGCGTTCTGGGTCCGTCGCGGTCGGTCTTGAACCGTGGCGGGCGTTCGGCGCGTAGTACCGAGTGTGGCGCCCCGGTGTGCCGTGAAAGTCGGGAGTGGCCCGGCCGAGCCCCGCGCCATCCCACTGTCCGCGCGCCCGAGCGGACTTGGCGCAAACGCTCGCGCGCACCTAGCAACCGCGTACGCTGTATGTTCGCTGGCGTCTGTTGCCCCGGGGATCGCGTGCTAAGTGCCGACGCCGCCCGCCGGGACCCCACGACAAGGGCCCGCGGGTCGAGGTGCCCGGGTCCGGAGACGCGGTCCGATCCGGTCGCGCGACAGTGGGAGGCGATCCGTGGCTGACCGGCCGTACACCCTGCTCAGCTGCGGTATCTCGTTGGACGGATACCTCGACAGTCCGGCCACGATCCGGCTGCGGCTGTCGAACGAGGCCGACCTCGACCGGGTGGATGCGGTGCGTGCCAGTAGCGACGCGATCCTGGTCGGCGCCGCCACCATTCGCAACGACAACCCACGCCTGCTCGTACGGTCGCCGGAGCGGCGTCATGATCGGGTCGCCCGCGGCCTGCCACCGTCGCCGGCGAAGGTGACCGTGACCGCATCCGGACGCCTCGACGTGGGCGGCGACTTCTTCACGGCCGGCGACGCGGACAAGATCGTGTACTGCCCACGCCGGGTAGCGGACACGGTCCGCGCCAGCTTGGACAATCACGCGACCGTGATCGATCTAGCCACGCCGCTGTCGATGCGCGAGCTGAGCGAGGATCTCTGCGCCCGTGGCGTGAACCGGCTCATGGTCGAAGGCGGTGGCACGCTGCACACCCAGTTCCTCACGGACGATCTCGCGGACGAGCTTCAACTCGTCATCGCACCGTTGTTCGTGGGCGACTCGCGCGCGCGCCGCTTCGCGCTGGACGGGTGCTATCCGTGGAACTCCGAGCGGCGTGCCGAGTTGGCCGATGTCCAACGCATCGGCGACGTGGTGCTGCTGCGCTACGCGCTCTCGTCCCGGTACGGGACCGAACGGCAGGACCCGTGACCGCGCCGAACGCCGCAACGATCCGCCGCTGCATTCCGCTCCCGCTCCGCTTCGCGGACGGCTATACGACCTCGGCCAACGTGTTTAGCTTCACCGCACTTGCGGATGGCGAACAGCATCTCGCGCTCGGGCTGGGCCGACTCGACGCGACCACCACCCCGCTGGTGCGGCCGCACAGCGAGTGCCTCACCGGTGACGTCTTCGGCAGCCAGCGCTGTGACTGCGGTCGCCAGCTACGTGAGGCGGTCGAGCAGATCGCCGCGCACGGCGGGTACGTGCTCTACCTCCGTCAAGAGGGGCGCGGCATCGGCCTGTACGAGAAGCTCGACGCGTACGCGTTGCAGGACGCCGGCATGGACACGTACGACGCGAACGTCGCGCTCGGACACCGGGCCGACGAGCGCGACTACACACCGGCGGCGCAGATGCTTCACGCGCTTGGCGCGCCACGCATCCGGCTCCTCAGCAACAACCCGGACAAGTTCAGTCAGCTCGCGAAGCTGGACATCGTGATCGAGGAGCAGGTCGCGACCGGCGTCCACGTCACCGACGCCAACGCCGCGTATCTGGCCACCAAGGCGCAGCGCGGCGGACACGGTTCGCTGTCACGTGCCCTCGACCTCGTCACGTCGCCGCACTACGTGGCGCCGAGCCATATCGGATCCGAGCGTCCGCTCGGAAGTCCGGGTACATGACTACGGCAGACACCCCAACCACGACGGCCGCGCCGGCCGGCGTGGACGGCTCGGCCGGCGTGGACGGCTCGGTCGCGGTGGACGGCTCGGCCGCGGTGAACGGCTCGGTCGCGGTGAACGGTTCGGTCGCGGTGGGTGTCGCTGGTTCGCCGGATAGGACCGACGGCCCGGCTCGCAACTCTGGTGTGTCGACGGCGCCGCCACGCCCGGCTGTGGAGCGTGCCGAGACCGATGCGTCGGTTCCGGCCCGCACCACGGCCGACAGTCCGGCGCGGGTGGTCGGGCTGGACGGCGTTCGCGGCCTCGCCGCGCTGTTCGTCGTGATGAACCACATCTTCCTGCGGGCGTGGCCGGGTTTCCCGGCCAACCATGCGCCATTCTGGGCGGCCGACTTCATCTACGGGCGCCTCGCGGTGGTCGTCTTCATCGCGCTGTCCGGCTTCTCACTTAGCCTGGCACCAGCGAGGAAGGGCTGGCGGTTCGATTCGGTGGCGAGGTTCGCGCACCGGCGGGCATGGCGGATCCTGCCACCGTACTGGGCCGCGCTCGGGTTCAGCTTGGTGATGACGTGGTACGTGCTGGCCCAGCCCGGCTGGCCGGTGCCGAACGGGAAGTCCGTTGTCGTCAACGGCCTGCTGATCCAGGACGCCGTGCCGGCCGCCAGCCCGAACCGCGCGTTCTGGTCGCTGGCCATCGAGGCTCAGCTGTACATCCTGCTGCCCCTGTTGCTGCTGATTGTCCGGCGGGTGAGCGCATTCGCCATGGCCGGCGTAGTCGCGGCGATCGTGGTCACCGTCGGAGTGCTCGGACCGCATGTCGCGCTCATGAACGACGCGGTGGTGAAGTTCACCCCGGACCTTGCGGTGCTGTTCGCCATCGGCGTGTTCGCGGCCGGCATCGTCACGGCAAGCGAACGCACTCGATCCCGGCCGTGGGCATGGTACGCGGCCGTCGCGGCGGTGCCGGCCGTCGTGCTGATCGCGCTGCAGGGCTGGACATGGTCGAACAACAACCTGTTCTGGACCGATCTCGCGTGGGGGCCGGCCATCGGGTGCTTCCTGGCCGCCGTCGCTACGCGCCGGCCGCGGCCGGTGGTCCGGGTCCTTTCCACGGGACCTCTTCGCACTCTCGGCTCGGTGTCGTACAGCCTGTACCTGACGCACGCCCCGATCGTGATCGCGGTGTCGTACGGCCTGGTGCTCGGTCGCGTCGCGCCCGGTACGCCGACCTTCCTCGTACTGACCGCCGTGGTCGTACCCGTGACGGTGTGCTTCGCACGTCTGTTCGGCGCGGTGTTCGAGCTGCCGTTCCAACGGCATCGGGGCTGGCAGCCGTTACGGCGCGCGATGAGTGAGCGCGTGCACCGGCTGATCCGGCCCGACTCGGCCACGGTCTAACTCGGCCACGGTCTAACTCGGCGGTTGGCTGGTCCGGCCGGCGACGTCGAGCTGGTGTGCGATGTAGACGAGTTCGCCCGTCGTCAGTTGGCTTCGCCGGGCATCCGCCCACTCGGCGAGAACGGTGGCGTCCACACGGTCCGTCAACGCGTTCTGGATCGTCGCAAGGATCTGGTCCACGAAGTACGCCTCGTCGTCCGGGTACGTCCCGTCCGGGCCGGCGTGGACGAACCAGTCCGACGGGCCGGACGCCAGTGGCGGCGCGCCGATCGTCCGGAGGTGCCCGAACAGATGGCGGCCCGTTCGGCTCTCGCCCGCCGGCCGGCCATAGCGGACGCGCTCGTCCATGTCGCGGTGGTACGCGCGCATGATCTCGTCGTCGAGCGGGTGATCGGGCTGGAAGATGGTCTCGCCGTCATAGTTGATGGTGAACCAATACAGGCCAGCCGGCGCCAGCAACCGAAGCAGTCCCGGTAGCGCGGTCGGCACGTCCACGAGGTCGAGCACGGCGTTAGCGATCAACACGTCGGCCAGCGCGCCGTCACTGCCGCCGCCGTGATTGCCGCCGCCGTGATTGCCGCCGTCGTGATTGCCGCCGCCGTGATTGCCGCCGCCGTGACTGTCGCCGCCGCCGTGACGGCCGGCAGCGTAGTCACCGATCTCGGCCTCCACGAGGCGCACCCGTACGTCACCGAGACGTACACCGTCGCGCAACTGGTCGACACGGACTCCGCGCTCGACCGCCCAGCCGGACAGCCAGTCGCGGCAATCATCGAGCAGCTGACGGTCGACGTCGAGCACCGTGTATTCACCGGCACTGATGACCCGCCACTCCAGCAGCCGGGCCACCATCGTGCCGAGGCCGGCACCGACCTCGAGGATCCGGGGCTCGGCGGCCGGCATCAGGCGGCGCAACTCGCGCAACACATGCTGGTTGATGGCCCGGTCGTCGACGGTCTTCTTGGCCGCGAGGTAACGCGCGTACGGGTCGGTCGTCATAGCTTCTCGGCCACCATCGCAAACTTGCGTACCCGCCCGGTCCCGAGCCAATCGGCCCACAGCCGGTGTGCGGCGATCAGCTCGGCCAGCGGCCGGTCGCCGACGATCTGAGCGATCTCTTCTCCCTCGGTGTCAAAAGACTGCAGTAAAGCCGCAGCGATCGCGCGATGCGACGCCGTGTGCTCCTCCTGCCATGTCACGGTCAACCCGACGTCGCACAGCATGGCGGTGAACTCGCCGAGTTCGACGAGCCAGACCGTGTCCGCGTCGGGCATCAACTCCCGCTCTGCCGTCGTCAGCGGCCGGCCTTCCTCGACGGTGAAGGCGAATCCCCCGCCCGGCTCGAGTACCCTGACGACGTCGGCCAGGAGCGATCGCTTGTCGGGAAAGGCGAGCATCGTTTCGAGCAGCAAGACAACGTCGAAACGTCCGTCCGGGAGCGGTGGCACCTTGGCCTGGACGAATCGGCACGGCAAGTCTCCGGCCAGTTGGCGGGCGATCTCCACAGTGCTCGCCGAATAGTCAACGCCGAGGTAGCGGCAGCCGAACTCGGCGGTGATCAGCCGCCCAGGTCCGGCGACCCCGCAGCACACATCGAGCACGGACCCACCCGGGCCGACTCCTGCATGCCTGGCAAGGCAACGGATTTCGCTCGCGTGCATGAAGCTCTCCTGTCCCACGAACTCGCCGGTGGGAAAGGCGGCTGCCCGCGCTCGGTGCAGCGCTGCGTGGAACGGCGCGCGTGCGTCCTGTCTCATGCGTCGGCTCCCACGATGTCAGTGTGCGGCAACGAAGACAGACTCCGTACCATCCTTTCGCAAGGACCACGGATGAGCGGCGGTCGGCGGTTCAGCGCAACGGAAGGCGGAGTGTGGACGAGGCGGCGGCATTCTGGGTCACCGCGCCCGGCCAGGGCGAGATTCGCCCGATGCCGGTAAGCCCGCCGGCCGTGGACGAGGTCTTGGTGCGCACGCGTTACACGGCGGTGAGCCGCGGCACCGAGTTGCTGGTGTGGGACGGCCGCGTTCCGCCCGACCAGGCGCAGGCGATGCGCGCACCGTTCCAGGACGGCGACTTTCCGGCGCCCGTGAAATACGGCTACCTGAACGTCGGTGTCGTCGAGGTCGGCCCACCGGAACTGGCCGGCCGTACGGTGTTCTGCCTGTACCCACATCAGACCGCGTACGTGGTGCCCGCGACCGCCGTCCTGCCGGTCCCGGACGGCGTACCCGCCGAACGCGCGGTACTTGCCGGCACCGTGGAGACGGCGATCAACGCGC
This sequence comes from Micromonosporaceae bacterium, assembly GCA_035263025.1. Taxonomy (GTDB): domain Bacteria; phylum Actinomycetota; class Actinomycetes; order Mycobacteriales; family Micromonosporaceae; genus DASQPR01. The sequence continues at coordinate 7,716 of DATFRR010000208.1, forward strand.
TGTGGGACGCGGCACCCCGGATCGGTGATCGCGCGTGCGTGGTCGGTGCCGGCATGGTCGGCTGCTGCGTGGCACACTTGCTCGGCCAGATCCCGGGCACGCGGGTCACGCTGGTCGACGTCGACCCGGGCAGGGCACCGATCGCCGCGGCGCTGGGCGTCGACTTCGCGCTCCCGGACCAGATCACTGGAGAACACGAGGTGGTCGTGCACGCCAGCGCGACCGCCGATGGCCTGCGACGCTGTCTCGACCTGCTCGCGCCTGGTGGGGAGGTGCTAGAGCTGAGCTGGTACGGCGCCGGCGAGGTGAGCGTGCCGCTCGGCGGCGGCTTCCACTCTCGACGGCTCGGCATCCGGGCCAGCCAGGTGGGCACGGTGGCCGCCGCACGCCGCGATACGCGGTCGACCCGGGACCGCCTCGCGCTGGCCTTGGACCTATTGCGCGACCCGACGTACGAGTGCCTGCTCGACAGTACGTCTCGCTTCGCCGACCTTCCCGATCTGATGCCGACGCTGGGCCGCCGGCACGGTCTCTGCCACACGATCCGGTACGACGAAGGGTGAGTGGGATGTTCAGCGTGACGGTGCGCGACCACATGATGGTGGCGCACAGCCTGCGGGGTGAGGCGTTCGGTCCGGCCCAGCGACTGCACGGCGCGACCTATGTCGTCGATGCGACGTTTCGCCGCGAGGACGTGGACGACGATGGGATCGTGGTGGATATCGAACGCGCCACCGCCGCGCTGCGCGCCATCCTCGGCGAGCTGACGTTGCGGAATCTCGACGACGAGCCGGCGCTGAAGGAGATGAACACGACGACGGAGAACCTGGCCCGCCTCGTCGCCGACCGCCTCGTCGCCCGCGTCGCGGCCGGCGACCTCGGCACGGCGGCGACCGGCCTGGCCGGTGTCGCGGTGACCCTGCACGAGTCGCACGTGGCGTGGGCCACGTACGAACGAGCAGTCTGATCGGTTGGTACGCCTATCGTGCGCGTTCAAGTGATCGCACCGGACGGTTTCGACGATCCGGACCGGCCCAGCGGCGGCAACATCTACGACCGGCGCATCTGCACGGGGTTGGCCGCGTCCGGATGGGACGTCCGCGTCACGACTGTTTCCGGGTCTTGGCCGGCGTGCCACCGCGATGCCGGCGCCGACCTGGCCCGCATCATCGCGTCGACTCCGGACGGGGAGACCGTGCTCATCGACGGCCTGATCGCCTCGACCGCGGCCGAGCAGTTGCTGCCGCACGCGCAACGGCTGCGACTGATCGTGTTGCTGCACATGCCCTTAGCGACCGCGATCGATCTCCATCACGGCGAGGTGGCGCGCCAGTCGGAGCGAGCCGTGCTCAGCGCGGTCGCGGGTGTGGTAGTCACCAGCGACTGGACCCGACAGCAGGTCGTCGCCCGGTTCCCGATTCCACCGGACCTCGTCCACGTCGCCCGCCCGGGCGTCGACCGCGCCGAACGTGTCGAACGCGCCGACGCGCGCTCGGACGGTCCAGGTGACCGGTTGCTGTGCGTCGGAGCCGTCGTACCACATAAGGGGCAGGACCTTCTGATCGAAGCGCTCGGACGTCTGTCCGAAGTGGACTGGCAGTGCACGATCGTCGGTTCGCTCGATCGCGACCCGAGGTTCGTCGAGCGGCTGCGCGACCGCATCGTCCGACTCGGGATCGGCAGCCGCGTACGGTTGGCCGGCATGCTGACCGGCGGGACGCTGGATCGCGCGTACGTGGATGCCGACCTGCTCGTCGTACCGTCCCGGTCGGAGACGTACGGCATGGTCGTCACCGAGGCGCTCGCACACGGGATCCCGGTCATCGGTGCCGCGGTCGGCGGGCTGCCCGAGGCGCTCGGTCTCACCGCCGACGGAGTGTGCCCGGGCCGGCTCGTCACGCCGGACGACCCGGTCGTGCTTGGCGCGGCTCTCGACGAATGGCTGCGCGATGGGTCGCATCGGCGGCTCCTGCGGGGCGCGGCGCTGCGGCGCCGGTCCACGCTTGCCGGCTGGGACCAGACGGTGCGAGATCTGGAGATCGCGTTGACCAGCGTCGAAGCGAATGCCCAGGCGACGATCCCCTAGCGTCCCCGCTCCGCCGCAGCGTCCCGCTGCCCCGAAAGCGGTCCTCAATGCGTGCCCGCTCGCCAGGCGTTCATGGCAACGTGAGTCGGGAAACTGCTCGAATGAAGCGGAGGACCGACGTGTCGGTGCGTTCAATGGCGCCGTTTGCGCGGTTTGACGACATGGTCGATGGTGCGACGACCACGTTTGCATCTCCCTGCCGTGAGCTGGTCGCAGTCACGCCGAGCGAAGTGATGCCATTGCTGGCCGAAGTTCAGGCGGCCACCGAAGGCGGCACGTGGGCGTACGGCTACCTTGCTTACGAGGCCGCCGCCGGCATCGACGAATCGCTCGCCGTGGTCGCGCCGAATGGCGATGGACCAACGATGCCGTTGGCCTGGTTCGGTATCACCACACAACGGCCAACTGTGACACGACCAGCCGCCCTCGGATCAACACCCGGTTACCGCGCCGGTCCGTGGACACTGGTGTGGTCCACAGAGGTGCACCGACGCGCTGTCGCACGCGTCAAGACGGCAATCGCGGACGGCGACACCTACCAGTGCAACCTCACCACGAGGATCCGGGCACCATTTGCCGGCGATACCAGACACTTCTATCTCGACCTGCTGCGCGCTCAACGGTGCCGCTACGGTGCCTACCTCGAGTTGCCCTACGCCACGATCGCCAGCGCGAGCCCGGAGCTGTTCTTCCGCTGGACCGCCAACACGATCTTGACACGGCCGATGAAGGGCACTGCGAGACGCGGACAGACACCTAGCGAAGACAGCCGACGATTGGCCGATCTGCTCGGCAGCGACAAGGAACGCGCTGAGAACATCATGATTGTCGACCTGCTCCGCAACGACCTTGGAAAGATTGCGGAAGTCGGCAGCGTGACAGTGCCCGCGCTGCTGCGACCCGAAGGCTACGAAACCGTGTGGCAACTGACCTCCGACGTGACCGCCAAGCCACGCGCCCAGACCGGGATCGCCGACGTCATCCGTGCGTTGTTCCCGAGTGGTTCGGTGACCGGCGCACCGAAACCCGCGACCATGAAACTCATCTGTGAGTTGGAGGCCGCCCCGCGCGGTGTCTACTGCGGCGCGATCGGGTTCGTCGCGCCGGCCAGCAGCCCGCTGCGCGCGCAGTTCAGCGTCGCGATCCGCACGGCTGTGATCGACCGCGAACGCGGACAGTGTGAATACGGTGTCGGGTCGGGCATTACGTGGGACAGCGACGCCGACGCTGAGTACGCGGAGATCGAGGCCAAGACCACAATCCTGCACCCATCAACCCGATGAGCCGGCGGTCGTTGGCGGCTCACCTATCGCACCTTGATCGTCAACTCGAGGGGCTCGGTCAGCTCCGCAGCCGACTCGCGTCCTTGCTCGGTGCAGAGGCGGTCGAGACCGCCGCAATCGGAAGTCAACTACTTGTCCTCCTGGAAGGCATGACCATGCTTGGGACCGCCCTTCAACGACGCATCACCCTCCTTGTCTACGTGGACATCGCGGCAGCCCAGGAATGGTTGGTCCGAGTCTTCGGCCTGACCGCCGGGCGGCTAGACCGCAACGAGCACGGCACGGCCGCGCACGGCGAGATCTACGCGGGAGACGGCGTGATCTGGATGCATCAGGAAGAGCGCACCGCCGGGCTGGCCTCGCCGCGATCTGTACGTGCCGGTCGTTCATGAAGCCGCTCGACTAGGTGCCCGGCGCTGGTCGGGAATTGGGGCCCGTTCGACGTCCCCACGCTCGCCGTCGAGCGGGTAGCGTCTCCGCATGGCCGACGAAGAAGTCCCTGTCCTGATCGTGGGCGGCAGCCTGGTCGGTCTGACGACCGCGATGCTGCTCGGCTACCACGGCGTGCCCTCGTTGTCGGTGGAGCGCCACGCTGGCACCGCCATCCATCCGCGCGCCGGCCATTTCCAGCTGGGTACGACGGAGATGCTGCGCCAGGTCGGTCTCGAAGAGCGGGTGCGCACGAAGTCGCTCGAGACGTATAGCGCAAAGGGCGGCATCATCGCGGTTGAGTCGCTCGCCGGGCGCGAGCTGGCCACCTATGTGCGCGAGCTCAACGAGGGCGTCGAGGGATTCAGCCCGACCGTGCGCGTCTTCATCAACCAGGACGTGCTCGAGCCGATCCTGCGCGAGCGCGCGATCGAGTTCGGAGCGACAGTGCAAAACCGCACCGAGGCCATCGCGATCGAACAGGACGACGACGGCGTGACGGTCACGCTGCGCGACCTCGACTCCGGCGACGAGCGTACGGTCCACGCTCAGTACGTCGTCGCCGCCGACGGCAACCGCAGCCCGACGCGGACGAGGCTGGGCATCGGTTTGCGGGGCCACAAACAACTCTCGCGCAGCATCACCATCTACTTCCGAGCCGACTGTGCTGAGCTGCTGCGCGACCGCAACCAGGGCGTGATCTATGTGCACAACCCCGAGTTGCGCGGCTTCTTCCGCCTCGACCGGACAGGCGGTACGGGCTTCCTGGTCATCAACACGGTGGGCGCCGACGTGACCCAGGACTCGGCGATCGACGTGCAGTCGGGACTGACCGAGGAGCGGGCGCTGTCGTTCCTGCGTACCGCAATCGGGACAGACGTGCCGATGGAACTCGTCGACGTCGCGAACTGGCAGGCCGAGGCGACGTGCGCGGAGCGGCTGCGCGACGGACGCGTGTTCTTGGCGGGCGATGCGGCGCATGTCGTACCGCCCAACGGCGGCTTCGGCGGCAATATGGGGATCCTCGACGCCCGCAATCTCGCGTGGAAGCTAGCCGCGGTCGTGCGTGGTGAGGCCGGGCCCGCGCTGCTCGATACGTACGAGGCCGAACGGCTGCCGCTGTGCGGGTTGACTGTCGAGCAGGCCTACACCCGCTATGCAACGCGCGTGGTACCCGAGCGCGGATCGGACGATGTCCAGCCTCCGGTCGCGGACATCGAGCTCGAAATCGGGCTCGTCCTGCGCTCGCCGGCCGTCATGTCCGAGGAGCCCGACGACGGTGCGCTGCATCTCCACCCGTCCGCCGCCGGCGGCCGGCCGGGAACGCGAGCGCCGCATGTGGTGCTCGGTGACGGGCGGTCCACTCTCGACCTGGTGGGCCCGCGGTTCGCGGTGCTTCGGCCCGCGGGTGACGGCGCCGACGACTGGGCACCGCCCGGCGCGACGTCGCACCTGATCGATGCCGAGACGTTCGCCGAGCAGTACGGCCTGTCCCCTGGCGGGGCGGCGTTGGTACGACCGGACGGCGTCGTCGCCTGGCGCTCCCGTGGCCCGGCCGGCCGCGACGAGGTCGCGCGCGCGTTCGGCACGGCAGTCGGACACGCCGAGTAGCTACCGGATGAGCCGGTCGCACGTCGCCACCGCCCGCTGACAGTTCCGCCGTAAGCGGGTGTACCGGCTGGTTACGTGCGCGACTCGATTAGTTCACGAAGCTTGTCAAAGCTGTCCGTCCAGCCGCTTCGGTGTAATGCGCGCCGCGCCTCGGTCGCGAACTTCCCCTGGGAGAGCGAAACCTCCGTGGCATCCCCGACATCGTCAAGAGACAGCGTGACCACTGTGACGCGGTCGTCGGGATCGGGCTCGTCCCAGCGGAAGGTGTAGACGAGACGGCTCGGCGGGTGGATCTCGAGGTACTCGCCGGAGAGGTGGAACAGCTCGCCGTCGGGTGGCTGCATACCGAGGCGATAGTGGCCACCCACGCGGAGGTCGAGGTCTATCTCGGGCGTGGTGAACCCCTGTGGCCCCCACCATTTCGCCAGATCGGCAGGCTCTGTGAGGGTCCGGAAGATCCGCTCCCGACGCGCACCGAGAACACACTTCAGTTCCAGGACCATCCCGCCCGCGTCCATGACTTCCAGTCTCCCACTACCGGCCGGCCACTTGCTCGGCTTCGCGGGACTGCCACGCCGCGCAGTGGTTCAGCCCTTGGGGGTACGACCCCGGATGCCCTTCACACTGCCGACGAACTTGCCGTCCTTTGTGTACGCCGCGACGTAGCACCTCGCTGAGCGGTCGCCCATGTTCCATTGGGTCTCGTCGAAGCCGAGCTGGAGGTATCCGACGTACGGATTGTCGAGCGCTTGCCAAGACGGGAAGCCAACGAATTGGGCGACGAGGTTCTCGCAACCGTGGTCAGCAATGTCTCGCTGCTGTTTGACCGTCGCCGGCCAGGCACGGGCGGGCGCGATGTATGCCCCGACATACTCGCCGTTGTGCGGCGAGGAGCAGGACGCCGGCTCGAAGTCGTGGACGGCCGTGTCCGTTCCTTTCCACGTGATGCATCGGGCGGAAAGTGGCGTCGGCCCGGCGAGTATCCCGCGGAACGCCACGTCAGCGCCGACCATCTGCTGGGCACCGTCGAGTGGCGATGCCCATAGCTCACAACGGAACCATCGCGCACCGGCTCGCCATGCGACGACACCGGGTATCTCGAGCTCGAGTTGCATGAGCGCTGAATGCCAGTCGCCGCCCAAGTAGCGTTGTGTTGGCGCACCACATTGCTCGTATGCCTGACGCATCGCGATCGAGTTTGCGACCGGTGGTATGCCGACCGCCGCGGCGCCGCCGGTGAAAGACCCGATGAATGCTTCCTCCGCGAAGTGGTGCGTCGAGCACGGCACCCTCTCGGACTCCGTCAGGTCCGAGCCTCGGACCGAGAAGCAGTCACCGACCGCGGGTATGAATGCGCCAGCGGACGGTGTCGGCGACTGGCTCGCCGTCCCGGCCACCGCGACTTCGTTGGTCGGCGGCGAACATGCCACCAACGTGACGACACAACCGATCAGAGCCGCTGCAAGCCACCTGCGCACCCGACACGCTCCAGGTAGAGATATCGAGCAGAGTCTAACCACTGTCGCTCGGCCGCGTGGTCCCGAAATCTACCGGGTCCGTCCAATGAGCACGTTGACGATCGTCAGAACCAAACAAGCAGGAATCAGCGTCCTGGCTAGACGCCCAGACATGCCGGCTGCGCTACCGATCAGCATCGTCAACCAGATCGCCAAGAACAAGACGCCGGCAACTCGACCGGCAGCGGTCCGCGCGCATGCCGCCAGCCCGTCACCGCGGGACTTATTCGGCGCAACGGGCACCGGCCCCCGAATGGGCATCGACGCACGCCAAGCGGGCATCGATGTCTGGTTGCGATCTGGTAACAACCCACTGGATATCGACGGCGAAAACTCCCTTCGACGCCCCGGCTAGGTGAACAACGGCATATGTACGGGGCAACGTACGGCAAACAAACCTCGTAGTCTTCGGCGGCGCTCTCAGGCAGCCCTCATCTGAAGTTCAGCGCGGGTTAAGCAGTTCAGCGGGGTCAGAACGGACGTAAATGAACACGGCTTCCACCCTCAGGGTCCCTCGTGCGTTGGCGCGGAGCCTGTATCGCCACCTGCCCGGGCCGATCAAGCGTGCCGTTTTCGCCCGTCTGTCGCCGCTCACGCAATACCGGCTCGCGCAGTGGATCGTCCGTCGTTCACAGCCGCGCGAGATCGACGGAGGCATGGCCATCGTGCGCATCCGCGGTCGAGCCGCCCGTGCGGTGATCGACCCGACGGCCACTCCGCTCGTCGCTCGGCGGTTCAATCTCGACTTCGTCGTGTCCGTCTTGACCGCCGCGCACGTCGACTACTTCGCGATCCCGCACGAACGAGGCGTCGGCACCCGCATTGGCGTGTCCGAAAAGCACCGCGACCACGCGATCGCGGCGCTCGCCGCGGCAGCGACCGAACAGGGCGTCATCGTCGCCGCCAGTTCGTCACGGCGTCTCGCCGGCGGCGTGTATTGGGTGTACCGGCCGATGGCAACCAGCGGGGAATACCTGACGTTCGGTGCCGGCTGCCGCTGCCAGCTGGAGTTCTGGCCGGAGACCGACGGCGTATTGACCGCGCCCCAGCCGAATGCGGTGTGCGACGCGATGCCCGCGGAGTCCGGGTCCGTGACGGTCTCGGCAGCCGACCTAAGCTCGTTCGTTCCGCGCGACGAGCCGGGTCGGTACGCCACTCGCGCCCATTTCTCTGGCCACGTCGCGACATCAGTGCGATTCCCCATCGACGCGGTCTACACCTGGGTTGACGGAAGCGACCCCGAGTGGATGGCACGCTGGCGGGCGGCACGCGGCGGCCACGATCTGCTCAGTTTCCAGTCTGCCAACGACTCGCGCTATCTCGATCGGGAGGAGTTGCGCTACTCGCTTCGGTCGGTCAACCTCTACGCGCCGTGGATCCGCCGCATCTTCCTGGTGACCGACGACCAGCTGCCGTATTGGCTCAACGTCGACGAACCGCGGATCACGGTGGTGAGCCACCGGGAGCTGTTCAGCGCGGGGTCGCGACTGCCCACGTTCAATTCGCATGCGATCGAATCGCAGCTGCATCGGATTCCGGGTCTGTCCGAGCACTTCATCTATTTCAACGACGACATGTTCCTCGGCCGGGCGGTCGGGCCGTCGACGTTCTTCCACGCCAACGGGATCGCAAAGTTCTTTCCGTCGGCCACGGCACTCGTCGACGTTGGCGAACCGACCTTCGACGACCTGCCGGTCACCGCGGCCGGAAAGAACAACCGGCGCGTGATCGGAGCGCACTTCGGCCGAACCATCACACAGAAGATGAAACACGCGCCATATCCGATGCGGCGATCGGTGATGGAGGAGATCACCCGCGAGCTACACGATCTCGTGGTGCGTACGCGGGACAGCCAGTTCCGCCACCCTGACGACCTGTCGATTGCCTCGTCGCTGCATCACTACTGGTCATACATGCGCGGTACGTCGGTGCCGGGTTCGCTCCGCTACCTCTACACCGACCTCGCCGACCCGGCGACCGTGCGGCGGCTGTTCCGTCTGCTTCGCCGACGCGACTTCGACACGTTCTGCTTGAACGACACGGACAGCGATCCAGCTACCCGCGAGGAGACGGCCGTGTTGATCAGCACGTTCCTCGAGCACTACTTCCCCGTGCGGTCTCCGTTCGAAGTGGACCCGAATGTCGAGGCTGATCGCCGCGGCACCGGCGCCACCGCGCTGGCTGACGAGTGGCGCCGCATACCACGCCCGATCAAGTTCGCCATCCGCCAGCCCGCGGTCGACATTCTGGGCGCTGTCGGCCACGTCCCCGCGGGAGAGACAGCCGCGAGTCAGATAGCCGCGGTCGCGACCGCAACCGATGAGTTGGCCGCTGGGCCGGCTGGTGGGATCGATATAGCCGCCACGCAGATGACCGCGGCCGAGGCGTCGGCCGGCGAGGTTGCGGCGTCGTGATCGCCACGCGCGGGGACAGTCCGCGATCATGCGACGCACCGGCGCCGCCAGCTCGACAGACATATGAAGCGATTTATCAAGGACGCCGATGGCCGGTGGCCACGGTCGTTGGGAGTCCGTCATGCCTCTGTTGATCAAGGTGCCGCGCACCAAGGACAGTGCGAGCTACCCAGCCATGCTGAACGTGCTGAATCGTCGCCAGACGGCCGTCCAGCGTGCGCTCCGCCGCACCGGACTCGCCGGGTACGAACCGATGACTCAGGCGGCGTTGCTCGCGCTCGCCGACCGTGCGCCGCAGGAGTTCGCGTTCTACGACATCGGCGCGCACATCGGTCTGTACGCCGCACTCATCGATACGGTCTTCTACGCGAAGCAACCGCGGACCTACGCGTTCGAGCCGACACCCGAGATCGCACAGGTGGCGCAGTCACTGGCACGGTCGAATGAACTGACGTTCTCGGTGATCGAGGCCGCGTTGTCCGACGGTGAAGGGATGGCGACGCTCTACCTCTCGGACAAGAGCGAGACGTCGAACTCGCTGAACTCGGACTTCCGCCAGCACGCCCACGCGGTCGAGGTTCGACTCACCACCGTCGACGCTTTCGCCGACCAGGTGCACGTCGACCCGTACGTGTTGAAGATTGATGTGGAGACGCACGAGCCTGCCGTGCTGCGGGGAGCCATGGCGACGATCGAGCGTTCGCGGCCCTGGATCGTCTGCGAAATTCTGCGTGACGGCGATCATGACGCCGTCGGCAAGGTGCTGCACGACCTCGCCGCTCTCGGGTATGCCTTCCACCCGTTGACCGACCGCTTTCCATGGCCGACCGCGCGGCCCGGGGACCTTCGCTTGATGACCGGGCTCGGTGCCCGGGACTGGCTGCTTGCGCCGAGCGCCGTCGACAAAGGGCTCACCGATGACGTTGCACGGTGGCTCGTGGCGATCGGGCAATGCGATCAGACGACGAACTGCCTTGTCGACGCCGGTCAACCGCTCCCGGACGGCTGGAACGCCGCACCGGCCGCAAAACGTGCGGTAATACCATCGCAGCGCGGCCTGCTCGACAGGGTGACCAGGCGGGCCGGACGCTAGCGCTCGGCCGCAGCGGCTTGTGCACGGCCGTTGAGTTGGCGGCCGGCCCCGCCGGTGCGACCGAGGTTGTCACCGCCGAGATGACCATGGCCGAGGCATCTGCCGGCGAGCAGGCGGCGTGGCAGCACGCGGGTATGGCCGGGGTGACGAGAGCGGGGTCCACGAAGCGCACCAGCGTGA
>DATFRR010000209.1:0-11011 GCA_035263025.1 Micromonosporaceae bacterium
GGTGCCGGCGACCATGCTGAACTCGCTGGCGGCGAAGATCGGGGAGACCAACGGGTTCCTCGTCGACCTCGGTCACGTGGCGCTCTTCGGCCTCTGTACGCAGTGCGGCGGTCAGCAATGAGCGCCGCTGTCCGGGTCGGCGACCTCGATCCGACGTCCCGTGACGCCGATCTGATCGCGCACTACGGCGACCCGGTCGCCGAGCAGCGCGCGATGGAGCGCGACGCGGCGCTGGTGCACCGCGGCAACCGTGGCGTGATCGCGATCACCGGACCGGAGCGGCTGACGTGGTTGCACAACCTGACCACCCAGCACCTGCTCGCACTCGAGCCGGGGGAGGGCACCGAGCTGCTCGTGTTGTCCCCGCACGGCCATGTCGAGCACGACGCGCTGCTAGTCGACGACGGCTCGACGACCTGGCTGGACGTGGAGCCGGGCACCGCGACCGGCCTCATCGACTTCCTGCTCAAGATGCGATTCCTGACGCGGGCCGATCCCGTCGACGTGACGTCCGACTGGGCCGTGTTGTCCATCGTCGGGCCCGATGCGGGCGCAACACTCGAGCGGCTCGGCGTCGTCGCTCCGGAACTGCCACGCGTCGAGCCGGTGCCGGCGGCAAAGTTCGCGAGCCGCGACGTCCCCCCGCGACCGACCACCGTCTACGGCACGGTTGCGTTGCCTGGCGGGGGATGGGCTCGTCGACACGCCGACCGCGTCGACCTGCTCGTGCCACGCGAGTCGATCGACGACGTTACGCAGCAGCTCGGCGTGCCGCTCGCTGGTGTGTGGGCGTTCGACGCACTGCGAGTTGCCGCTCGCCGGCCGCGACTCGGGAGCGAGACGGATCACCGTACGATCCCGGCTGAGATCGACCTGCTGGCTCCGGCCGTACACCTGGATAAGGGGTGTTATCGCGGTCAGGAGACGGTGGCCCGCGTGCACAACCTCGGCCGACCGCCGCGGCGGCTGGTGCTGCTGCACCTCGACGGGATGAGCACCGACGAGTTGCCGGCGCCCGGCACACCCGTGGTGGCCGACGGGCGCGAGGTCGGATTCGTCGGCACCGCCGCCCGACACCACGAGCTCGGCATGATCGCGCTCGCGGTTGTCAAGCGCAACGTCGCCGACGACGCCACTCTCACCGTCGGCCCATCGGCGGCGGCGATCGATTCCTCCTCCGGCACGTAGCTAGAGCTGCGCCACCACTAGCCCCCGCGCCGAACACACATCCGCAGCTCGAAGCTGCCCGGACACAGCGGCGCGAGGCGGTCCGTGCGACGATCACGGCATGACGAACGGTACGTTGATCACGGTGGCGCCGACCGGCGCGGAGGTCGACAAGGCGGAGGTCCCGGCCCTGCCGGTGACCCTCAGCGAGCTGGTCTCGACGGCCCGCGAATGTGAGGCGCTCGGCGCGAGCGTGATCCACGTGCACATCCGCGACGAACACGCCCAGCCGACGCTCGACCATGGCCGGCTGAAGGAGACCGTGCAGGCGCTGCGGGCCGACACGAATCTGATCGTGCAGTTGTCCTCTGGTGGCGCGGTCACCGACCCAGAGGGCGCGCGCCTCGCCGTGCTCGACGCCGAGCCGGACATGGCGTCCTGCACGATGGGTACGGTCAACTTCGGCGACGGCGTCTTCTCCAACCGCTGGGAGTTCATCGTCGACCTGCACCTGCGTATGCAGGAGCGTGGCATCGTGCCGGAATACGAGATCTTCGACCTCGGTCACCTCACCTCGCTGCAACGCCTGCTAGGCCGTTACGGGCTGCCGGCCGGCGGACACGTGCATGTGGACTTCGTGATGAACGTGCCGGGCGGCATGCCAGGCACCACCGAGGCCTTGGTCGCGTGCAAGGGTGCGGTGCGCGACTTGCCCGAGGGCACCACGTTCTCGGCGACCGGGATCGGCCGCTCGACGATCGACGTGATGCTCGCCTCGCTGTCCGCCGGCGGCCATCTGCGGGTCGGCATGGAGGACACCATCACCTACTCGAAGGGTCAGCCCGTCGAGTCGAACATGCAGCTGGTCGCGCGCGCGGTCGGCTTTGCCCGGCTGGCTCAGCGGCCGCCGCTGTCGGCCGCCGAAGCCCGCGAGATGCTCTGCGTGCCGAAGCGCTGATAGCGTCGCCGCGTGAGCGATGCAGCTAGCGCGGCGTATGCGGGCGGCGACGTGGTCGCCGAGGTCATTCGATCCGGATTCGTCGAGGGATATCACCGCGGTTCGGTCGCGGTGCTGGATGCGAGCGGCGTGTTGGTGGCGAGCGTCGGCGACGTGACCACCGCGATCTTCCCCCGGTCGTCGAACAAGCCGATGCAGGCGGTCGGCATGCTCCGCGCGGGTCTTAGTTTGGATGACCCCGCCGATCTCGCGCTCTGCGCGGCAAGTCACTCCGGAGAGCCGATTCACATTTCACGGGTACGGGCCATGCTCGCCGCCGGCGGCCTGTCCGAGTCGGATCTGCGTACGCCACCCGATCTGCCGCTGTCTGAGCCCGCGAGGGACGAGGTGCTGCGAGCGGGTGGCGCGGCGGCACCGGTTTACATGAACTGCTCGGGCAAGCACACCGGCATGTTGCGCACCTGCGTCGCGGCAGGCTGGTCCACCGATGACTACCCGTCGCCTGATCACCCACTGCAGAAGCAGCTGCGGACCGCCGTTGAGGACGTCGCGGGCGAAGCGGTGGCGGCGGTCGGCGTGGACGGCTGTGGCGCGCCGGTGATGGCGATCTCGCTGCCGGCGCTCGCTGGCGCGTTCCTGCGCTGTGTGTCGGCACCGGACGGCAGCGACGAGCGACGCGTCGCGGATGCGATGCGGGCGCATCCCACACTCGTCTCGGGATCCGGGGCGGACGACGAGCGCCTGATGCAGGGCATCCCCGGGTTGCTGTCGAAGGGCGGCGCGGAAGGCGTACTGGCGGTCGCCATGCCCGGCGTCGGTGCCGTTGCCGCCAAGATCGACGATGGTGCGGCGCGCGCTCGGGTGCCAGTCGTGCTGTCGGCGTTGCGGTGGCTCGGGATCGACGTGTCCGCGGTCGACGACATAGCCGAGACTCCGGTTCTCGGCGGCGGTCGGCCGGTCGGCTCGGTACGCTCGGTCGTACGCTGGTGACGCTTTCCGGAGCGGTGAGCAGTCGGCTCCGGAGAGTGAGACAGATAACAGGAGCTAGCGTTTCGCTTGCAATAGCTAGCACGGTTGCGTAGCCTCGTCCGCATGGCGATCCCTCGCGACTTGCCCCACGACATCGGTGGGTTCATTCGCGATCTCCGGCACAACGCCCGCATTTCGCTTCGGCAACTTGCCGAACAAGCGGGCGTGTCCAACCCGTACTTGAGCCAGATCGAGCGGGGGCTGCGCAAGCCGAGTGCCGAGGTGCTCCAGCAACTCGCCGCCGCGCTGCGCGTGTCGACTCCGGTCATGTATCTGCGGGCGGGGCTGCTCGACCGAGGGGACGGTCAGCCAGTGCTCGCCGCGATCGCCAACGACACCGACCTCACCGAGACGCAGCGACAGACGCTGACCCAGATCTACGAGACGTTCCAGCGCGAAAACGCGCGTGACGCGGACGCGGCGACGCGGCAGTCCACCAACGCCCATCACCACGACCCGACGACACATGACGTCGCTGTCCGGCCGAGGACAACCCGGCGGGGCGCACCGCCCAGCCCGACGTCGAAGACCACGAAGGCCGCAGCCGTGGCCGAGAAGGAGCAGTAATGCCGAACACCGATACCACCAAGATTCCCGGTCCGGTCTATGCCGCCGCCGGTGCCGGCGACCTGGCCATCGAGGGCCTGCGCAAGGTACCCGCACGCGTAGCGAAGCTGCAGGATCGCCTGCAGACCGAGCTGCCCGGCCGGGTGAACGGCTGGCAGGACCGCATCACCCAGAAGGTCGCGGAGCTGCCCTCGATCGTTGCCGAGTTGCGGCAACGCGTCGTCGACACCGACACCGACAAGCTGCGCGATTCGGCTCGCCGCAACGCAGCGACGCTCCGCTCGAACGCGGCCGTGGCGCAGGACCGCGCGGCAGCCATCTACGCCGGGCTGGTAGCCCGCGGCGAGCAGGTGATCGCGCGTACCAACGGCAACCACACGGTGATCGCGGAGGTCGTCGCCGCGCCGGCAAGCGACAAGGACGCCGCGGCGGCCAACGGTGAGGTGCTCGAGGGGGATCTCACTGGCGAGCCGCGCAAGCCGGCCAAGAAGACCGCGAAGAAGGCCGTCAAGACGGCCGCCAAGAAGGCGGCCCGCTAGACGTTCGCACGGCGAGGCGCCCACCTGACGGCGGGCGCCTCGCCGTCTGCGGCTTAAGCTTGTGTTATGGCTAGCGCGCCCATCTTCTACACGACCGTGACGCAATACATCTTCTTCGTGGTCGTCGGGGTTGCCGCCATCGTGGAGATCGTGGCGATGGTGCACTGTGCGACCCGCAAGGCGGGGGCGTTTCCCGCGGTCGGATCGGTGCCCAAGGGCGGCTGGGTCGCGATGACTGCCGGTGCGTTCGTGCTCACCGCGCTGTTCGGCTGGGCCGGTAGTGCGTTCGGCGCGGCCGCGGTCGCGCTGTCGCTGGTCTACCTGCTTGACGTCCGCCCGGCTTTGCGGGACGCGGTCGACGGGACCGGTGGCTGGTAGCCGGCTCGCCTCGCCGGACGGTTCGGAACTCGAATACATCGTCACCGGCTCGGGCGAGCCGGTGACGGTCTTCGCGCACGGACTCGGCGGCGGCATATCTGAGACTCGGCCGCTTGGCAGCGGTGTCGCCGGCCGACGCGTCTTCTTCCACTTCCGTGGCCACGGCCGGTCGCACGCTCCCGCCGGCCAATGGACCTACCAGGACCTGGCTGCGGATTTGCGTACGGTGGCGGATGCCACGGGTGCGACCCGGGCACTGGGCGTGAGCCTCGGCGCCGGTGCGTTGTGCCGAGCGGTGAGCGACGATCCCGCGCGGTTCACGAAGATCGTGCTGTTCCTGCCGGCGGTACTGGACAAGCCTCGTGCGGCCGCCACGCGCCACCGGTTCGCCGCACTGTTGTCGGCCGTCGGAGCGGGTGACGCGGCGGGCATCGCGGCGGTGGTGCGCGACGAGATCCCGCCAGCGAGCCGCAACACGGCGTCCGCGCACGCGTACCTTCGGCGGCGCACCGATCAGCTGCTCCGCGACCGCCTCGCGCCGAGCCTGGCGAGCATTACCGACGACGTCGCGGTGACCGACCTCGGCGCGCTGCGCGACGTCACCGCCGCCGCGCTCGTCATCGGCTGCCGCGGCGACGAACTGCATCCCAGTTCGGTCGCCGAGGAGGTCGCCGCCGCCCTGCCACACGCATCGCAGCACATCTACGACGGGCCGGGCATCGTGTGGACTGAGCGGAGCGATCTTCGTGACCGGATCGCCGGCTTCCTGAACGCGCCGGTCTAGGCTCACTTGCCATGGGCGTGACACATCACGGACGGACCGAGCGACTCGATCTGGCCGACCCGACGTTGCGCGAGTGGTCGTGCACGGTGCTCGCTAGCGATCCCGAGTCCGGGATCGTGCTTGATCGGTCGGCGTTCTATCCGGGCGGCGGTGGACAGCCGCCGGACCACGGCGTGCTGCTGTGGGGCGGCGTACAGACTCGCATCGAGGGAACTCGCAAGGGCGACGATCTCTACCTGATCGCGGCCGAGGGCGATCCGCTGCCACCCGCCGGTACGGCCGTCGCCGGCGCCGTGGAAGACGTCCGCCGGAGCCTGTTGATGCGCACCCACTCCGGCCTGCACGTGCTGTGCGGCGTGGTGTTCCGTGACTTCGGCGCGCTGGTCACCGGCGGCAACATGGAGCCGGGCGAGGCGCGGATGGACTTCAACCTGCCGGAGGTGCCATCGGACTTCAAGGTGCGCCTCGAGGACCTGGTCAACACGGAGATCGTGGCTGATCGGCAGATCGCGGTGAAGGTGCTGCCGCGCGCGGAGGCGCTGGCGTTGCCGGACATCATCCGTACCCAGAGCAACCTCATTCCCGCCGACGAGCACGAGATCCGCATCGTAGACATCATCGGGCTCGACACTCAGGCGGACGGCGGCACGCACGTCGCGTCGACCGCCCAGGTCGGCAAGATCTCGGTGGTCAAGGTGGAGAGCAAGGGCAAGGCCAACAGGCGGGTACGGGTGCGGCTGAGCTGAGGCGTCGGGAGGGTCACGATCATGGCTGGCGCGGTCCGACAGTTCTTTGCCGGCGTCGCACTCCTCGGCCGCGGTTTCGGGCGCTACCGCCGCGATCCCCGAGTTCTGATCGCCGGACTCATACCGGCAGTGATCGCCGCCGCCTTGGTGCTCGGTGCGCTCGGCGTGTTGATCTACTTCGTACCCGATCTCGGGCGGGCCGTCACGCCGTTCGCAGACCACTGGGCGGCCGGATTGCGCGACACCGTACGCGTGCTCGCCGACGTGAGCATCGTCGGCATCGGCGGGCTCGTCGCGTTCGTGACGTTCACCTCGGTCACGCTGGCCATCGGCGACCCGTTCTACGAGAAGATCGCGCACCGCGTCGAAGACGAACTCGGCGGCGTACCCGGTGCGATCGACGCGCCGTGGTGGCGGGGCCTCGGTCGCAGCGTCGTCGAGTCGATCCGTCTCGTGCTGACCTCCGCGATCGTAGGCATCCCGCTCTTCATCGCTGGGTTCCTGCCGCTCGTCGGACAGACCGTGGTGCCGGTCATCGGCGCGCTCGTCGGCGGATGGTTCCTCGCCGTCGAGTTGGTGAGCGCGCCGTTCGAGCGTCGTGGCCTCCGGCTCGCCGACCGGCGGCGGGTGCTGCGCGCGAACCGGCCGCTCGCGGTCGGCTTTGGTGCCGCGGTGTTCGTCTGCTTCCTCGTACCGCTGGGTGCGATCGTGACCATGCCCGCGGCGGTGGCCGGCGGCGCGCTGCTCACGCGGCGCGTCCTCGGCCCGGCGGATGCGCCGCGGGCGACCTCAGCGCGACCGGCGCCACGCGACGAACGCCGAACCGGAGTGCCCGAATGACGTTCGACGTCGCGCACGGCGACATCACTGAGCAACGTGTCGACGCGATCGTGAACGCGGCGAACTCGTCACTGCTCGGCGGCGGGGGAGTCGATGGCGCGATCCATCGAATGGGTGGACCCGAGATCCTGGCCGCCTGTCGTGCGTTGCGTGCCGGTGACCTTCGCGATGGGCTCGCCACCGGCGACGCGGTCGCGACGGTAGCTGGCCGGCTGCCGGCGCGATGGGTGATCCACACTGTGGGGCCGGTGCACGCGACGTCCGAAGACCGCTCGCTTCTCTTACGGTCCTGTTACCGGCGTTCGCTGGAGATCGCCACGGAGCTAGGAGCCGGATCGGTGGCGTTCCCGTTGATCTCGGCCGGCCTCTACCGCTGGCCAGTCGAGGACGCCATCCGGATCGCCGCGGGGGAGTGCTGGCCGGCGTCGGGCCGGGTCGACATCCGGCTCGTGCTGTACGGACGTCACGAGTTTGATCTTGCTGAGCAGATCGTCCGCGGCCACGATTTCTGACCTCATCCGACACGGCAGCCTCGATCGCCGGCGCGGGTGTGTGCGATTGCCGCTACGGGCTAACCTGGCGGGAGTGTTCGCTGCGCTTGCATCGACTGCGGGAAGGACCCGACCGGTATGACCGAAGGCACACCGCCCTCGTCGTATTTCGACCTGGAAATGCTCGCTGCCCAGCTGCGCAAGCACAGTGATGACCTGTCGATGTACGCCGGCTTCCTGCTGAATGTGCTGTCCGCGGCGCTGCCCGGCGAGATCGTCACGGTCGAACGCGAGGGCAAACTAAGAGCGCGCCTGGCCGGTCGATCGGAGCCCGCCGTCCTGGCGGTGACGATCCAGTTGGGGGACCGCCGCTATGACCTGTCGCGATCGGAGTTCGGAAAGCCGCTGACCGCGACGATCAAGCATGCGTCCGGCGGCGTCGTCATGTCGAGCAAAACCGTCACGGTCGACGAATGGTCGCGTGCCATGGCCGGCGAGCTTGCCTCGGTAGCCGAATCCAATGCGTCCGCCGCGGCGGTCCTGCAGCGGCTCACGACGCTATGAGCGCGCCAGAAGCCGGCCGCGGCTCGACGCCGGTGGCCCCGCCCCCGGAGTGGACGGACGACGAGATCGCGGCGGCTAGCGCGGCGGAGATCGCTCGAGGCCGCCTGCCGCTGCAGGCTCAGTGGCGCATCCACGAACAGCGTCAGCGCCGCGACGCCGGCGAATCAGGCGCGTTCACGTCCGCGCTGACCGTGCAGGAGTTCGCGGCGATCCGGTCGGTAGGTTTCTCGCCGGTCGGGCAGGTGCTCGGCAGCGCCGTCTACAACGTCGGCTGGAACTACTCCGGATGTGGGTACGTCGGTGCGTACGGCGGCATGCGCTACGGCGGCGGCTTCAACGCTGGCGGATTCTCCGGGCGGGGCATGGGATACGGAAACCAGGGCGGTTGGGCAACGGCACCGGTGGTCGACGTACCGGCCGTACGCAACCTTCTCGAACAGGCCCGTCACCGTGCTGTGGAACGGATGCGCGAGGAGTGCGCCGGACTCGACGGCGACGGCGTGGTCGGCGTACGGCTGACCGTGAAGTCGTTCTACGGCAACGGTCTGGAGTTCATGGCGATCGGCACCGCGGTGCGCGCGGACGGCGACAAGCGCCCCAAGCGCCCGTTCACGTCTGACCTGTCGGGCCAGGATTTCGCGAAGCTGATGCGCTCCGGCTGGGCACCCGTCGACCTCGTCCAGGGCGTCGGCGCGGTGATCCGCCACGACGACTGGGCACAGCGGATGCAGCAGCGTTCGTGGTCGAACCAGGAAATGGTCGGCTCGACCGAACTTGTCACCGCCGCGCGTGCCAGCGCTCGCGAGTCGCTTGCGAAGGACGCGGCCAAGCGCGGCGGCCACACCGTGGTCCTACAGAAGATGCAACTGAACATATTCGAGACCCGGTGCGCCTACGGCGGCGAGGACGCCCACGACCACATGGCCGACGCGTTCATCTGGGGAACCGCGATCGTGCCGATCGACCCCAAGGGCAAGCGCTACGGGTTCGACCCGCCGCTGACCATGCTTCGGCTCGACCATCAGGAACGAAAGGGAGCCCGATGACCGCACAGACCGACCCCACCGCGCTCGGGCTGCCAAAGGATGCCATGAGCCGCCTGGCCGAGCTGCAGCCCGGCCGGCCCGGCCACATCTTCACCTCTGACCTGTCGGTCAACGAGTTCCTGCTGGTCAAGCAGGCCGGCTTCACGCCGCTCGGGCTCGTGCTCGGCTCGTCGGTCTACCACTGTGGCTTCCAGATGGGTCGGTGGGGCCGCAATCAGGAGCTGAATGTCCTGTCGCAGGCCATGTACCACGCGCGTGAGCTCGCCATGTCGCGCATGCAGGCAGAGGCCGACGTACTCGGTGCCGACGGTATTGTCGCGGTCCGCCTCGAGGTCGAGTTCAAGGAATGGGGCTCGGACGCGGCGGAATTCCTCGCGGTGGGTACGGCGGTCAAGGCCGACGACGGCGGCAAGTGGCGTAACGATGCCGGCCACCCGTTCACGTCAGACCTGTCCGGGCAGGACTTCTGGACGCTGCTCGCGGCCGGGTACGCCCCGCTGGGCATGGTGATGGGTACGTGTGTGTACCACGTGGCGCACCGTACATTCGGCAACATCCTGTCGAACATGGGCCAGAACACCGAGCTGCCGCAGTTCACCCAGGCGCTCTACGACGCGCGTGAGCTTGCCATGGCCCGGATGCAGAAGGAGGCCGAGGCGCTGAACGCGGAGGGCATCGTCGGCGTCGACCTCTCGCAGCGCAACCACACGTGGGGGTCGCACACCACCGAGTTCTTCGCGATTGGCACGGCGGTCCGCCCGTTGCGTCCGGACCACGTGATCCAGCGGCCTCAGCTGATGCTCGGCCTCGATCGCTGAGCGACTGCGTCGCCGGCGCACCGTAAGGACGCCTGCGACGCAGCACCAAGACGGCAACAACGACGGCGGGGCGGATGGATGACCATCCGCCCCGCCGTTCCTCACCCCCATGTCGCGCCCGACCCGCACCCCCCAGTTCGGGTCGGGCTTCCGGGAAACGCGGGGAGGCGTCCCCGGAGTTGGTCCGGGCCGGCGGCGGCGGCCCGGTGTCGTTGGTTACGCGTCGCGGCGCTTCATCAGGTACGCGCCGATGGCCAGCGGTACTAGCCACCAGATGGTGAACGTGATGTAGCCGGTCCACGGCGCGAGACCGTTGGTCTGCGGAACCGTCGTAAAGATCATCCCGCCGGCGTTCGACGTGAAGTGCTCGTAGATCCACTTCCCCCATCCGCCTGGCAAAGCGTTGAGGATCAGTGGCACGACGAAGAGCAACGCGACCGCAATGGAGATGGCCCCAGCCGTGTGGCGGATCAGCGCGCCGAACGCGAATCCGAACAGGCCGCTGGCGAGCACGTAGATTCCGGCACCGATGACCGCCCGCAGCACGCCCGGATCAGCCAGCTGCGCCGCCAGGTGTTGGTGTGCCCAGAACGGCATCGCGGCGTAGAACGCGGCAAACGCGGTAATCATGCCGACGATGGTCGCGACGATCGCGAAGACGATCCCCTTGGCCAGCAAGACCCGTAGCCGGTTCGGCACCGCGGTCAGCGTTGGTTTGATGCCGCCGGTGGAGTATTCCGTCGTGACCACCATCACGCCAAGCACGGCGATGGCGAGTTGGCCGAGTATCAGCCCGGACAGCGAGTTGAACGCCACGTCCAGGTGTGCACGATCGGACGGGCTCATCTGGTTGAGGTGCGTGCTCGCGCCCCATGCCGCGAGAACGCTGAAGCCCACGGTCGTGACGATCAGCGTCAGCAGCGTCCACAACGTCGACCGGACCGACCAGAACTTCGTCCACTCGGAGCGGATCACATTGCCGAGGCTGGCTCGCGCCTGGTCGTAGCGGCGACGCGGGATCGCGGTCGGCGCGGCCGTGATGGTGCTCATTTGTTTCCCCCCGCCATCGCCGAGTCAAACGCGG
>DATFRR010000210.1:0-21218 GCA_035263025.1 Micromonosporaceae bacterium
ATGCCGAGGAACTCGCGCAGCAGCAGGTCTTCGGCGTCCATCGTGACGTTGGTCTGCAGCTCGCCCTTCCACCAACCGGCGGCATCCTGCAACGAACGCAGGTGCGCCACCGCCGCGGCCACGGTGGCGGCCGCGCGCGTACCGATTGTGGCCGGCGCCGCTTGGCGGCCGACCGTGGCAGTGTTGGTCATGAGTCGCGATCCACGATGAACTCAGCGAGCGCATACATGTCGGCGCGCGCCCGCGGTCGGATGTCCACGCTGGACAGTGCCTCCTCGGCGAGGTGCATGCGCCGGCGCGCCTCGGCCAGCGCCCACGCGCGTCCACCGGCCGCCTCGACTAGGTCGGCGGCGTGGCGGACGGATTCGTCGTCCGGCTCGCCCGGCGCGGCGAGCCATTCCTTCACCTCGGCGGCGTGGTCGGCGTTGCCGAGCGCGTACGTCACCGGCAGTGACTTCTTGCGCGAGCGCAGGTCGTTGTGCACCGGCTTGCCGGTCACCGCCGGGTCGCCCCAGATGCCGAGCACATCGTCGACGAGCTGGAACGCGAGCCCGACCTCGGAACCGAACCTGGTCAGCGCGGTCACCATCTCGTCGGGTGCGCCGGCCAGCACCGCGCCGATGGCGGCGCTCGCGGACAGCAGCGCACCGGTCTTGCCGCTGGCCATGTCGAGGCACTCGTCAAGCGTGACGTCGTTGCGGGTCTCGAACGCGAGATCCTGCACCTGGCCCCGGGTGAGCTCACGAGTCGTGCTGGCAAGCAGCAGCGCGGCGCGGCCGGCGTGCGGCGACGGGGCTTCGAGCACGACCTCGTGCGCCAGGGCGAGCATCGCGTCACCCGTCAGGATCGCCGCGGGCTCGCCCCAGATCGCCCAGACGGTACGGCGGTGCCGCCGCTCCGCATCGCCGTCCATCAAGTCGTCGTGTAGCAGCGAGAAGTTGTGCACGAGTTCGACGCCGACCGCACCTGGTACGCCGACCTCCGCCGGTGCACCGGCCGCCTCAGCGGACAGCAGCGCAAGTGCCGGCCGCACCGCCTTGCCGCCGCCGTTCGTGGTAGGCCGCCCGTCCGGATCGCACCAGCCGAGGTGGTAGGACGCCTGCAGACGGCTCGACGGATCGAGGCGCTGCACCGCGGCGCGCAGCGCGGGCATCAGCTGGTCCCGGCTGCGGTGCAGCGAGTCGAGCATCGCGGTCATGCCGCCACCCCCTGTCGGATGGGTTGTGCGAGGCCGGTTTCCGATGCGTCGAGCAGGGCCGCGGCGGCCGCATCGCCGCTGCGTACCGCGCCCTCCATGGTTGCCGGCCAGCCGGTGTCGGTCCATGCTCCCGCCACGTAGAGGCCGGGCGCACGGGTGGTAGCCACCGCGCGGAGCGCCGCGCTGCCCGGTGCTGGCCGGAACGTCGCCTCCCGCTCGCGCGTGACGAAGAAGTCCAACACCTCCGCCGCGGCCGCGCCCGGTAGCAGCGCGACGAGATCCGGCAGCAGCCGGTCACGAAGCGTGGCTACCGGCAGATCGATGAACTCGTCCGCGGCAGAGACCGAGACCGCGAGGTATTGGCCGGGTCCCGGGTGGCCGGACTGGTTCGTACGGTCGAACACCCACTGGATCGGCGTACCCACACCGGCGACGAACGGCGTGTCCATCACGGCACGGTCGAGCACCACGTGCAGGTTGACGATCGGCGACGTACCCAGCCGCTCCGCCCAGCCGGCCGCGAGCGCGCGTCCGTCGGCCAGCACGAGACTGCCATCGGGAGCCAGACGCTCCGCGGCCGCCGGCGGAACCGCCAGCACCACCGCATCGAACAACTGCTCCCCGCCCTTCGCCTTGACCAGCCATCGTTCGCCCTGCGGCTCGACGGCGTCCACCTTCGCGCCAACGAGGACGTGAGCGCCAGTCATTTCCAAGGCGTGAGCGGCGGCGTCGCCGTGCAGGCGCTGCAGCGGCACGATCGCCCACCCGATGTCCGCCGCGCTGGCCTCGGTCAGCAGACCGACCTGGAACACCATCGCAGCGAGCGCAAGAGACGCCTGATCGGAGGCGGCATTCAGCGTCGCGACGCCGACCAGGTCCCACATCGCGTCGACCGTCTGGCGGTCCTGTCGGTGTTCGCGCAACCAGTCGCCGAAGCTGCGTGCGTCCACTGCGGGATCAGTGCGGTCCAGACCACGCATGGCGAGCGCGGCCCGTACGAACCGCAGCCGTTGCGACGCGTTGAGCATTCGATAACGCAGCAGCGATCCGCCCAGGTGGAGCGGCGCGGGCAGGCCGTTGCGGCGCAGTCGCGCGGCACCGTCGTGGCGCGGCGAGCGGATTGGGATGTCGAGCCGGTCCTGGAGCGCGACGTGATCTGCGACACCAAGCCGCTCCAGCAGCCCGCGGTACGCCGTGCAACAGCGCAGGAACACGTGCTGACCGTTGTCGACGTCGAGGTCGCCGCGGCGGAACGAATGCGTCAGGCCGCCGAGCTTCGGGCGCGCCTCGTAGAGCGTGACGTCGCGGCCGGCGTCGGCACACCGCAGCGCAGCGGTGATGCCGGCCAGTCCACCACCGATCACGGCGACGCTGGTCACGTTGTCGACCTCGCGGACGTCGAGGCGGCGGTCGAGGCGGCCAGCGTCGACGGTCCGGCGAGCGCACGCGCCGCCACCCCCGCCTTCTGCCAGCCGGACAGCGACAACCGGCCGGCGTAGACCGACGTCGGGTCGGCCGCGATGCGGTCCAGCAATCGCCGGTAGATGCCCGACATCGCGCCGGTGCATGCCGCACTGCGCCGATCGAGCAACGGCATGAGGCGCCATCCGTCGGCGTACCACCGGCGCGCCCGATCCGCGGCGTACGAGATCAGGGCCGCGAGGTTGCCTTCCTTGTCGCAGAGCGCGCCCTCTTCGTCGAGCCCGAGTTGCACGCCGAACCGATCGAGCTCCTGCTGCGGCAGGTAGACGCGACCGCCCAACAGGTCTTCGCGGATGTCGCGCAGGATGTTCGTCTGCTGCAACGCGATGCCGAGCTGGTCGGCATAGCCGGGCGCGACCGAGTCGTCCCGGGAGCCGAACACGCCGAGGCTCAGCCGGCCGACCGATCCAGCCACGCAGCGGCAGTAGACCGCCAGCTCGTCGAACGTCTGGTAGGTCCGACCGGCGAGATCCATCTCGACGCCGTCGACCAGCTCGTCGAACGCGCCGAGCGGGATCGGGAACCGCTGCGCCGCGTCGTGCAGCGCGACCATCACCGGATCGCCGGACGGCTCCTCGCGAAGCGACGCGCGAAGCGATGCGAGCGCGGCGGTCTTCTCGGCCGACGGCAGGTCGCCGTCGCCGATGTCGTCGATGCGACGGGACAGCGCGTAGACGGCGCAGAGCGCGCTGCGCTTGGCGGCGGGCAACAGGCGGATGCCGTAGTAGAAGTTCCGGGCCTGCTCCTTGGTGATCAACTCGCAGACCTGGTAAGCCTCGCCGATCGTCGCGGTCGCCGTCACCATCCCGCCCTCCTGCCGCGCGTCACCGCGGCGAGTTGCCTGACCATGTCGACCTTCCGCGCGCGCGGGATGCCGGCCAGCACGTCCCACCGAGCGCGCCGTAGCGCGAGCAGTGCCGCGCCGCCACCGGCGACGTATCCGGTCACCGCGAGCCTCGCCCAGCCGCGCAGCTGTCCGAGCAGTGGTGTGCCCGAGTTCAGCAACGCACGCGCGCGATTGGCTTCGAACGCGATGAGTCGGCGTACGTCCTCGGACGCCTGCGAGGCATCCAAGTCGGTGGGTACGACACCGAACTTGTCGAGATCCTCCAGTGGCAGGTAGATGCGGCCGGTGCGGCGGTCCTCGCCGACGTCCTGGCAGTGCTCGATGATCTGCAACGCGGTGCACACCCGATCGGACAGCTCCACGCGTTCCGGGGTGCTCACGCCAAACACCTCGAGCACGATGCGGCCGACCGGATTCGCTGACAGCTCGCAATATTCGACAAGGTCGGCGTAGGTCGGGTAGGACATCACTTCTTGGTCGACGAGGTTCGCTTCGATCAGGTCGTCGAACGGCCGCCGTGACAGGTTCTTGGCGCGCACCGTGTCGGCCAGCCGGCGCAGCACCGGCGACGCCGGCTCGGGACCGATCGTCCATATCGCATCGAGATCATCTCGGAAGTCGGTGAGCAGCTCCACCCGGTCGCCGGGCGCCTCGTCGCCGAGGTCGTCGATCACGCGTGCGACGTCGTAGACGGCCTCCAGATGCGGCCGTACGTCCGCGGGCAGCACGCGCAGCGCAACCGGAAAGTTTTCGGTGCTCTCGCGCCGCCGCAGGTAGCCGTCGCTACGGCCGCCGACCCGGTCGGTCCAGCCCGCTTCCGCGGAGCTCCCGCCGGATCCCGCTCGCACCGACCCCATGCCCCTGATGCTGCCCCGCCCCTGCCCCGTTGATCTGCACCCTAGCGAGTAATTCTCGGTACGCACAGTTGTCACACACGTACAAAATCGACAGCGGTCGTGAGAGATCTGAGCCGGTTGCGCACGTGCGAGCTATTTGCGGTAGACAGATACAGGTGGACGACTCGTCGCGACGCTCGGAGCTGGAGGGCCTGGTACCGGCCCTGGTGGACCGGCTGCCCGCGATCCTGACCGAGGTCCGCGAGCTGATGGCCGACGAGTGGCCGGATTATGCGGAGTTTCTTCGGCACGAACAGGACGACGTGGTGCAGGCCGCCAAGGCGTTCATGGAAGTGCTGATCGAGATCGCCGAGTCCGATGTCGGGGCATTCCCCCGCGGCCCGGAGCCCGGACCGCAGGTCGAGCTGTTCGAGGAGATCGGCCGGATCCAGTGGCGGGAAGGGCGCGACCTGACGACGCTGCTGTCCGCGTACCAGCTGGGTGCCCGGGTGGCGTGGCACCACGTGTCGCGCGCGGCTCTCGACACGGGCGTCGCGCCGGCGAACCTCGCGGCGCTCGCGGAGGCGGTGTTCATCTTCATCGACCGGCTCTCGTCGGCCTCGGCGCGGGGCTTCGTGATGGAACAGTCCGAGGCGGTGGCCAGCCGCGAGCGGCTGCGTGACGAGCTGGTCGACCTGCTGCTGTCGGATCGCTCCGACTCGGCAGCGGTCAAGCAGGCCGCGAACCGCGCGGGCTGGACGCTTCCCCGCGAGGCCGCCGTGATCCTGGTGGCGCCGGACAACGCGATGGGACAGAGCGTGCTGTCCCGACTCGACTCGTCGTGCCTGCTCATCCGGCGCCGGGGGATGCTCGGCGCGGTGGTGCCGGACCCGGTGCGGCCGGGTCGCCGGCAGCGGCTCGCCGACCTGCTCCGCGGCGCGGGCGCCGTGGTCGGTCATCCGGTGCCGCTGGAATATCTGCCGGCGAGCGTACAGATCGCCGAGGTGGCGGCCGCACTGCAACGCAGCGGCGTGCTCTCCGAGGATCCGGTGTTTGCCGCCGAGCACCTCGACGCGATCATCGTGCACCGCGACCCCCGCCTGCTGGCCGCGCTGCGCCGGACCGTCCTCGCGCCACTCGACGACCTGTCCCCCGCGGTCCGCGAGCGCCTGACCGAGACGCTGGCGAGCTGGCTGCGACACTTCGGCGACCGGCAGGCGATCGCCGCCGAGCTGCACGTACACCCGCAGACCGTCCGGTATCGCATGGGCCAGCTGCACGACCTCTACGGCACCGCCCTCGACGATCCGACGTCGCGGGCCCGCCTGTCGCTGGCGCTCGCCTGGAGCCGGACGCGCGAGGCGACGACCGACGCGGCACGTGGCCGCGGCGAGCGCCGCCGCACCCCGCCGGTCCATGCGCTCACGCCGACAGACTCAGAGGTCCTCACGGAATCAGCCGCGCTGACAGACTCGGGTGCGTTGACCGACTCAGCGGCGCTGCCGGGAGGCGACATCACCGACGCCGGCTGATCCGCGTACGGCGGCTGACTTCTTCGCGGCGGAGGCCTTGGTGGCGTGGCGCACCGCAGAGTCGGTCGCCGAGCCGCCAGTCGGCGCGGACGCTGTCGCATCTCGGCGTGGCCGCGCGGCGGCAAGCTCGTCGATGATCGCGTGCAGTGCGCCGGCGAGCCGGCCAGCATCGTCAACCAGTTCCGGATCCACGCAGATGCCGGCGCACATGTTGCCGCGCCAGCCGAACACGCCGATCGCGAGCGGCGCGCCGGGCGCGAGCGGCAGGATCGGATAGACCGCGTGCATGAGGCGTCCGGCCATGCGGAACTCGCCGGTGGGACCGGGCATGTTCGAGACGATCGCGTTGAGGTATCGGTGGCCGTAGACCGTTCGGGCGAACCACGCCTGCGCGGCCGGTGGCATGACGGCCATGCCGGTGTTCATCACAAATCGTGAGGCCAGCGCGCGCGTCCCGCTGTGCAGCGGGCCGCTGTGCCGCGCGGTCTCGGCCAGCCGGTCCACCTCGGACATCGGGGCCAGTGGCACGTTCGTCATGACGGCCGCGGTCCAGTTGCCCTCCGCCGAACTCTCCGGCTTTCGGACCATCAGCGGTACGGCGACCCGAACCACCGGCGGCAAGTCGTCGGGCGTGCCGAGGTCCGGCGCATTGCCGCCGGTGCTGGGTGGGAGCGCTACCCGTCGGATCGCACCAGCGGCCGCGGACAGCAGCACGTCGCTCACGCGTACCCGGTGGCGGCGCGCGACCTCCCGTACGGTCGCCAGCGGCAGCGCGACCGTTCCGAAGCGGCGGGATCCGGTGGTCCCCGACGGCAGCCGGTAGCGGGCGCCACCGTCCGTCGCCAGCTGCGCCAAGCCGACCGCGACACCGGCTGTGCGGCGCAGCCTGCCGGGCATCCGAACCGAGCGCGCGAGCAACGGTGGCGGCGGTTCGATCAGCTCAAAGACCTGCAGGATCGTGCCGATGCCGTCGGAGATCGCGTGATGCACGATCGGCACGGTGGCCACCAGCCCGTCGCCGACGCCGGTCACCACGAGCCATCGCCACATCGGCCGATCGCGCGGCAGCGGCGTGCTCTGGATCTCCGCGATGAGCGCGTTGACCGCCTCGATGCCGCCCGGTCGACCGTCCGGGCCGGACACGTCGAACGACGGCACGTGCCAGTCCCAGTCGATCTCGGGCGCCTCGACCCACCGCGGCCGGTGCCACCGGGACGGCGGCGACAGCTGCTGGTGGAACCGTGGCAGGTGATCGAGGTGCGCCTCGATGCCGGCACGCACCCGCTCTCGGTAGGGCACACCGTCCGGCTCGTCGGACACGAGCACTAGTCCGCCGACATGCTGCGGCGCCGCCGACGATTCGGCGTGCAGGAAGAACGCGTCCGCGGCGGCCAGCCGGGGCCCGGCGAAGCGGCCCGGCCGATCCCGAACGACTGCCATGAGACCCAGTGTCAACCACACCAGGAGCACGGCACCCAGCGCGTCGGAAACATAGTGGTTCGCGGTCGCGAGGATGACGGCGAACGTCAGGAGTACGTGGACCGCGCTGATGCCCTGCACCCACCACGCGCCGGAGATGCAGGCGAGCACCACACTGACCCATAGCGCCCACGCGATGTGCAACGAGGGCATCGCGGCGAGCTGGTTCGCGTGGCCGATCAGCGGCGTACCCCACGATCCGACCGTGTGGCCGAGCGTGACGGTGTCCACGAAGCCTTCGCCGCGCAGCAATCGGGGTGGCGTGACCGGATACAGCGCGAAACACACGAACGCGATCGCGTTCATGACCAGGAACCAGGTGCGCGCCCAGCGGTACGTGTCCGGTCGGCGTACGTAGAGCCAGATCAGCAGGATCAGCGCGCTGAGTACGTAGGTGTACGCGTACTCGTAGTTCGCCAGCACGCGCAGCACGTCATGCGGTACGAGCCACCGGTTGAGCCCGTCCTCCCACGCGATGTGCGCCGACCGCTCGAACCGAAGAATCGATCGGCCGTTGCGCTCGGCCGACGCTGCCCGGCCGGCCGTCGACAACCCGGCCACCATGCTGTAGCAGCCGAACGTGATGAGGCCGATGAGGATCTCGCGCCAAGCCGGCGGCGCGCTCGTCGGAGCGGCACCGCGTCGTGTGGCAAGCGGCTCCGACTCGCCTCGGCTCATCTACGTCTTGTAGCACGGCTGGCCGATGCGCGGTGAGCCGATGTGAGATACCGGCCAACCCGACTGCGCGAACGGGCTAGCGACTCACGCTGCGATCGGCAGCGGGCGCAAGCGCAGCGTCACGCCCGGCATGCGCCGGATGCACCGGGTGCCCCACGCCGCACACGTGACGATCATGATGGCCGTCAGCAGGCCGCTGAACACGCCTCGGGACAGCAGCCCGTAGTCGACGCCGTAGTGCAGGAAGCCGAGGCTCATTCCGGCGTCGATCAGGCGGCCGACGCCCCAGAGCATCGCGACCTGGGTGAACATCCGGCGTACGCCGTGGTGGTGCAGGATGTGCACCGGCAGCTTCACGAAGTCACGCGCCAGCCGTACGGTGATCGGCCGGCCGACGAACGCACTGCCGAGGAACAGCCCGGCCATCAAGATCGAACCGATGATCGGCTGAACCAGATAGACGATCGCACTCGACAAGATCAATGCGACGCTCGCTCGAGCACACAACATGCCGGCGCACACGATCAACGTGCCCGGCATGTGCGCACCGTGCAACCAGCGCACCGCAACGGTCACGACGCACCAGCCGAGCACCGCGCACAGTGCCCACGCCAGGCCGACGGTGTGCAGAAGGACGAAGAGCAGCACGGTCGGTACGGCGATGGTCTCAAGGAACAATCGCCCGGCGCGCATCAACGCGGGGCGAATGGCGCCAAGCTCGATGACAAGCTCTTCAATGACGGCGTTCACGGGGGGATGTGTTGTCATCAGTCGTCCTGTGCAGGAGGCGGTCTAGACCGTTCCGGGCAGATCCCATGCGCTACGGGCCTGTCCGGAGATCCGAGTCGCCTCGACGGGTGGATCCGGCCGAACGATCGGTGAGTGCGCCAACCCTACCGCGCCCATGCAGACCAGGGCACCTGCTCCGGCAAGAGCGGCCAACTGGCCGACCTCGACTGGCGGTTCGACGCCGAACGCGAACACACCGATCAGATAGCTCGCGATCGGGTTGGTGATGGTCATCGCCGCGACGGCCGACGGCAGTGATCCGGCCGCGAAGGCGCCTTGCTCGAGCAGCAACCCGGCGAGGGTCGACACGGCCAGCGCGTAGCCGGGCCAGTCGCGCGCCGTCGCGGCTACTCCGCGGTGCAGCAGATCTTCGCTCGTGAGCTTGATCATCGCTGCGCTGATTGCGAAGCAGAGGCCGGCCGCGATCGACACCAGCGTGGCGTGCACCAGCGGCCGCCGTCCGGTCGACGCGATCACCAGCACGCCGACCGCTGCGATGGTGGCGAACCCGACCAAGATCAGTCGCTCGCGGTCTGCGACGTCCGCGATCGGCGCGACGCCACGCACCGCGAGGAACACGGCAAGTCCGCCGCAGATCAGCGCCCCAGACGCCCAATCGCGTACGTGTGGCCAACGGCGCCGCCTGGCCGAGCCCATCGGCAGCGCGAACAGCAGCTGCGTGACGAGCACCGGCTGCACCAGGGCAACCGACCCGAAATGCAGAGCGAGAGCTTGTACGCCGAATCCGACGAGATTCGTCACCCAGCCGATCAACCACAGCCGCACGTGCACCAGGCGCCGGACCAGCCGGACGAGCGCCTGCGCGACCGCCCAGCGGTCCTGGGTTCGCACCCGTCCGTCCGCGACCTGCCTCGAGTAGTCCGAGCGGTGTGCCGCAACCTGCTGCAACGATGCCGAGGCGGCGAAGAGAAACGCCGCCAGCACCGCGAAGCCGACAGCGAAAAGCACAGCGGATCCCGTCGGTCGAGGACAGATTTAGCCGATCTTCCCACAATCCGCCCAGCTCGGACCGGGTTGGGGGATGTGGCGTACGCGACGAAACGACCGGCTGACCGTCGACGGTACTCCGGCACGAACCGCACCAAACCCAGCCAGATACGCCCAATCGGGGGCACGGCACACCGGCGCTTAGCTGCCGCCGTAGCGCCGTGCGAGCTGGCGATAGACACCGGGTGTCAGGCCCCGGATCGCGACCGGGAGGCGGAGCCATCGCGGACGGTACGCCTCCGCGCTGCCGCGCTCGATCATCCGTACGAGGGCGGCGGCGAGGCGCTCCGGCGGCTGGGGTCGCGGCAGCCGCCGTCCGTACGGCTCGCCGCGTCGCTCGAAGAACCGCGTCATCGCCGGGCCGGGCACGAGCACGCCAACGCGGACCGCGCTGCCGCGCAGTTCCAGTCGCACGCTTTCGGCGAATGCGTCCAGTCCGGCCTTGGTGGCGGCGTAGACCGCCTCGCGGGCGACCCCGGTCCGGCCGGCGATGGACGACACGAACGCGACGTACCCGCGGTTGCGCGCAACCATCGCGGGCATCAACGCACGCGCCAACCGGATCGGTGCGACGAGGTTGACCGCGACCATCGGCTCCACGCACGACGGCGCCATGTCCACGAACCGTCCGGCGGACCCGAACCCCGCGTTGGCCACCAGAATGTCGACACGTCCCGCGGCGTCCAGCGCGTCGCATGCCAGCCGTTCGACGTCACCCGGCACGGACAGGTCGGCCACCACCGGGGTGCCGTCGATCTCCTTGGCGAGCGCGGCGAGCGCGTCCGCGTCCCGGCCGTGGACGACAACGTGCGCGCCAGCATCAGCGAGCGCCCGCGCGGTCGCCTCGCCGATGCCCGACGAGGCACCGGTCACCAGCGCGACGGAGTCGCGGACCGCCATGCGTCCATTATCGGTGCTGGCGAGGCGTTGTTCGGCGAGTGCGGCGTTTGCGTTACTCATTCATGCCGGCCGGCGGTGATCCGGTTGGGGCGGTGTGTTCGGGCCGCTCTGGTCAGGCATCGCGCCAGCTGTGCTCCGGCTCGTAACCCAGCAGCCGCCGCGCCTTGTCGATGGACAGCATCGTCTCGTGGTATCCGAGCTGCTTGCGGACCTCGACGTCCGGGTAGACCTCGGACGCGAGTGACGTACTCGAGCGCGACATCACCGTGTCGGCGTTCGCGATGATGAACGTCTCGAACCCGGTTGCCTCGTACGCGAGAGCCTTCCGCACCGCCTGTGCGCCGTCCCGTGCGTCGATGTAGCCCCAGAGGTTCCAGCGGCGCAACTGCGGATTGTCGTCATACGACGGGAACGCCGCGTAGTCGGCCGGCCGCATCACGTTCGAGAACCGCAGTCCGACGATCTTCAGGGTGGGATCCTGTCGACACATCTGGATCGCCATCTGCTCGCCGAGATGTTTGCTCAGCGCGTACGCGGTTTCCGGGCGCGCGGCATATTCCTCGTCCAGCGGGATGTAGGGCGGTGGCGTGTCGAACGGCAGGCCGAGCAGCGTTTCCGAGGACGCCCACACGACGTTGCGTACGCCGACCGCACGCGCGGCGGCAAACACGTTGTACGTCGAGATCACGTTGTTGGCGAAGATCGTCGCGTTCGGCGCGGCACCGGGTCCAGGTATCGCGGCAAGATGTACGACCGCGTCGACGCCCTGATAACGCGAGTCGATCGCGGTCAGCACCTCGATGGTCTGCCCGTAGTCGGTGAGGTCCGCGCGAGTGAACGGTGCCCGCTCGGTCCGCGCCGGCACCAGGTCGACGTTGACCACGTCGTACCCGTTGCTCGCCAGATCGGCGACCACGACGTCGCCGAGCTTGCCGCTGCCACCAGTAACCACGACGCGCGCCATGACCACCCATCCCATCGTCGAGGCCGACACCGATGCGGTGCCGGCCCCGACGAGCCTACGGATGCGTACGCCAATCAGCAGTGCCAAATGACGTTGGGCGACCCCGCGTTCGACGAGGCGCTGTACGCGGTGCCGGCGATCGTCTTGCCATCCGCGGAGATCGACCGCGGCGTGACCTCCGACCCGTACGCCGGGCCCGGTAGGTCCTTGAACGTGTCGTCGCGGAAGAGATATCCGGTTGAGTCGCCCAGGCCGCCGACGAAGTCGCCGTGCGCGTTAACCGCCAGCGCCTCGTCCTGGTCGGCGTAGACGTTCACGTTGCCGGTCGCAAGGTTCCACCGCGCGCCGACAACCTGCGTGCTGCCTTTCACGCCGACCCAACCGACCGCCCAATCGCCGCTGAGCGAGAACACCATCCCGCCTTGATAGCCGGACGGCACCGCTAGCTCGTGGCCCTGGCCGTTTGCGCTCCATACGAACGGAGCACCACCATCGCCGAGCGATCCCCCGATGGCTCCGTCGGCGTCGATCGCCATTGCCTCGGCCGACCGACCGTGCGGCGTGGCCAGCTTGCGCACCGATCCGGGTTGGTCGGCCGGCCACACCACCGCGGCGAACGCCGAGCCGTCCGAGTCGACCCAACCGACGATGTCACCGTTCGGCGCGATCCCGGATGGCGCGTTGTTCGAGAAGCCGGCAAGCCTCGACAGCTTGGTGAACTTGCCATCGTGATATCGGTAAGCGGAGCTAGCTGTGCTCAGTGCGAGGTCCCCGTTGGAGCTGACCGCGTTGATGCTGTAGGTGGTATCCATGATCGCCTTCGGCACGGTGAGCAACGTGGGCACGCCGTCCGTCCACAGCACCGGCTTGCCCTGGTTGCCGTCGCCGAGATCGGTCTGCCCGGCCTGGAAGCGACCCGTCGGGTCGGCGGCCATCATGTCGCCCATCGCACCCGGCGGCGACGGCAGCTGCTGAATCGTGCAGTTCGCGGCGTTGGGATCGGTGACAGACGGAATCGCCGTCGGCGTCGTGGAGACCTTGTGAGATGCGGTGCTCGGAGGC
Organism: Micromonosporaceae bacterium; assembly: GCA_035263025.1. Classification (GTDB taxonomy): domain Bacteria; phylum Actinomycetota; class Actinomycetes; order Mycobacteriales; family Micromonosporaceae; genus DASQPR01. The sequence goes on from DATFRR010000210.1 coordinate 12,776, forward strand.
GCCTGGGTGCCTTGTCGCGTCAGCGCGACCGCACCGACCGCGCCGAACAGCACGATCGCGATGCCGCTCGCCGCCGCCGCGGTCGCCATCACGCGACGGCGGCGGGCGCCACGCCGACCGGCGTCCAGGATCGCGTCGACGCTCACCGACGTTGGTGGTGGATCAACCGTGCGCAGCAGCGCACTCAGCGACTCGTACTCGTGATCTTCCATGTCTATGTCTCCCAAGAAAGTCAGCCAATTCGCGCCAACAGCGGACGCAGCGCGGCCAGGCCACGCGACGTCTGTGCCTTGACGTTGCCGGTCGAGCAATGCAACGCGCCGGCGGTCTCCTCCACCGACAGATCGCAGAGGTACCGCAGCACCAGGACCGCGCGCTGGCCCGACGGGAGACTGCGCAGCGCCGACTCGATGTCGGTGCGGTCGTCGATATCGAACTCCGGCGAGGCGCGATCGACGCCGTCCGGAGCGGTCAACACGACGCGCGACCACCGCAGTCGCTTCTCGTCCAGGTACCGGTGGACGAGCATGCGGTGCACGTACGCGTTGAGGTTGTTGCTCGCGGCCGCCCTCGACCAATGCCGGTAGAGCGCGAGCAACGTGCCCGACACGATGTCGTCGGCCCGATGAGCGTCACCGCACAGCAGGTAGGCCGCTTGCCGCAATCGGGGCAGCCGTGCCTTCACGTACTCGACGTATTCGCCTTCGGCATCCGAGCGCATCACCGCTCCCTCCGCGTCGCCTCACCCGGAATGACGGGCGCGACGCGGGCCGCGGTTGCGTCAGTTCGTCGAGGAATCCAGATATGCGAGCACGGCCAGTACGCGCCGGTTGTCGTCGTCGGACACCGCGAGGTCGAGCTTGGTGAAGATGTTGGCGATGTGCTTGCCGACCGCGCTCTCGGACAGGAAGAGCCGGCCGCCGATCGCCGCGTTCGACCGACCCTCCGCCATCAGCTCGAGCACGTCGCGTTCGCGGGGCGTCAGGCGGTCAATGGCGCGGCTGCGGGCGAACAACTTCGCGACCACGTCCGGATCCATCGCGGTGCCGCCGGCCGCGACGCGTCGCACCGCGTCCACGAATTGCTCGGCATCTAGCACGCGATCCTTGAGTAGGTAGCCGATGCCGCCCGAACCGTCGGCCAGCAGCTCGCGTGCGTATAGCTGCTCGACGTGTTGGGACAGCACGAGGATCGGCAGGCCGGGCATCTCGCGCCGCGCGACGAGCGCGGCCTGCAGGCCTTCGTCCATGTACGTCGGCGGGAGGCGTACGTCGACGACCGCCACGTCCGGTCGATGGTCACGTAATGCCGCGAGCAGTTCCGGACCACTCGTCGCGGCCGCGGCGATCTCGAACCCGTGCGACTCGAGGAGCAGCACGAGCCCCTGCCTCAGCAGGGCGAGGTCTTCGGCGAGGACAACACGCACGGCAGCTCCATCGTCAACACGGTCGGTCCGCCGGGCGGACTGTCCACCGTGAGCGAGCCGTCAAACGTACCTAGACGGCGGGTCAAGCCGGCGAGACCCGTGCCGCCGCGCGAATCGGCACCGCCGCGCCCGTCATCGCGTACGGTCAGCCGCAGTACGCCGTCCGCCCACCGTACGTTCACCTCGATCCGCGACGCGCGAGCGTGCTTGACCACGTTCGCGAGCGCCTCGGCCACCGCGAAATACGCCGCCGACTCGACCGCCTCGGCGGCCCGACCGGGCAGGTCGACGGTCACGTCCACCGGCATCGGCGTGTCCAGCGCGAGCGCGCGCACCGCGTCGCCGAGGCCGCGTTCGGCGAGCACCGGCGGGTGGATGCCGCGCACCACGTCGCGGATCTCGGCCAAGGCCGTCGAGGACGCCTCGCGTGCCTGGGTGACGAGCCGCTTGGCGGCCTCCGGATCGGTGTCGACCAGACGTTCCGCGTTGCCGAGCGCGAGTCCGAGTGCCACGAGCCTGGCCTGCGCGCCGTCGTGGAGGTCGCGCTCGATCCGGCGTACCTCGGCCGCCTGGGCCGCCACCGCGTTGCTGCGCGTCTCGGTCAGGTGCTCGACTCGCTGTGCGAGTTCGGCACCCCGCGTCGGTGCGAGCAGCACCGCCGTCCACTGTCCGTGCCAGCGTACAAATCGTGGCGCGAGGTGCACGGCGATGATCCCCGCGGCGATGCCAGCGACGATCCCGAGAGCGGCGAGCCAGACGGGCGCGGCGTGGAACGTTCCGTCTTCATCACCGAACGCGCGGGCGACCCCGGGTGCAATGAGCTCGAGCACGGCCGCCACGATCGCTGCGATCGGCAGCAGCGCGATGACCATTCCGGTGGCCGGATCGGCAAGCGCCCAGCCGAGATCCCGCCACGTCGCGTTGTCCTTGAGCAACCGATCCTGCCGCTCCGCCCATCGCGCCCAGCGCTCCGTCTTGAACAGCGACTTGCCGACGCGGTAACGCCCATCAGGCTCCAGGTCGAGTGACCGCGGCGTTGGGTAGGGCGACGCGACCGGCACACCGCTCCAGACATCTGCGAGATGCCGCCGTAGGCCGGCCACGCTTCGCACCGAGGTCGTCGACGGTGCGAAGAGGAATACGAAGCCCACTCCGGAGCCAAGGCCGATCAGGTTGAACAGCCCGGCAAGCGCCGCGAGCACTCCGCTTGCGCCGAGTGCGCCGAGACGCACCAGCGCGACGAGCCTCGTACCCCACCACAGCTTGCGCGCGTCGATGGACGCCTGCCTGCGCGGTGACACGGTGCCGAGCATGACGCGGCACCACTGGCCGTACGTCCGCAGGAACACGGGAGCGGCCGGCACCACGACGGCCGCGGCGACAAACGGCCACACGCCGGACGCGAGTCCGCCGATCGCGACCCCAAGCGCGGCGAGCGGCAGACCGGCCAACCCGACACCGACCACCGGATGCAGCAGGAGGAACAGCAGATCCTTGCCGGTTGCGCGGTCGCCGAGCACCCAGCCGATGCGCGCCGACATCCGCGGCCACCACGCGTGGCGGTGCAGCCGGTTGTCAGCTTCGTAGAGTCCGTCGAGCCGGCGCACCGGCGGCGCGGGCTCCGCTCGGTACGGCCGCGGAACGTCCACCCCGCACCATCGGCTTGCCAACGAACGCAACGCGTCGGCGTACTTACGATCGACGACCACCACCGGCGGCAGGACGATGACCAAGCCGAGGCCGAAGACGAGCATCAACGCGACGAGCGTGATCGCCGCCACCGGTATCGCGGCCAGTGCGACCACGACGAGGGCGATGCTTCGTAGAACTGCGACGGCAACCGATCTCATGCGACGAGTGTGGCCGAACGGGTACGTCGCCCGCACCGGCGCGACGTACCCGTCTTGGGTGTAGCTATCCCCACCCGGTCCTGCCAACCGGCCGCGCTAGGCGGTCGCGGACACGTCGGCCACCACGTCGGCGAGCGGCACCGACTCGTCCGCGAGACGATCCAGGTCGACCCGCTTGCCGGCATGTCCGGCGCGCACCAACGCCTGGATGTCGTCCTGGACGTCCCACACGTTGACGTTCATGCCGGCGAGCACACGGCCGTCCGACACCCAGAACGCGATGAACTCCGGGGTCGCGTCGGCGCGGATCGTCGGGTCACCGCGGTAGACCATCCGCTCGTACCCGCCGCGGTCGACCCAACCGGCGTATTCCATGCCAATGCTCGGCGCGTCCTCGTACTGGTCGGAGAAGAAATACGGCACCTTGTCGTACGGATCCGCGCTGCCCAGCATCGCCCGTGCGGCAGCCGGCCCGCCGTCCAGCGCGTTGCCCCAGTGCTCGACACGGATCCGGCCGCCCAGCATTGGGCTGTGGAACGACGCGACATCACCGGCCGCGTAGACATCCGGGTCCGAGGTCCGCAGGCTCGCGTCGGTCACCACGCCGTTGTCGACGGTGAGACCGGCCGAGACCGCGAGATCGGTGACCGGTTCGATGCCGACTCCGACGATCGCCATGTCGGCCGGGACCTGTACGCCGTTGGACAGCACCACCGCCTCGAGCTTCCCGGCGCTGCCGACGAATCCGCTGACGCCAGTGCCGAAGTGGAACGTCACGTCGTGAGCCCGGTGCACGTCGGCGAAGATCGACGCGACGTCGTCGCCCAGCACCCGCCGCAGCGGCAGCACATCCATCTCGACGACGGTCACGTCGGCGCCGAACGACCGCGCGGCGGCCGCCGTCTCGAGGCCAATCCAGCCCGCACCCACGACGACCACCCGACGCGCCGTACCGCCACGCAACCGGTGCAGCAGTGCGTCCGCGTCAGGCAGGGTACGGAGATAGCAGACCCCGTCGAGATCGGTGCCTTCGGTCGACAGCCGTCGTGGCCGGGAACCGGTGGCAAGCAGCAGTTTGTCGTAGGTGAGCCGCTCGCTGCCGTCGAGGGTGACGGTGTGCGCCGCCGGGTCTAGCCCGGTTGCCCGTACGCCGAGGCGAAGCTCGACGTCGTGGTCGGCATACCAGCTTTCGTTGTGGACGTACGCGCCGTCGCGGGCGTCCTTGCCGTGCAGGTAACCCTTCGACAGCGGCGGTCGCTCGTACGGCCGCTCGGACTCCTCGCCGATCATCACGATCCGACCGTCGAAGCCCTCGTCGCGCAGCGTCTCGGCGGCCTTCGCGCCGGCCAGTGACGCGCCGATGATCACAAACGTACGTGGGTCAGGCACCGTTGCCTCCTCATCGATTCCGACTTAGCCGCGGCCGTCAAGGCCGACGAGCGTGAAGAATTCGGCCCGCGAGCGCGGGTCGGACCGCAGTGTGCCGAGCAGCGTCGAGGTGACCGTCTTCGAGCCAACCGCCTGCACACCGCGCAGCGTCATGCACAGGTGCTCGGCCTCGATGACCACACCAACGCCGGACGGCTGCAGATGAGCCTCGAGCCAGTCCGCCACCTGCTTGGTCAGCCGCTCCTGCACCTGCGGCCGGTGCGCGAAGTGCTCGACGATCCTGGCCAGTTTGGACAGGCCGAGGATCCGCTCACCGGGCAGATATCCGACGTGCGCCACGCCGGTGAACGGCAGCAGGTGATGCTCGCAGACCGATCGGATCGGGATCGACCGCGCGAGCACCAATTCGTCGTATCCCTCTTCGTTCGGGAACGTGGTCGGCTCGAACGCCCGCGGCGTGAGCAGTTCCGCATAGGCCCGAGCCATCCGACCCGGCGTCGCTTCGAGGCCCTCACGGCTGAGATCAACGCCGAGCGCGTCGAGGAACGCGGCGGCCGCTTGTTCGGCGGCGGCCATGTCGCGCTCGGGCGACTGGCTGAGCGCTGGATCGGCGACCAAGGTGTCGGCGAGGGGCGGTGCCGCGTGCAGGCTCCTGTGGTGATCATGGGTGACCTGGGCGCGGTTGGTCCGCAGGGGCGTGATCGTCATGACGGAAACCTCGAAATGGCCGAATTTAGCTAGCTGATGTTGTCGCTAAAAACATCCTCCACCGCCGCGCCCGGAATTTCAACTACGACCATTGGTGATATTCTGGTGACGTGAACGAGTCGACGAACGGCACGTCGATCACCGGCGCGCCCGCCACCGGCCGGCCGGGCGCCGGTTCGCCGGTCACGGGTCCGAGTGCCGGGTCGGGCGCCGCCGGGCGCATCGACGCCTGGGCGGCCGTGAGTGCGCTCGCCGACCGTTCGCGCCGAGCGCTGTTCGACTACGTACGCCATGCCGGTTACCCGGTCAGTCGCGAGGACGCGGCGGCCGCCACCCGGATGAGCCGCAATCTGGCCGCGTTCCACCTCGACAAGCTGGTCGAAGCTGGTCTTCTGGTGGCTCGCTACCAGGCGCCGACCGGCCGGCCCCGCGGACGTGGTCGCACGCCGAAGGTCTACGCCCCGGCGGGTGACGGCCTCGAGGTCACCATCCCGGAACGCCGCTACGAGCTGATCGCTGAGATTCTCGCGGATGGCATGGCGGCCGCCCCGGACAACGCCGTTGACGCGGCCGCGCACCAGGCGTACCAGCGGGGTCAGGTCCTTGGCGCGGAGGTCCGCGCGGCCGGCGGCGGCGATCGGGTGCTTGCCGCGCTCGGCTCGCTCGGCTTCGAACCGGCCCGCGACGGGTCGAAGACGCTGCTGCACAACTGCCCGTTCCACGCGCTGGCGGTCCGTCACACCGAGCTCGTGTGTGGGCTCAACCACGCCTTTCTCCGCGGGCTGGCCGAAGGTCTCGGCGCGAACGTCGACGTCGTGCTGGCGCCGCGGCCCGGCGCGTGCTGCGTCGAGTTCGCCGAACGGCCGCCCGCCGGGTCGTGTGCGCCGGAGCGCACGGCCAGCGACCAGCGACCGAGCGCCGGCTAGGCGCACCGGCGCCCGGGCGCACCGGCGGCCGCCGGCTAGGCCAGGCCGACCAGGTCGGCCATCTGGTGCATCTGATAGTCGAAGTAGTCCTCGCGCGCCTCGATCACGTTGTTGAGCTGGCCGAACAACTCGAAGCTCACGGCGCCGAAGAGGTGGATCCACGCGATCGTGCCGCGCGCCAACACCTGCGGCGGCAGCCCGGGCGCGATGCCGTCGGCGACCGCGCGAAGATCGTCACGGACCGCGTCGGGAAGCGGCCCGTCCGCAGGCGGCCCGTCGGGATGCGGCCGGTCGGTAAGTGGCCGGTCAGGTCGCAGCGCGCCGCTGCGGTGGCCGTCGATGAGGATCTGTACGAGCACCGTCGCGGTACGCAGCGCGGCCACCGTGGTGTCCTGCGGCGCCTGGTAGCCGGGGACCGGGCTGCCGTAGATCAACGCGTACTCGGCCGGATTGGCCAGCGCCCAGCCGCGCACCGCGCGACCGATCGCGAGCAGCCGACCACGAAGATCGTCACGATCGGCGACCGCCGCCTCGGTAGACTCCACGGCGTCCGCGACCGCGTTGTAGGCATCGACGATCAGTGCGGTCAGCAGGTCGTCGCGGCTGGCAAAGTAGCGGTAGATCGCCGACGACACCATTCCCATATCGCGTGCGACGGCGCGCAGCGACAAGTTCGCACCGTCGGTGGCCAGGTGCCGACGCGCCACGTCCTTGATCTCGACGATCATCTCCGCGCGTACCCGCGCCCGGATGGAACCAGCAGGCATCTTCGGATTATTGCACACATTCGAGAGCACTGCTCTTGCATGAGTACAGAGCATGTGCGAGCATGGGTTCTAACAGAGAGCAGCGCTCTCGAATCAGCCGGATACGTTAAAAGGAGACGAGCAATGTCGCAGCACGTGATCGTCGGGGCCGGCCCAGTCGGCACCGCCACCGCACTGATCCTGGCCAACCGCGGCGACGAGGTACGGATGGTGACGCGCCGCGGCTCCGGCCCGGAGCACCCAGCCATCGAGCGCGTCGCGGCGGATGCCAACGACGCCGCGCAACTCGCCGCCATCGCGAAGGGCGCAGTGGCGCTCTACAACTGCGCGAACCCGCAGTACCACCGGTGGCTCACCGACTGGCCGCCGCTCGCGTCCGCGTTGCTCGCCGCTGCCGAGCAAAGCGGCGCCGCGCTCACGATCGCGGCACCGCTCTACGGTTACGGTCCGGTTGATGGTCCGATGACGGCCGAGACGCCGCTTGCCGCGACGCACCCGAAGCTTCGTATGCGCGCCGACATGTGGCGCGACGCGCTCGCTGCGCATCAGGCCGGTCGGATCCGCGCGACCGAGGTGCGAGCCAGCGACTACATCGAAGCGAACGGGCTGATCTCGGATGGCTTTGGCAAGCAACTGCTCGCCGGACAGCGCGGCTACTCGCCGGCGCCGTTGGACGTGCTGCACAGCTGGACGTCGATCACGGACGTCGCGCGTACCCTGGCGACGGTTGCCACCGACGAACGCGCGTGGGGACGTGCGTGGATGGTGCCGACCAACGCACCGCTGACCATCCGCGGACTCGCCGATCGGTTCGTCGCGGCCAACGGCGCACCGAAGGCGAAGCTCACCGCGATCCCGTACGCCGTGCTGTGGGCCGCCGGACTCTTCCAGCCCTTCGTCAAGGAACTGCGCACCACGCGCTACCAGTTCACTAAGCCGTTCGTCATCGACTCGACGGAGACGACGGCGGTGTTCGGCCTCGAGCCGACCCCACTGGACGACGCGCTAATTGCGGCGGCGAAGCGCCTTCGCGAGCGCTCAGCGGCCTGAGACTCAGCCTGAGACTCGGCAGACGCTCGGCCGGACGCTCACAGTTGCTTGCAAAGGATGTGGGAGTCCCAGCCGTACGAGTCGCGGAAGTTCTCGATCAATCGGTAACCGCAGTGCTCGTAGAAGAGCTTGGCTGGTGGACCGGTAGCGACCCAGATCCGGTCGTACCCGAGACCGGCGGCGTACGGATCGAGCGACGCAACGAGGCGGCGCCCGATGCCACGGCGGCGTTGATCGGGGCGTACCACCATGCCGAGCACCCACGGCGAACGATCGCGATATTCGTCCGGGTCGAACTCACCAATGCCGACCGCCCCGAGCGGTGCA
>DATFRR010000211.1:0-5899 GCA_035263025.1 Micromonosporaceae bacterium
GGTGTCGACCGTCGTCTCGGCCCTTTGACACTGCCGTGTCGGGATGCAGTCGAAGCCTTTCGACGCTGCCGTGTCGCGATGCTGTCGCGCGCGATGTCGCCGCGTCGACAGTGTCGTGTCAAGCGCCGTCGTTGCGCTGCCGATGCGCGGACACAAGTCCGGCGACCAGCCCCACAGTCAGACGACCAGCCCCACAGTCAGACGACCAGCTCCGCAGTTAGGCAGCCGGCTCTGCGGTGCGTTGCGCCACCCACGCGTCGACGAGCTCGGCGAGCACGCTCAGTGGCAACGCGCCGCTGCCTAGTACGGTGTCGTGGAATCCGCGGATGTCGAATGCCGACCCGAGTGCGCGCTCCGCCTCGGCACGGATCCGCTGGATCTCCAACCGACCGATCATGTACGCCAACGCTTGGCCCGGCGTCGCGATATACCGGTCGATCTCACTCTCGATCTCCAGCGGCATGACTGGCGTCTGCTCCATCATGTAACGCACCGCTTGCTCGCGGCTCCAACCCTTCGCGTGCATGCCGGTATCAACCACGAGACGCGCCGCGCGCAGCGAGTCGGTGCTGAGCATGCCGAGCAACGCGATGTCGTCCGAGTAGAGCCCCATCTCGTGCGCCAGCCGCTCGCAGTAGAGGCCCCACCCCTCGCCGTACGCCGTGAATGGCGCGAGCCGGCGCAACATCGGCAGGTCGGTCAGCTCCATCGCAATGGTGGTCTGGAAGTGGTGACCCGGGATCGCCTCGTGGAACGCGGTCGACTCGCACTGCGTCCGGTCGCGTTCGGTCGCCTCGTATGTGTTGGCGAAGTAGATGCCCGGCCGGCTGCCGTCCATGGCCGGCTGGGTGTAATACGCACCCGCGGCGCCGGGCGCCTCGTCGTCGGGAACGGCTCGCACCTCGCATCCCTGGCTTGGCAGCCGACCGAACCACTCTGGCGCGGCCGCATCGGCACGGGCGACCGCGGCCCGCGCTGCCTCGAGCAACTCATCCCCGTCGCGCCACCGCAACGCCGGATCCGTCCGCAACCGTTCGAAGATCTCGGCGAGATCAGTCGTGCCGAACACGCGGCCGCCGACCTCGCGATATTCGTCGGCGAGCCGCGCGATCACGTCGAGACCGGTCTGGTGAATCTCGTCCGCGGTGCGCCCAGTCGTAGTGTGCATCGCGATCATCCGCGCGTAGATCTCGTCGCCGCCCGGCAGCCACGTCAGCCCGGGATGCTCCCGATCGCGACCGTGCGGCGCGACTTCGTTGCGGAGCACGTCGCGGTACGCCGCGAACGCCGGTCGGACCGCCGAACGCAGCACCTCGTCACGGCGAGCGTGGAACGCCGGGACGTCCACAGCGCCACCGTCTGCAGCACCACTGTCCACAGCGCCACCGTCCACAGCAGCACTCGTTCCTCCGGCATGATCGGCGGGCGTCGGCTTGGCCAGCGGGTCGTCCGCGTTGGCCAGGTAGCGGTCGACGTGATCGGCGGCCGCCTCGACGAGATGCCGCACCGGAACGCGGCCGACCGCGATGCCGGCCCGATGCCGGTCGGCAAGCGCCTCGAGCGTGCGCGGAATGGCCGCGAGCCGGTCGACATACGCATCGGCCTGCTCGGCCGTCGAGATCGTGATCATTGGCAGCGTGAACAAGATGTCCGCCGCCGGCGCAGTGAACGAGTCGCAGATGGAGAACTCGGTCAGATGGCCTTGCCATCCGGCCCGCAGGTCGTCGGACTGCCGCATGACGACGGCACGGGTGACCCGCTCGTCGGGCGTCAGGTCGGCCGGATCGAGCGCGGCCGCGCGGGCGCCGATTGCCGCGACCCGCGCATCCATCGCCTGCTCGGCGGATTCGCGATGGTCGGTGAGGAGTCGGTCGCGCGGCCCGGCGAATCCCAACAACGTGGCGATCGCTGGGTATGCGTCGAAGATTGCATCGAGCATCTCGTCCGCGAGGTCGTTCACCGCACTCATGCCACTCCCCATCTCTGTTGCCGATCGGTTCGCCCGAGCGCTCTGCTGCCGAGCCCTGTGGTGCCCGAGCCCTATGGTGCATATCAAGCTGTGGTGCATATCAAGCTGTGGCTCATCCGAGAAACAGCCCGTGACGATTCCCGTGACGAATCCGGCTGCACGCATCGGGCTGCCCGCATCACTGTCGTGACGCTATCGCCACCCCCCGACAACCTCCACGCCGCCCGCACCATCGATCCGAACCGTCGATCCGCACGACCAACGCACTCGACGCACGCCGACGTACCCGCAGATGGGGCCGTTCGGCACGCCGCGCGAGCCCCGGTGTGCGAGGCTCGAAACCGTGCCCACCGATGCCCGCCGGCCCCAGATGGAGCCAGCGACCCCGGAGCCAGCGACCCCGGAGTCAGCCACTTCGGAGTCAGCCACTTCGGAGTCAGCCACTTCGGAGCCAGCCACCCCGGAGTCATCGCCGGCGGTGCGCGCCGTCTGGCCGAGCCCGGGCATCCAGCCGCTCGACGACGACGCGTTGCTCCGTGCGTACCCCGTCGGTGACGAACCGTTGATGCGGGCCAACTTCGTCGCGAGCGTCGACGGTGCCGTCACCGCCGACGGTAAGTCGGGCGGTCTCGGCGGGCCGGCCGACAAGCGCATCTTCGACCTGCTGCGGGTGCAGTGCGACGCGGTCATGGTGGGCGCCGGAACATTGCGCATCGAGGGGTACGGCGCCATGACGGTCGACGATCGTCATCGGGAGTTGCGACGGCGCAGTGGTCGCGCACCACAACCCGCGCTCGTCGTGGTATCCGGTCGACTGGATCTCGACCCTGCGCACGCGATGTTCCGCGAGGCACCGGTCCGACCGTTCGTGTTGACCCATGACGGCGCTCCGGCCGGTCGACGCAAGGCGCTCAGCGAGGTTGCCGAGGTGGTCGTCTGTGGGCGCGAGGCGATCGACTTCCGCGCCGCGCGCGCTGTGCTCGTCGATGCTGGGTACCCACATGTGTTGTGTGAAGGCGGCCCGCATGTACTCGGCGCGCTGACCGCCGCGGACGCGGTCGACGAATTGTGCCTGACCGTGTCGCCACGCCTTCTCGGCCCGGGCGCGGGTCGCATCACCGCCGGGCCGGTCAGCGCGGTGCGCGATCTCGAGGTCGCGAGCGTGCTCGCCGCGAGCGACGGCTTCCTATTCCTGCGGTACCGCGTCAGTGAGCAGCCGCGTTAACGCCAGTCATTAATCGACGTTGTGGCGGACCTCCACCGGCTCTTGCCAGCCAAGGATCGCCGCCACCATGTGCACCGAGTCGACCGCGGCTCGAACGTCATGAACGCGAACGATCCTCGCGCCCTGCAACATCGCGGCGACGTTCGAGGTAATCGTGCCGACGAGGCGCTCGTGCTGCGGTCGGCCGAGTGCCTCGCCGATGAAGTCTTTGTTCGACAACGCCACCAGCGTCGGGTAGCCGAGCGATGCGATGTCGGCCAACCGGCGCGTGAGCTCCAGCGAGTGGTGGGTGTTCTTGTTCAGGTCGTGGCCCGGGTCGATGACGATCTGCTCCGGACGCACGCCGTGGTCGAGCGCCACGCTCACGCGGTCCGCGAGAAACGCCGCGACCTCCGCGACCACGTCGCGGTAGGTAGGTCGCACTACGGGGGTACGCGGTGGGCGCGCCAAGCTGTGCGTGATGACTAGCGTCGTAGCCGATTCCGCCACGATGTCCGCCAGCCCCGGATCGTAAAGTCCCGACGTGTCATTGACGACGTCAGCACCGGCGGCGATCACCCGACGCGCGACTTCCGGGCGGTACGTGTCCACGGACAGCACGACATCGGACGCCTGACGAGCCGCGGTCACGACCGGCACGACGCGATCGATCTCCTCCGCCTCGGTCACCTCGCCGGCGTGGAGCCCGAACGGTACGCCGCCGATGTCCACCCAATCGGCACCGTCGGCGACCGCCGCACTAACCGCGTACACGGCATGATCCAGCGCGTACGATGCGCCGCGGTCGTGGAACGAGTCCGGCGTCCGGTTGACGATCGCCATCACGGCGACCTGCCGGTCGAAGTCGAATGTGCGAGCGCCGATCGTGCGCCGGGCGGCGATCAGGTCGGGTACGTAGACGCCGTTACCCCCGCCATGATCCCGGCCACGCGTCACGCCGATCGGTCCGCTCGAGCCTTCCGTCATCCGTACACCTCAGCGATTAAGACCGGCGATCAAGTTGATCGTCGCGGCGATGATGACCGTGCCGTAGAGATAGGACAGCAATGCGTGGCGCAGCGCGTTTGCGCGCATCTCGGACGACGTGAGCGTGGTGTCGGACACCTGGAACGTCATGCCGATCGTGAATGCCAAATAGGCGAAGTCGGTGTAGCGCGGCGGACTCGTCTGGTTGAAGTCGACGCCGCCTTCGCCGCCGGTGTGGTAGATCGTTGCGTACCGCAGCATGTAGGTCGCGTGCACGACGAGCCAGGCCATCACGACGCTGCCGACACCGAGCGCCGCGTCCCATACGCGGCCCGCGCCATGCGCGTTGCTGGCCCGGATGATGAGTGTCGCGACCGCCGCGAGGCTCGCGGCGCTCGCGATCAGCACGGTCAGATCGGACGCGGTCCTGGTCGGGTCGTCGCGAACCGCCTGCACCTTGGTCGCCGGCCCGTCAAGGCCGTGTACGGTCAGCCACGTCCCGGCGAGAAAGACCGCCGCCGCAACGTCCCAGCCGATCAGCAGCGCCACGTCGATCGGTACGAAGAAGGCGACCACCACGGCGACGACGACACCGGGTACGGTGGCGCCCACCAGATGCGTCACCGCCAGGTTGCGTGGTCGCATCGGAGCGGCCGACTCGGTCACGCCGATGACCCTACGTCACCCCGGTCGCCCGACCGTGGATCGGCGGGACACAGCCAGATCAGGTGCGGCCCGATCACGTGTCCTTTCGGCGCCGCGGCGGACGGATCGCCCGGTGGCGAGGTCCGGTCGGCGGCTCGCCGGGCCGATCGGTGCGCTGCTGCGCTTCCTGCCCGGATTGCCGCCTCGATTGCTGCCCCGATTGCGGCTCGGACTGTTGCGTGGGGCGTTGCTCGGAGCGCTGGTCGGCCGGCTCGTCGACGCGCTGATCCTTTCGGCCGGCGTCCGCGGCCATCGCCGATCCGGCCGCCACTTCGCCGGCCCGCATTTGACCAGCGCCCGCGGGTTCGAGGCGCGACGTTCTCGGGTCCTCGCCGAGGTGGCCACGCTGGTCCAGGGTGTACAGCACGATCAACATCGGGACCACCGTGACGAGCGCGACGACGAACCAAGCCAACAGCCACTTCATCGATGTCGTCGAGCCGGCGCCATCCGAGATGGTCAGCCGGAACGGCAGCAGATACGGATATTGCGCGACCGCCCACGCCCACACGAGCGCTCCGACGCCGACCGCGGCAACCACCCGCAGGCCACGTGCCACACCGCGACGGGCCATCACGAACGCGGCGATGAGCGCGACCACCCCGAGCACGATCAGCGGGATGCTGCGGCTGGTGAGCCGGTTGAACATGGATCGCTCTTGGACGCGCAGCGCGATCGCCACACCGACGCCGCACAGCAGCGCCACGACGCCCGCGATCAACGCGCGGATGCGGAAATACTGACGCAGCTCCGGTACCCCACGGCGAGCGCATTCGACGACGAGGTAGCAGGCGGCGGTAAACGCGCCGACTGCCACGGTCAGCAGTCCGGTCGTGATGGATACCGCGTTCACCCACGTGTTCACGGGATTGCCGACGCCGTTCGGCGGCACACGACCGGACATGATTGCCCCGACCGCGGTGCCGAGGAAGAACGGCGTCATGACCGCGCCGATGCCGAACAGCCAGCCGGACCACTGGCGCGCTCCGGACCGCGCGGCGTCCTTGCGCAGTGCGAAGTTCGCACCGCGCAAC
>DATFRR010000212.1:0-2156 GCA_035263025.1 Micromonosporaceae bacterium
TACACGATCGGCCTGACCGGCATCGCGTTCCACGACGTGAAGGCGCCGAGCAGCCCGGTCGCGATGATGACGCAGTCCGGTCGCTCGTTGCTCACCCTCGGCCAGGACACGTCGCTGACGTCGACCAAGGGATACGACGACACGACCGGTCTCGGCACGCCGAATGGTCCGGGGCTGTTACTCCTCGAGCATCTGCTCCCGTAACGCACATGTGAAATAACCGGCATGAGCTAACCGCCGGGTAGGCAACAGCGGGCCGTCCGTGGCGCATCGCCGCGGGCGGCCCGCGCTGTGTTGCGTCAGGACGCCCGCCGAAGCACATGTCGCACGAATCCGTGGAGCGGCCGCAGGTGCGCGAGTGCCTGCCACGCGAGCAGCGCAGGTGCGCTGAGTGCGTGTCACGCGACCCTTGCATCCGCCAACACGCCTTGACACCCAACGATCACCATCGGTGTGATGGCCGTAAGTCCGGCCGCGCCGGACCGTGTGGCGTCGACTGTCCTCCAATCGGCGTCACGACCACACCGACTTACCGATCGGTGTGCGACTGCACCAGATCCCCCAGGGTGCAAGGAAGGAGCTCCATGCGTTCAGACCTTGCGCGCCGGTTTACCGCCCGGCGTGCCTTGGTGCTGGTCGGCGCCGCGGTGCTAACCGTTCCGTTCGCCACCAGCAGCGCGTTCGCGGCGACGAGTGGCCGCGCCACGCTCGCCGGCAGTTCGCCCTCCTGGGCGACTTCCAACCGGGTCGTCGGCTCGCCATCCGCGTCCACGAAGATCACGTTCAACGTCGTCCTGCCGCTGCGCAATGCAGCCGCGGCGGACAAGCTCGCGCTAGCCGTTTCGGACCCGAATAGCTCGAGCTACGGCCACTACCTGACTGCCAATCAGTTCAACGCGCGGTTCGCGCCTACGAACGCGCAGGTCAAGGCCGTGTCGAGCTTCCTACGGGGAGCCGGCCTCAAGGTGACCGGCGCAGCGCAGGGCAACCGATGGGTGTCCGCCAGCGGCACGGTCAGCCAGATCAACTCAGCCTTCTCCACCACGCTGCGCAACTACATCTACAAGGGGAAGCTCATCCACGCGCCGAGCAAGGCGCTGTCGGTGCCGCGTTCAGTGTCGAGTCTGATCGCCGGCGTCGTCGGCGTGACGAATGACGGTGCATTGCTCACGCCGAGCCACGTCGTGGTGTCCGGTGGCTCGACAGCCGACTCGTCGACCGGCCCGTCGGACGCGTTGCCGCCGCCGTCGCAGTGTTCGGTCTTCTGGGACCAGCACGAGCAGACCGGACCACCGGCCTTTGGCCGCACGTCGTTCCCGACTCCGAACTGTGGGTACACGGCTGCGCAGCTACGCGGCGCGTACAACGTGCAGTCCGCGGTCAACCACGGCAACAACGGTCACGGCGTCGACGTAGCGATCATCGACGCGTACGACAACGGCACCGCGCTAGCGGACGCGAACGCGCTGAGCGACCGTAACGGCGAGCCGGAATTCGCTCCGGGTCAGTTCACCGTCACGGACTTCACGCCGTTCACCCTCCAGGACGAATGTGCACCGGCCAGCTGGGCCGTCGAGCAGTCGCTCGACATCGAGGCCATCCACGGCATGGCTCCGGGCGCGAACATCCACTACATCGGTGCGCAGAACTGTGACACCGGCATCGATGACGCGATCAACTACGTCATCCAGAACCACGTCGCGAGCATCGTGAGCGACTCGTTCGGTTTCATCGGCGAGGACGGGATCAGCGACGAGGTGGCTACCGAGCACAGCCTGTTCACCCAGGCCGCCATCCAGGGCATCGGCATGTACTTCTCGTCCGGTGACTTCGGCGACAACGTGTTCACGTTCGGCCTGCCGCACCCCGAGCCGGACTTCCCGGCATCGGATCCGCTGGTTACCGCGGTGGGTGGCACGAGCCTCGCGTTGAAGCCGTCGAACAGCATCCTGTTCGAGTCGCAGTGGGGCAACTTCATCGACGCGACGAACACGGCAACCTCGCCGTCGTCCTACACCGAGCCGCTTCCGGGTCACTTCAACTCGGGCGCGGGCGGTGGGGTAAGCGCGTTGTTCACCGAGCCCATCTACCAGAAGGGCACGGTGCCGAACAGCCTCGCGAAGCTCAATGGCAGCACCGCGATGCGCGTCACGCCC
>DATFRR010000213.1:0-7780 GCA_035263025.1 Micromonosporaceae bacterium
TCGACCGACTCGTCGGCGTGTCTCGACACGAAGTTCAGCGGGGTGCCATAAGGCCCAGGCATCTCGCCAAACGCGGTGATGATCGTGCGCCGCGCCCGTCCGGACGGTGCCCGCCATTTCACAGCCGGAAACCATAGCCACGACGTCACGCCGACGACCAATGCGCGCGGAACCGTGCGACTACGGGTCAAGTTGCGGATGACGACCGACTCACGCGTGACGGTTACGCCCATCCGGTATCCCCGGATCGCCATCGTTGGCGCGAGTGCGGCGCTGAACACGAGCATCACGAGCGACTCCGGGTACAACGCCAGGCCGGCGAGCCATCCGGCGAACGGTCCCCCGAGGAGCAGGATTGCCACCCCTGGCACCATGTTCGCGATTCGAGTGACGAGCAACGGCCGCAGCAGCACCACAGGTACATCTTCGCGACCCCGTCAAGCAGCACCGGGGTCTACTGGCGGCGAAGGATGTCCCGCGCCTGGCGAAGTGCGTCGTCGACCTCGTCCTCGTAATAGCCGCCCGCCACCAGGTTGAAACGCTGCGGATCGAGGTCGGCGTCGCCGACCGGCCGCGGCGTGCGGCCCGACAACGTCGCGAGAATGCCCTCGAAGAGGTCGTCGACCTCGGCACGGTCGTAGCCGCTGCCGAACCGCCGTGGCTGGAAGGTCCGCCGCAACTGGTCGACGCGCTGCATGTCCGGCGACATCGGCGGTCCGGCCGGGGCCGGCTGGCCGAAGCCCTCCGCGGGTGGCGCGTCGGGCCGCCCGTACCCGCCCGGTGCGGCCGGACGGGGCGGCGCGGTCATGCCCGGTCCGCCGAAGCCGCTCGTGTCGCGCGGCGGCAGCCCGCCGGTGTCGCGCGGCCCGGGGCCAGGCCCAGCCGGACGGCCGCCCGGTGGCGGCTGCAGCGGCATCTGGGTCGTACGGTCGGCGTGCACACCGCGCTCGTTCGGCCCGTACCCGCCCTGGCCCGGCCGTTGCTCGGGTCCACCGCCGTACATCGGCGCTCCGGGCGCAGGGCCACCGTACGTGTGTCCGCCGCCAGGCTGTTGGGCACCGTACGGCGTGCCGGGGCGGTAACCGGGCGGCGGCGGGAACGAGCCGGGCTCGCCTCGCTCGGTCGGATCGTCGTAGCGCGGATAACCACCGGGTGGCCCGGCGGGCCGGCTCGGCAGCGGCGACATACCCGGTGCCGGCATCCCGGCGACCGGCATGCCCGGACCCTGCATACCCGGACCATGCATACCCGGACCTTGCATGCCCTGGCCCGCCATCGGTCCTCCTGGTACCGGTGGCCGTTCGAACGGCCGGTCGATCGGAGCGCCCGGCCGCTCGCCCATCGGCATGCGCTCTGGGCCGCCGCCCTGGCCGTGATCCGGCTCCAGCTCGGCGAGCTGCCGCTCGACACGGTCGAGATGAAGGTCGACCTGCCATTCGTCGTACCCGCCGAACTTCACGCGGAACACGACGTCGTGGACTTCCTTGGCACGCACCGGCGGGTCTGCGCGCTCCCCGTTGAGGGTGGCCTCGACCCGGTCGAGGAACCTGTCGACTTCCTCGACCTTGTAGCCGCGCCGCAACGCGCGACGTCGGAATCGCTGACCCTGACTCGTCACGCCTCCACCTCCGCTGCGGCGAGCTGCCCGCACGCGCCGTCGATCTCCCGCCCACGGGTATCGCGAACCGTGGTGGCGACCCCTGCCGCGCGCAGCCGCCGGACGAACTCACGTTCGACCGGCTTCGGACTCGCATCCCACCGGCTCCCCGGCGTGGGGTTCAGCGGAATGAGATTCACATGCGCCAGCTGGCCGGACAATAGCGCACCAAGCAGGTCGGCGCGCCAGGGCTGGTCGTTCACATTGCGGATCATCGCGTATTCGATGGATATCCGCCGACCGGAGTGTGCCGCATACCGCCAGACCGCATCCAGCACCTCGGCCACCTTCCAGCGCTGGTTGACCGGGACCAGCTCATCGCGCAGATCATCATCGGGCGCGTGGAGCGACAGCGCAAGGGTGACTGAGAGGTCCTCAACAATCAGGCGTTCGATGGCCGGCACCAGCCCGACGGTGGACACCGTGATGTGACGCTGAGACAGGCCGAGACCCTCGGGTGCGGGCGCGGACAGCCGGCGTACGGCCTCGACGACTCGGGGGTAGTTGGCCAACGGTTCGCCCATACCCATGAAGACCACGTGCGAGAGCCGACGCGGGCTACCGGGCAGCAGTCCGCTCGCGGCTTGCGCGGCGAACCACACAACCTGGTCGACGATCTCGGCGGTGGAGAGGTTGCGCGTGAGACCGGCTTGACCGGTCGCACAGAACGGGCACCCCATGCCGCAGCCAGCCTGACTCGACACGCACACCGTGACGCGGTCCGGGTAGCCCATCAGGACGCTCTCCACGAGCGATCCGTCGTGCAGCCGCCAGAGGTTCTTCCGCGTCGCGCCGCCGTCGCAGGCCAGCTCGCGGATCGGGGTCAGGAGCCGCGGCAGCAGGGCAGCGGCGAGTTCGCCACGTTCGCTCACCGGTACGTCGGTCATCAGCTCCGGATCGCGCGCCAAGCGGCCGAAGTAATGCGTGGAAATCTGATTAGCCCGGTACGGTCGACCGCCGACCTCGGCGACCACGGCGCGCCGGGCATCCAGACCGAGGTCGGCAAGGTGCCGCGGTGGCATCGATGCGCGATGGCGAGCAGTGGCGTTCGGTTCACTGCTCCCGCGACCGATGGGCATCACGCGCAAGCTGGGTCCGTGCACGCCGTTCGACGCCGACATCGTCGGGCCGGCCGCCTCGGCTGCCGTGCGGTCGACGGGCATGATCGGTAACGCAGTCATCCCTGGTGGCGTCATCCCTTGTCGCGGTGTGTTGATCACGGTTCGTGATCACGGTGTGCTGACCACGGTGTCATCGTCACCGTGTCATCGTCACCGTGTCATGGTCGCGGTCATTTCGGTCTAGTCTCGCACGTCGGAGCGTCCTCGCCTTGTTCAGCGGGTCGCACGGATGCCCCGCCGACGGTCCGGATGGATGGCTACGTGGCGTGCGGTGCGAGCAGCGCGAGCAGCATGTACGCGGTCGGAGCGGCGAATACCACCGAGTCCAGTCGATCCATCACGCCGCCGTGCCCGGGCAGCAGGTCGCTCATGTCCTTGATGCCCAGATCGCGCTTGATCAGCGACTCGGCGAGATCTCCCAACACCGCCGCCGCGGATACCGCGACACCGAGCACCGCGCCATGCCAGTACGGCTGATGCAGCAAGTAGTGGACGAGGAACGCACCACCGACGCCGGTTGCCACGAGCGAGCCGGCGAGCCCCTCCCACGACTTCTTCGGGCTGATCGAGGGCGCCATCGGGTGCTTGCCGAGGAACACTCCGGCCGCGTATCCACCGGTGTCGGACAGCACCACCATCGCGAGGATGCACAGCACTCGGAGGTCACCGTCGTGCGGGACGGCCAGCAGCACCCCGAAGAAGAGCAGGAACGGCACGTACGCGGCGATCAGGGTGGCCGCCGATACGTCGCGCGCGAACCCGGCCGGCCCGCCGGACAGCCGCCAGACGATCACCGCGAGGATCGTCACGAGCAGGCCGAGCACCAGCGACTCCACGCCGCCGTAATAGGCCAGCGGTGCCATCACGAGGCAACCGCCGATCAGCGGTACGAGAGGCGGCCGCCCGCGCGACCTGAGCTCCGGGCTCGACACGGGGATCGCGGTCGT
Organism: Micromonosporaceae bacterium; assembly: GCA_035263025.1. GTDB lineage: Bacteria > Actinomycetota > Actinomycetes > Mycobacteriales > Micromonosporaceae > DASQPR01. Next base: position 3,726 of record DATFRR010000213.1, read on the forward strand.
CTCGCCCGTCCGACCGTCCGGACCGCGGCCCCGAACGGCCGCCGCGTTGGCGGTGAACGGCGTGGCGGGCCGGCGACGCGGCGACGCCTGGAACGCACCGACCATCTCCCACACGCCGACACATGCCGCCGCGGCGAGCACTGCGACAAACGCGGGCTTCCACAGGAAAAGCGAGCCCAGCACGATGCCGACGAGCAATAGGCCGACACCGATCGCGGCGCGCAGGTTGCGGCCCGCCCGGCCGGTCTTCGGCGGCTTGTCGCCCGCGCTGCCCGGTCCGGAGCCGCTTGGGTAGGCACTGCCCGGACCCATGCCGTAGGGACCCGGGCCCGGGCCGAGCGGCCCGGGTGGCGGGGCGCCACGATGGCCGCTGCCGTGTCCTGGTGCCATGCCCGGCCGGCCCGGTGGCATGCCCGGCCCGCCTGGTGGCATGCCCGGTCCGCCCGGCCGCCCGCCAGGGCCGGACCACCCGTACGGGTCAGTCGACTCCGCGGGCGAGCGGCGGCCGGGTGTCAGGGCGCGCGACGCGGGCGCTCCGGGCAGTGGCCACGGGCCACCAGGTCGCGGCGGACCGCCAGCGGACCGGCCCGGCGGCGGGTACGGCGGGCGGCGGCGCCCCGCCGGACCACCCGGTGGCTCGTACGGTGACGGGTCCGGGCCGTACATCGGTTGTGGCGAGACCCCGTCGCCGTACGAGTAGCCGTAACCGTCGTCTTCGTACGCGTCGGGCGCGGCATCAGCATGCCGCGCCCGGTGGCGTCCCCGACGTACGTCGCGCTCGGCGGCCGGGTCCGACCATCCGGCCGGCGGCCTCGCCGGTCGGTCGGCCGGTGGATCGTTGTAGGCCATCAGACCTCGAGCAACTCTGCTTCCTTGTGCTTGATGATCTCGTCGAGGTGCGCAACATACTTGTGCGTCAACTCTTCGAGTTCCTTTTCCGCGCGACGGCCTTCATCCTCTCCCGACTCGCCGTCCCGGACGATGCGGTCCAGCTCCTCTTTCGCCTTGCGTCGCACGTTGCGGACCGCGACCTTCGCCTCCTCGCCCTTGTGCCGGGCCACCCGGACCATCTCCCGCCGGCGATCCTCGGTCATTTGCGGCAGGTGGATGCGCAGCTGATTGCCCTCGTTGTTGGGGTTGACACCGAGGTCGGAGTCGCGGATCGCCTTCTCCATCGCGGCCAGCTGCCCGTTGTCGTACGGCTTGATGATCGCCATCCGGGGCTCCGGAGTCGCGATCGAGGCCATCTGGGTCAGCGGCGTCGGCGTACCGTAGTAGTCGATAATGATCTTGGAGAACATCGCGGGAGTCGCACGACCTGTTCGGATCGTCGCGAAGTCTTCCTTCGCGAACTCGACCGCTCGCTCCATCTTCTCCTCTGCCTCGAGGAGGGTGTCGTCGATCACGTGCCCTCTCCTATCGCACTCACGTCCGTGCTCGCGCCCGGGGGGTTGCGCCGCCCGTGTCCGGTCGGCAGTGATCGCTCAATTCGCGGTGATCAGGGTGCCGATCTGCTCACCGCGGATGGCACGGACGAGCGTGTCCGTTCCGTCCGAACCGAAGACGAGCATGGGCAGTTTGTTGTCGCGGCAGAGCGCGAGTGCCGCGGTATCCATGACCCGAAGGCCCGCGCCGATCGCATCATCGAACGTCACCGTATCCAGCTTACGGGCGGTCGGGTCGGTACGCGGATCGGCGGTGTAGACGCCATCGACACCGTTCTTGCTCATCAGCACGATGTCGGCGTGGATCTCGAGTGCGCGCTGCGCGGCAACGGTGTCGGTCGAGAAGTACGGCATTCCGGCGCCCGCGCCGAAGATCACCACACGACCCTTCTCGAGGTGCCGGATGGCACGTCGCGGGATGTAGGGCTCGGCCACCTGCGCCATGTTGATCGCGGTCTGCACCCGCGTCTCGATGCCGATCTTCTCGAGAAAATCCTGGAGCGCGAGGCAGTTCATCACGGTGGCCAGCATGCCCATGTAGTCCGCGCGCGGCCGGTCCATGCCACGGCGCTGCAACTCGGCGCCCCGGAAGAAGTTTCCGCCGCCGACCACGACGGCGACCTGGACACCCTGGCGCGCGACGATCGCGATCTGCCGGGCGATCTGCTGAACCACGTCCGGATCGACACCGATCGCGCCGCCGCCGAACACCTCGCCGGACAGTTTCAGGACCACCCGGCGCGGCCGGCCTGGGATGGTCGCTTCCGGCGCGGCCTTGGCCGCCGTACTGCTCATCGCGCCTCCCGTGGTGGACGTGGTACCTAATGTGTCATGTCGGCGCCGTGCGTGCATGGGCACCCACCGGTACCGGCCACGGGAGCGTCGCCGCCGGCCGGAAACAATGGAAGAAATGCCCCAAACCCGAAGGCCACGTCGTCACCCTTCCGGATGCGAACGAGGAGGCCATCCGCGTCGCCGTGGACGCCGATGACCTCCTCGTCGCTAGAGCCGGCTCGTCGGCGAGGCCCGCTCGGTGGTGAACCGTCAGACGCGACCGACCTCGAAGTGCGCGAACTTCTTGATCGTCAGGCCGGTGTCGGTGAGCACCTGTCGGACCGACTTCTTCTGGTCCTGCACGGACGCCTGCTCGAGCAGGACGAAGTCCTTGAAGAACGCACCGACACGACCTTCGACGATCTTCGGCAGCGCGGCGGCAGGCTTGCCCTCCTCCTTCGCGCTCTGCTCGGCGACGCGTCGCTCGGTGTCGACCACGTCGGCCGGCACCTCGTCGCGCGTCAGGTATTTCGGCCGCATCGCAGCGATCTGCATCGCGATGCCGCGCGCGTCGTCGAGCGACGCCTCGTCCGATTCCTTACCGGTGTACGCGACCATGACGCCCACCTGTGGCGGTAGGTCGGCGGACTTGCGGTGCAGATAGACCGCTACCGGGCCGTCGAGCACCGCGAACCGATTCACGACGAGCTTCTCGCCGATCTTGGCGGACAGCTCCTCGACCGCGGCCGCGACCGTCCGGCCGTCGGGCATCGACGAGGCGAGCAGCGCGTCGAGATCTGCCGGCCGCGCGGTCGCCACGTGCTCGACAACCTGCTGGGCAAGCTCGATGAAGTCCTCGTTCTTCGCGACGAAGTCGGTCTCGCAGTTGAGCTCGAGAAGGGCGTTGCCGAAGTGCGCCACAAGACCGTTCGCCGCGGTACGGCCGGCACGCTTGTTCACATCTTTGGCACCCTTAGCGCGCAAGATCTCGACGGCCTTGTCGAAGTCGCCGTCCGCCTCGACGAGCGCGTTCTTGCAGTCGAGCATCCCGGCGCCGGTCAGATCGCGCAGCCGCTTGACGTCCGCCGCAGTAAAGTTCGCCATCTCCCTATTCCATCCAAATCGAGTTGCCGTTTGTCAGCGACCAGCCGATTTCGCCCCGGTACCACGAGCACTGTCCGGCACCACGTACACCCGTATAGATCTTTAAGTCGTCGCGCACGGGCAAACCACGACCACGTCGGGTCTTCCCGGCGACCATGCCCACGGAGGGATCACGCCTGACCGCCCGGAGTGGGCAGGGTCGCCGGGAAGACCTCAGCTCTCCGACGACGCTGACTCAGCTGGAGCAAGAAGCTCCTGCTCCCATTCGGCCAACGGCTCGTCGCTGCCGACGGTCCCCGGCTCGGGCTTGTCGTCGCCGCGCGCCTTGCCGGAGCGGGCAATGAGACCGGCCGCGACCGCGTCCGCGATCACGCGGGTGAGCAGCGCCGCGGAGCGGATGGCGTCGTCGTTGCCCGGGATCGGGAAGTCGACCTCGTCCGGGTCGCAATTGGTGTCCAGCACCGCGATCACCGGAATGCCGAGCTTGCGCGCCTCGTCGACGGCGATGTGCTCCTTCTTCGTGTCGACGATCCACACCGCGGCCGGCGTCTTCTGCATGTCGCGGAGACCACCGAGCGTCTTGGTGAGCTTGGACTTCTCGCGCGCGAGTTGCAGGGTCTCCTTCTTGGTGTAGCCCTGCGCGGTGCCGGACAGCTCGATCGCCTCCAGCTCCTTCATGCGCTGCAGCCGCTTGTGAACGGTCTGGAAGTTCGTGAGCATGCCGCCGAGCCA
>DATFRR010000214.1:0-31531 GCA_035263025.1 Micromonosporaceae bacterium
TGGTACGAGCACGAGTGGCGGGCCTACGGGTACGGGTTCCCGGGCGCCGGCGACCGCCTCGCGATGCTCGACGAGGGCGTACAGATCATGCGCCAGCTCTGGACGACCGGCACGGCCACCTTGGCCGGCAAGCACTACCAGGTCGACGGCGCGATCGGGCGGCCGCTTCCGCTGCAGGACGGTGGCATCCCGCTGTGGATCGCGGGCGGTGGCGAGCGCAAGACGCTGCGGACCGCGGCGAAATACGCCCGCTACACGAACTTCGACGTGACACCGGAGGTCTTCACGCGCAAGTCCGACATCCTCGCGCAGCACTGCAAGGAGGTCGGCACGGACTTCGACGCGATCACGCGATCGGCCGACTTCAACATCGTGATCGGCGAGACCGACAAGGATGTCGCGGACAAGCTCGCGTGGTTCCGTGCGCACTACACGCCGCTGCTGCCCGCCGACGTCGTCGACCGGAACGTGAGCTCGCTCGAATCCGGCCCGCTGGTCGGCACGCCCGAGAAGATCGTCGAGGAGCTCGCGAAGCTTCGCAAGATCGGCATGACGTACGCGATCGGCTACTTCGTCGACGCCGCGTACGACCCCCGCAGCGTCGACCTCTTCGCCACCAAGGTGATCCCGGAGCTGGCCGACTGAGTTGCACACATTGCTCACACCACGCTTCGCCGGGAGAGATCATGGCTGATCGGCCACCGTTGCCACCGTTCACGCTCGAGTCGGCCCTCGCGAAGGTTCAGGCGGCGGAGGACGCCTGGAACACCCGGGAGCCGGAGCGGGTCGCCATGGCGTACACAGTGGACTCGATCTGGCGCAACCGCGACACGTTCGTTACCGGTCGCGCCGCCATCGTCGAGTTTCTCCAGTCGAAGTGGGCGCGCGAACTCGACTACGCGCTGCGCAAGAACCTCTGGACCTTTCACGAGAACCGGATCGCGGTCCGCTACCAGTACGAGTGCCACGACGCGGACGGCCAATGGTGGCGCAGCTATGGCAACGAGCTGTGGGAGTTCGACGAGCACGGCTTGATGCGTCGCCGCGAGGCAAGCATCAACGACCTGAAGATCGACGAAGCGCAGCGCCGGATCTTCGGTCCACGCGCGGCGGACGAGCGCGGCATCGAACTCCCGATCGAGTAGGTCGCCGCGGCGTCAGCGCGCTACGCGCCGTCGTTGCGCAATGTCGTGGCTGTGTCTGGCGAGCGCGTGGCGCAGCTCGTACAACGCATATCCGCAGGTAGCCGCGTTGTCGTAGATGGCAGACGACTCCGCGACGGGAGAACCGTCGGGACCACTGACCACCCACCGCCAGCCGCCGTTCGGCTGTTGCACCGGACGAATCGCCGCCGGCTCAGCCGTGAACACCTGCTTGGCCGCCCGAGCACACGAATCAAGATCCGGATATGCGTGGGTCCCCTGTGCCACCGCCTCGGACTGCTGCGGTGACCATGTGATCGTCCATTGGTAGCCGCCCTCAGGCGCGCGCTGTGTCGTGAGGCGCATGGCGTCGCCCCTTCCCAACCCTCGACCAACACGTACCCACCAGGATGGCAGCTATACATGCATCATGCAATCAGTGGTTAGGGCAGTCATGGTGTGATTCGGGTCGACGACGCACCCGTCGACTGAGGGTGTGATCCGCCCGCCCAGACCTGGCCGGCCGGCGGTCGACCGTACTGCGCGGTGTTGCGCCGCGTGCGTCGCGACCCCGCTGTATCGCGCCACGACGATACGGTGGGCGGGTGGGTCTGTCGGATGCGGTCTACGCGCGCCTGCTCGCGCTGCGGACCGGTCTGCGCCAATTCGAGCGGTGGAGTGAGCAGCAGGCACAGGCCGCCGGCTTGACACCGGCGCAACACCAACTGATGTTGGCGATCCGCGGGCACACCGACCGCCGGGGCCCGACCATCCGCGATGTCGCCGACTATCTCCTGCTTCGCCATCACAGCGTGGTCGGCTTGGTGGACCGTGCGGACGCGGCGGGACTCGTGTGCCGAGTGCGCGACGAGGACGACCACCGCGTAGTGCGTCTCCGCTTGACGGTGGCCGGCGCGGAACGGCTGGAGCGATTGTCCGCATTGCATCTCGAGGAGTTGGAACGGCTTGCCGCGCGCCTGCCGAGACCTCGCGAGGCAGCGGTCGACGTGCGAATCGCGAGCGTCTACGCCGACCCGGGACGGTCACCCGCCCGCCGGGTCCTCGTCGACGGGGGGTGGCCGCGCGCGCTGTCCCGTACGACGCCGAACGTCACGTCGTGGGCCAAGGATGTCGCGCCGAGCGCGCAGCTTCGCCGGTGGTACGCCGACGCTCCGCAACGGTTCGACGAGTTCGCTCGCCGATACCGGACGGAGCTGCAGACCGACACCGGCGACCTTGCCCTCGGTCTACTCCGGGATCAGGCCGCGGACGCGGACGTCGTGTTGGTCACCGCGGCCCGTGACCTCGATCGGTCGGCCGCCGCCGTGCTCCGTGACGTGCTTCGCGGACCGTAGGACACACCGCCGCTACCGACGATGCGTATGCGTCGCGTAGATGTGCAATGCGTGGATCGGATGCATCACGGCAGCGTGCCGGCACCTCGCGCAGGTGAGCAGTGGCCGGTCGGGCCGCGCCAGACCAAGCCGGCCGCAATGCGCGCAGCGAACGATGTTGACCGCGCCGAACGTACCCAGGATCCCGACGTACGCCGCCGCGGTGGCGACGATCGCGAGCAGCACCGCGAGCACAACGGCCAGAGCCTCGACGGCCATGCCGTTCGCCTTCTCTCCCGCTAGTCAATATGTCGTACCACGATTATATCGCGTCACGATACCTTACGGAGCGATCGAGCGGCACTCCATCCGGCCAACGGCCGATCCGGCGGGTGGGCCGACCGGCCGACGTGTCGGCCGTTTCGCCGAGCGGTGCCATAAGCAACAATTGCAGGATGCCATCGCCTGCCGCTGTGAAGAGTTCCACGTCGCGTGACGAGCTGATCGAGGCGTTGATGACCGCCAGCCGAGCGATGGTTGCCATTGCCGGTCGATCGCTCGCCGATGTCGATCCCGACGTGACGCTGCCTCAGTCGCGTGCCCTGGTCGTGCTTGCGTCCCGCGGCCCGCAGCGCATCATCGACATCGCCGCAGACCTCGGAGTCGCGCCGTCCACGGCGACGCGGATGTGCGACCGGCTAGTACGCAAGGGACTCGCGCGCCGGTCCCGCACGGGGACCGACCGCCGCGAGGTGCGCTTGAGCCTCACACCCGTCGGACGGGACCTGGTCCGGAACGTGACGCGACGCCGGCGCGACGAACTCGGCGGCATCGTCGATGCGATTCCCACCGATACACACCGTCACGTCGCCGCCGCACTCCAGGCGCTCAACGACGCGGCCGGCGAGCTGCCAGAACGCGACTGGTGGCTCGGCCCACTCGACCCCGACGCGTAGCCCTGGGCGCCGTCCGCTCAAGTCGACCAAGTGCGGCCGTAGTTCCCCGGGCTCCGGAGAACTAGCCATCGTGCCTGGTCACGCCGTCAGATCTGGTCACACCAACGTCGCGAAATTACGTAGTGTAGTCAATCATTGTCTTATGCAGTATTTGCTCGTATCAGTAACTGTAGTAGCGTCGTGATGCTAGGTCCGCGTAGACGAGTCGCACGCGACCGTCCCGATCGCACAGCGGCCGTCCCACATCGTGTGGAGATGCCATGGACGTCACCTTCGCCGCATCCGCGTTCCCACCCCTCGCACTCGGCTTCTTTGGTTTGGGGACCGGCTACCTGATCTACGGCCCACAGGAGCTGGCTGGCTGGCCCAAACGAGACGAGCGCGTCGATCGCGCCACCGGCGTATGGGGCATCTGGATGCCGGGCTTCTGCCAGTTCGTCACAGGAATCATCCTCTTCGTCGGCTTGACCTGGATCCAAGTGTTCAAGGATGCCCCGCTCTACATGGCCGCGTTTGCGTTCACCGCGTACGGCATCCACTGGTTCGCGATCGGCTGGAACCGCTACAAGCAAAGCGATCCACGGACGAATGCCGGGATGTCCGTCGCGTTCTGCGTCATCTCCGCGGCGGGCATCGTGGTGTTCTTCCACATCGGCGACTGGCCCGTGGGGCTGCTCTTCTGCGGCCTGCTGGCGGTCTACGTCGCCGACTTCTTCGCGTCGGTCGGCCTGAAGATCGGCGAACGCGCGCTCGGTCTGTTCCACCTCGTCACCGGCGCGTGGCTGATGTATCTGGCGTTCGCCGTCGCACTGGACTTCGCGATCGCGTACCACTGGCGGGTGTAGTCATGACTGAGCAACCACGCAACGACAAGCTGGAAGTCGGGCGGCCAAAAAAGACCGCGGTCGGCGCGGCGGGCATTGCCGAGTCGGTGCGGTACGCGCTGGCCGAGATGGGACCGAGGCGCAGCGCGCAGACGCTGCTCGCGATGAACCATCCGGACGGCTTTGACTGTCCCAGCTGTGCATGGCCCGACCCGGACCCGGAGCACCGCAAGACTGCGGAGTTCTGCGAGAACGGCGCGAAGGCGGTTGCGTGGGAGGCGACCCGAAAGCGGGTGGACGCGGCATTCTTCGCCGCACACTCGGTCGCCGAGCTCAGAAATCAAGACGACCACTGGCTTGAGCACCATGGCCGGCTCACCGAACCGATGCACCTTGCGCCGGGCGCAACGCACTACACGCCCATTTCGTGGGCGGACGCACTGGCGCTGGTGGCCGGTCAGCTCAAGGCACTGGAAGATCCCAACCAGGCGGTGTTCTACACCAGCGGGCGGGCCAGCAACGAGGCGGCATTCGTCTACCAGCTGCTGGCCCGCCGGCTGGGCACCAACAATCTGCCGGACTGCTCGAACATGTGCCACGAGTCCAGCGGCGCCGCATTGAATCAGACGATCGGTGTGGGCAAGGGCGTGGTCACGCTCGCGGATATCTCCGATCACGCCGACCTGATCATCATCGTCGGCCAGAACCCGGGTACGAACCACCCGCGCATGCTGACCGCGCTCGAGCACGCCAAGCGCCGCGGCGCACGCATCATCGCGGTCAATCCGCTTCCGGAGGCCGGCTTCGGACGGTTCCGCAATCCGCAAACACCACGCGGCCTGGTTGGCCGCGGCACGCATCTCGCCGACCGGTACGTACCGGTGCGCGTGAACGGCGACCTCGCGATGTTCGCGGGACTGAACCGCGCACTGCTGGCGCGCGAGGACGCGGCACCTGGAACCGTGCTCGACCACGACTTCATCGCGCGCTACTGCGATGGATTCGAAGAGGTCGCGGCGGCCTGGCGTGCTCTCGACTGGGCGACGATCGAGTCGCAGAGCGGCCTGACGCGGACGCAGATCGAGGACGTCGCCGCCGACGCGGCGCGAGCGAACAGCATCGTCGTGTGTTGGGCAATGGGCCTCACTCAGCACCGTAACGCCGTGGCGACGATCCGCGAGATCGTCAATTTTCTGTTGCTGCGCGGCAATATCGGTCGACCCGGCGCCGGGCCGTCGCCGATCCGCGGGCACAGCAACGTGCAGGGCGATCGGACGATGGGCATCTGGGAGAAGATGCCCGACGCGTTCCTCGACAAGCTGCGCGACGAATTCGGGTTCGACCCGCCGCGCGCGCACGGGTTCGACACGGTCAACTCGATCCGCGCGATGCGCGACGGAAAGGTGCGGGTGTTCTTCGCGCTGGGCGGCAACTTCGTCGCGGCGACGCCGGACACGGAGCTCACCGAGGCCGCGATGGCGAACTGCGCCCTGACCGTACACGTGGCGACGAAGTTGAACCGTTCACACCTCTGCCACGGCACGCAGGCGCTGCTGTTGCCGTGCCTTGGCCGTACCGAACGCGACATCGGCCCGGACGGTGATCGCTTCGTCACGGTCGAGGATTCGATGAGCATGGTGCATGCGTCCCACGGCCGGCTCATACCCGGCTCGCCACATCTGCGCAGCGAGGTCGACATCATCACGGCTCTCGGACATGAACTGTTCGGAGACGACGTCGGCTGGCGGGACATGGGCGCCGACTACGCGATCATCCGCCGGCACATCGAGCACATCGTGCCGGGTTTCCACGCGTACGAGGAGCGCGCCGCTCAACCCGGCGGGTTCATGTTGCCGCGTGGCCCACACGACTCGCGTACGTTCAACACTCCGACCGGCAAGGCTCTCTTCACGGTCAATCCGCCGACCACCGTCGACGTGCCGACCGGTCATCTCCTATTGCAGACGGTGCGCTCGCACGACCAGTTCAACACGACCGTGTACGGCCTCGACGACCGATACCGGGGCATCAAGGGCGGGCGTCGCGTCATCTTCGTCAACGCAGACGATCTGACCGAGTACGGCCTGAGCGACGGCGACACGGTGGACGTGATCAGCGTCTGGTCCGATGGCGAGCGGCGCGCCGAGGCGTTCCGGGCGGTGGCTTACCCGACGCCGAAGGGATGCGCCGCGGCGTACTTCCCGGAGGCCAACGTCCTCGTACCGCTGGACTCGACCGCGGAGGTCAGCAATACGCCGGCGTCCAAGTCGACGGTCATCCGACTCGAAGCCGCGCACGGCTGACCACCACGGCTCAGGTCCACGGGGCTTGCCACCTCGCTACGGTCACCAGACGAGCGGCACGAGGCGCTTCGTACCCGAGGCGTACGACCGGTACCGGTCGCCGAGCGTCGTCATGAGCGCGTCCTCTTCCACGTGTATCCGCCAGACGATCATGATGAGCGCCAGCACCGCCATCACCGCTACGGCCGCCCAGTTGGCCGACATCAGGCCGACCCCGATAACGATGAGCAGACCGCCGGCGTAACTGGGGTGGCGCACCGTCCGATACGGGCCGGCCGTCACGACGTTCTGGTCTGGCCGGACCTCAATCGAGAACGAGAAATATTGCCCGAGCGCCCGGAACGACCACACGCGCATCGAAGCGCCGGCCAGGAATATCGCGAGGCCCACGGCGAACGCGATTGCGCCGTGACTGATCGTCGCGTCTGGTACGACTGGCGGCGCGAGGTAGAGCCAGACGTTCTCGGCGATCACCACCGCGATGCCGACCACGTAGAAGCCGAGCGTCGGCGTTCGCCGCACCGACCCGTTCTTGCTTCGCCGCTCCTGCACTCGCAGGAACTCGACGAACTCCACCATCAACCACGCCACCACGGCGACGAACAGCACGAAACCCACCTGGTGCGTGTAAAAGTACGGCCGCATCGTTCCACCCCTGTGTCCGTCTCGGACGGCGGCCACCGCGACTGCGGCGCCGACTGCGATGGCGAGCGTCGCGGTGAGCACCGCGGCGTGCGATCTGGCCGCGGCACGCCATCGCTGCCGCACCGCGCCACCAACGAGGTTCGCCGCGGTGGCGAACGCCGTCGTCTCCCCCGCTTCGATCAGGTCGTCGGTCAACACCGCGAGCTCGGAACCGTAGCGGTCGCGCCAGGCACGCGGGTAGAACGCCAGCGCGACGCGCACCAGCCGCGCGCTCATGACCAGGCCACCGTGAGGCGACGCAGCCCGACCTGCGCGATGCGCGCGGCCTCGGTGAGCCGCTCACGCAGGTGCTCCCGACCCGCCGGCGTGATCTGGTATGGCCGCCGGCGGTCCTCGCTCGGCAGCGGCTCGACCAGGCCCGCGTCCTCCAACTTCGTCAGCGCGCCATAGAGCGTGCCCGCACCGAGCTTGACACCGGCGAAGTCTTCGATGTCCTTGATCAGCGCGTACCCATGCTTCGGCGCGTCCGCGAGGCTCGTGAGGATCAGGATGCTGCGGTCCGACGAGCCGCGGATCGAGTCTCTCGTCATGCGATCACCCTCCAACTAACTCCAATAAGAGTATATCGGAGAGTGTACGAATGCAACGGTCCGCGCTGGCAGCGAAAAATCCGTCGCGCCGCGGCCGGCCGCGTGGTGTGCTGGTCGTCGTCGACACGAACACCGAAGGAGCGTGACATGCGAGCAACGTCGATCTCTCTCGACAAGGACCTACTCGTCCATTCGAAGGGTGCGACGATTGCTGCGCAGCACGCTGAATCTCGGGATCCTGGCGCATGTAGACGCCGGTAAGACAACACTTTCCGAGCGGCTCCTCTTCTCCGCCGGCGTCATCGGCGAGATCGGTCGCGTCGACGACGGCACGACCCAGACCGACTCGTTGGCGCTCGAGCGCCAACGGGGCATCACGATCCGCGCCGCCGTGGTGTCGCTTGTCATTCGTGGTACGTCGATCAACCTCATTGACACGCCGGGACATCCGGATTTCATCGCCGAAGTGGACCGTTCGTTGGCGGTGCTGGACGGCGCCGTACTGGTGATCTCGGCGGTCGAGGGTGTCCAGCCACAGACCCGCGTGCTGATGCGCGCGCTGCAACGGTTGCGCGTACCCACGTTGTTGTTCGTGAACAAGATTGACCGAAGCGGCGCGGACGTCGATCGAACGCTGGCGCAAATCGAGCGTCGGCTCGCGGTGACCGCCGTCCCGATGGCGCGCGCGGAACGTCTCGGGTCCCGTGCCGCGTCTGTGACACCGCTGTCCATGGACGACGATGGTTTTCGGGGCGTCCTTATCGACGCGCTCGCCGACCGCGACGAGGGGTTACTCGCCGCGTACGTCGACGACGAAACCGCGGTGACCACACCGCGGCTGTGGGGCGAACTGGTCACCCAGACCCGGCGGGCCGCCATCAATCCGGTGTTCGTCGGATCGGCCGTGACCGGTGCCGGAGTCGACGCGCTGATGGACGGAATCGTCGACCTGCTTCCGTCGGCGGCCGGTGACACCGATGGCGCGCCGAACGGCAGCATCTTCAAGATCGATCGCGGTACGGCGGGCGAGAAGGTCGCCTACGTACGCATGTCGGCCGGCGCGCTGCGAGTACGCGAGCAGGTCAACGGCCGCACGGACAAGGTGACCGCGATCCGAGTGTTCGACCGCGGCGCCTGGGTGCGCCGCGATGCCGTGTCGGCGGGCGAGATCGGCAAGCTGTGGGGACTCGCACACGTCAAGGTCGGCGACTCGATCGGGGCCCGCTCCGGCAAGCGGGAGAAACACCACTTCGCGCTGCCGACGATGGAGGCGGTCGTCGTGCCGGTTCGGCACAGCGACCATGTCGCACTGCGGTCTGCCCTGACGCAGCTTGCCGAGCAGGATCCGCTCATCAACGTACGCATCGACGACGTACACCACGAGCTAGCCGTGTCGCTATACGGCGAAGTGCAGAAGGAAGTCATCCAGTCGACGCTCGCCGACGACTTCGGCATCGACGCCGAGTTCCGTGCCACGACCATGCTCTACATCGAGCGGCCGACACGCGTCGGCGAAGCGATCGAGCGCCTGAACACGCCGGACAACCCGTTCCAGGCGACCATCGGGTTGCGCGTCGAACCGGCGCCGCCCGGCACCGGCGTGGCGTTCCGTCTTGGGGTGGACTTCCGGGCCGTGCCACTCTACGTCTATCGCACGGTCGACGAGTTCGCCGCCAGCATGGCCGACTACGTGAACGAAACACTGCGCGAGGGACTGCGCGGCTGGCCGGTGACGGACTGCGTCGTCACGATGATTGACAGCAACTACAGCGTGGCAGACGGCGGGCCGAGCCAACGCGGACCGACGAGCACCGCCGCCGACTTCCGCAAGCTCGCGCCGATCGTGGTGATGGAGGCGCTGAACGACGCGGGCACAACGGTATGCGAGCCGATGGCGCGCGTGACCATCGACGCTCCGCTCAGCATGGTTGGTCCGGTGCTCGCCGCTGCTGCCTCACTCGGTGCCACGGTCGAAAATCAGTTGGTACGCGGCGACGAGATCACGATCGAGGCGGTGCTTCCGGCCGCCGACGCACCGGCATTGCGACGCAAACTGCCGGCGCTGACCAGCGGCGAGGGAGGCATGGAGACGTCGTCGGCTGGCCACCAACCGGTGCGTGGTACGCCGCCGTCACGTCGCCGTACCACGGCCAATCCGCTGCACCGTCCGGAGTATCTAGCGTCGCTGACCGGCCACACGGCAGCGCTGAGCCGCTGACATGCTTCGACGCTCCGGTTCGCGCCGGTCATGGTTCCGATTGGCTCGCCGACGCAGCCGCCGGCAGCCAACGGTCCAAATATTCGGCGAGGTCGTCGGCTTGCTGCTGGCGGGATCGGTATCCGATGTGCCCGTCCGGCCGCACAAGGTAGACCGCGTCCTCGTGTGGTCGGAGATTCAGCCGGCGCATCGCGACCGGGTTCAGCACAACCTCGACGTCGGGGTCGCTCTCGCTCAAGTGGTGGACGGTCAATCCGGTCCGCCGGTGCCCGACCAGCTGGTGGTAAGCCGGGCCGCATTGCAGCAGGTGCCAACCCGGCTCGGCGATGAGCGCGTGCAGGGTCGACGGCTGTCCGTGCACGCGGATTGGCGCATCGGGCAGGCGGTCGCCGGCACGCAGACCGCGGCGGGATGCGTGCTGACCGTTCACCGATAGCGGGCTGCTCCGGTAGCGAATGGCGAGCTGGGCGATGGTACGAAACGCGTAGCGGCGACCACCTTGCGACCTGGTGGCAAGTGGAATCACGGTCGGTGCAATCACGCGTCTCGCGAACCGGACGAATGCATTGTCGGTCGTCGCAATGGTGAACGCGCGGTCGGTGAAGCGGAGCACGGCACGACCGACTGGCGCGCGTTCTGCTTCGTACGTGTCGAGCAGGTTCGTGTTCGCGCGGCCGTGGATAGTTTCAGAGAGCTTCCAGGCGAGGTTGACGGCATCCTGGATCCCGGTGTTCATGCCTTGGGCCCCGGCCGGCGAGTGGATGTGAGCGGCATCGCCAGCGAGGAAGATCCGCCCGGACCGGTAGTTGGCCGCGACTCGGTGGTGCAGGCGGAAGTTGGTCATCCAAATCGGGTCGTGCAGTCGCACGGCGCCTTCGGTGTAGCGACCGGCGAGCGTCTCTACCTCGTCGAGCGTGATGTCGTCCGGCGCACGATCGGTGTCGTCGCCAGCCGGTCGCATGGCCAGCAGCCGCCAACTTGCCGGTGCGCCGAGCGGAAAGAAAAACAACATCCCGCGCTCGGAAAGGAACACGTGCGCGGCGTCCGTTGCGATGCCATCCGCTTCCGTGTCGACGAGTACGAAGTTCTGCGGGTACGAGCCGCCTTCGAACGCGATGCCGGCCGCAGACCGCACCGTACTGTGTGCTCCGTCGCAACCCACCACATAACGTGCCGTGACGGTCTCCTTCGCACTGCCGTTGCGCAGTACGGCGGTGACAACATCGCCGTCGTGTTGGAGTTGTGTGAGCTCCACACCGCGCTCGATGAGCACGCCATGGTCGACGAGATGCTCGGCAAGGATCCGTTCGGTTTCGGCCTGGGATAGGAACAACAGGAACGGATACGCAGTGTCAGCCATGCCGAGGTCGAACAGTGGAATCGACAAGTCGCGCTTGCCAGCATGGATTCGCATCCGGACCATGCGGTTGCCATGTTCGACCAGGTTCTCGCTGACACCCAGTCCAGCGAGAACTTCGAGCGTCCGGGGTTGGATTGCCAACGCCCGTGATTCGTGGACCCGATCGGTGCCCCGGTCGATCAGCCGCGGCCGAACGCCGTGCGCCACGAGCTGTGCGGCCAACGCCAACCCGGTCGGCCCGGCGCCAACGACGAGAACGTCGACCGTGCTCTGACCCACTACGCCAACATAGCGGTCGCGTTGGTCCGCCAACGGTCAGCGCAACGTAATCCGCAGACGCGCACCGAGCGCGCAGGTAATCTCGCGCGGCCAAGCAATTAGCTGATCGAGGTGACGTTGAGTTCGCCGAGGAGGGTTCGGACGCGTCGTTCGATCTCGTCACGGATCGGACGCACCTGTTCGACGTCCTGGCCGGCTGGGTCGTCGAGATCCCAGTTGAGGTATCGCTTGCCGGGAAAGATCGGGCAGGCATCGCCGCAACCCATCGTGATGACGACGTCCGCCGCGCGGACGACTTCGTCGGTCCACGGCTTCGGGAACTCGCCGGTGATGTCGATGCCTCGTTCGGCCATGGCGGCGACGGCGGCCGGGTTGACGGACACACCAGGTTCGGAGCCGCCGGACCAACCAACCGCACGGTCACCGGCGAGGTGGTTGAAGAAGCCAAGCGCCATTTGACTGCGGCCGGCGTTGTGCACGCAGGCAAACAACACGATCGGCCGTCCGTCCTCACGATGGCCCTCGACCTTGGCCAGGGCGTGTAGGCGCTGTCGAGCAAAGCGTTCGGCCATGAGCGGCAGGAACCGGTCGATATGGGCGCTCGTCGCGAACTGGTGGTAGCTGGAGTGCAGGAATCGTTCGATGGTCTCCGAGCCAAAGAGACCGCCGAATTCGCTCCGCAGGTTCGTCGCGGCGGTGCGAAGCGCGAGTTGTTGGTCGACGGTGAGGCGTGACGAGTCGACGCTAGATTCCGTCACGGGATGCTCCTTCTGAAATTGACCGCCGACGAGATGCGGTTCGGGTAGCCGGCGATGGGTGTAGTGACTGTCTAGATGTTGGGGCTGCGACGTTCGATCAAGGTGACGTCGCGCCACACCCCACGGTGCTGACCGAGGCGCTGCCGAGTGCCAACGACGCGGAAGCCGGCTGCCACGTGCAACGCAAGGCTTGCTGAGTTCTCCGGAAAGATGCCCGACTGAATGGTCCATACCCCCGCCGCCTCGGTCGACTCGATGAGGCGCGCCAGCAGGCGCTGGCCGATGCGGCGGCCGCGATGGTCTGGATGTACGTAGACCGAGTGCTCGACGACACCGGCGTAGACACACCGATCCGAGACCGGCGTGCACGCGGTCCAGCCGACCACGGTGCCGACGGCGTCGACCGCGACGTAGCGGTGATCCTCGGAATGGTCCGCGGCAAATCGATCCCACGGCGGGGCGTTGGTCTCGAAGGTGGCGTTGCCTTCGTCGATGCCGTACTGGTAGATGGCGAGCACGGCATTGGCGTGCACGTCCCGCATCGGCTCGATCGTGATCACGCTTGCCGTCAAGATCGTGCTCCCGTCTCAACGAACTCGACCGGTTGGCTCGTCAGGGACTCGGCCGCTCGCGGATAGACGATTGCGAGCACGGCCACGCCGATGACTCCGCCGATGGCCTGTGCGGCGATGAAGCCTAAGACCGAGCCGGGTGCGATGCCGGCGAACGTGTCGCTGAACGTACGCCCGATCGTGACCGCGGGGTTCGCGAACGACGTCGACGAAGTGAACCAGTACGCGGCGCCGATATATGCGCCCACCGCGAGCGGAGTCACGGCGGTCCGGCCCGTCCGAACCAGCGAAAAGATCAGCAGGATTAGTCCTGCGGTCGCGACAACTTCGCCGAGCCAGAGGTGCGCCGCCGATCGGTCGGTGTGCGACCAGGACACGGCGGGCAACCCGTACATCACATTTGCCAGCACCGCACCGCCGATGCCACCGACCAACTGTGCAACGACGTAGGCGCCCGCCTCCGAGGCGCGCGAGCCGGCGTCGCGGCGACGCAACCACCAGTCTGCGGTTGTCACGACGGGATTGAAGTGTGCTCCGGACGCTGGGCCGAACAACAGAATCAGCACACCCAGCGCCAGCGCGGTCGCGAACGAGTTCTCGAACAACTGCAGACCGACATCGCCGGGCGACAGCCTGGCTGCCGCGATCCCCGAACCCACGACCGCGGTCACCAACAGCGCCGTACCTAGCAGTTCGGCCAGTAGACGGCGTACGAGCGAAGCGGTCATCGGGCCGCGGCTGCGACGCTCGACGCGTCAAGCAACTGGGACAGCGCACCGAGTGCGGTTGGGATGATCCAGTAGTAGACCCATGTGCCGCGCCGTTCGCAGTCGATCAATCCGGCCTCACGCAACACCCGGAGGTGGTGCGAGATGGTCGGGCCGGTGACAGCGAACGCATCGGTCAGCTCGCAGACACACACCTCGCCACCGCCACGCGCGGCAATCAGCGACAGCAGCCGAAGCCGCACCGGATCGCCGAGCGCCTTGAACCCACGCGCCAAATCGGTCGCGACGGCCTCGGTCAACGACTCGCTGACCATCGGCGTGCAGCAGCCGGTGGTGACGTCGTAGATCGGCAGCTGTTTAGACACCTGTTTATCTTGACAGACGTCAAGACAGCGTGCAAGGCTCTGTCTAGATGAACGTCTAAACAGCTTCGCGATGTCTGGAGGCAGATCATGTCCCGTGTCCAATTGGCGCTGCGGGTAGCCGACCTCGAAGGTTCAGTTGACTTCTATTCGAAGTTGTTCGGCATCGAGCCGGCCAAGCGCCGCCCCGGTTACGCGAACTTCGCAATCGACGTACCGCCCCTCAAGCTCGTGCTCATCGAGGGCGCGACAGGGCAGCCGACCGTCATGGATCATCTGGGTGTGGAGGTGTTCAGCGGCGAGGAGGTCACCGCCGCGGCCCAGCGACTCACCGACCTCGGGCTGGTCACCGCCTCCGAGGAGAACACCGAGTGCTGCTATGCCCTGCAGGACAAGGTGTGGGTACGCGGGCCGGGCGACGAGCCGTGGGAGGTTTACGTCGTCAAGTCCGACGCCGACACGTTGACCAAGGCGGCCGATAGCGTGTGCTGTGCGCCGAGTTCTGCCGGCGGCGCGTCCTCGGGACCGGCGAGCTGCTGTTGACGACGCACCTTGAGGACTTGTGAACGCCCGCCGCGGCCCATCCGTGAGTGGATCTAGAATGGCCACCGTTCTGGATGCCGCGCACGGAAGGACGACGTGTGACGCCGACGCAGCTGCGCGCCTTCGCCGCCGTCGCGCGGCTCGGTTCGGTCAAGCGGGCCGCGGCCGACCTCGAGGTCACCGAGGCCGCGGTCTCGCTGCACGTCGGCCAGTTGCGCAAGGAGCTTGGCGACAGGCTGTTTGTCCGTACGTCGTCCGGGCTGGCGTTCACGCCGGGTGGCCTGCGCCTTGCCAGTCGGGCGGCCGAGATGCTGAGCCTGCAGGACCGTACGATCATCGAGGTACGCCAGGCCGGTGGCGGACGTCGCCTGTTGCGGGTGGCCACTTCGGCACTGTTCGCTGAACACGCGGCGCCCGGGCTGATCGAGCTGTTCGCGGAACGCGCCAATGACCTCGACGTCGAGCTCAGCAGCCATAATCCACGGCACTTCGAGTCGCTGTTGCTCAGCCGTACCGTCGACGCGGCGATCGGCCCGCAGCCGACCAACCTGGACGCGTCGATCGCCAGCACGCACTTCCTGAACTACCAAGTGGTCGCGGTGGCGAGCCCGGACAATCCGATCACCAGAATCGTGCCGGGCGTCGGTGCATTGCGCGATCAGATGTGGTTGCTCGGTCCGTCGGCGGCGTACGACACCGAGGTCATCCCGGAGATGCTGCGCCGCATCAACGTCCCCGAAGACCACCAACGCATCTTCCAGAGCCACGCGGCCGCGGTGGAAGAAGCCAAGCGGGGCAAGGGATTGGCGCCGGCCGTCTCGTTCGCGGTCTCGCAGAATCTGGCCAACGGCGACCTGAAGCGCGTGTCGTCGCCGGCGCTGCAGGCCCAGGGCGCGTGGAGCATCCTCACGCTGGCCGCCCGCCAGGCGCCGTCGGCCGCCGAAGAACTGGCGCGGTTCGTGACGACACCGCGCGCCACACAAGCGATGTTGCGCGGCGCCGGCGTCACGGTCGGGCGCTTCAAGCCGTCGATTCACGTGACGCTCTGGAGCTAACCGTTCGCGCGCCCGCGAAGGCGCCCGACTGCGGCGTCGTCGTGAGCGGCTCATGACCCACGAGCCGTTCAGACCGGCGGCCGGCCACGACCGTTGATGGCCTCCCACAGCCGCGACGGCGTCAGCGGCATGTCCGCGTGCCGGATGCCGAACGGCTTTAGCGCATCCATGACCGCGTTCACCACGGCCGGAGGCGAGCCGACCGTCGCGCACTCGCCGATGCCCTTCGCGCCGATCGGGTGGTAGGGCGACGGCGTGACCGTGTATCCGGTTTCCCAGTCCGGCACCTCCAACGCCGTCGGCAGCAGGTAGTCCATCAGCGATGCGCCCAGACAGTTGCCGGCATCGTCGAACGAAATCATCTCCATGAGCGCCATGCCGACGCCGTCGGTGAGCCCGCGGTGCACTTGTCCCTCGATGATCATGGGATTGATGCGGGTGCCACAATCGTCCACCGCGATGAACCGCCGCACCGTGACAACCGCGGTACCGGGATCGACGTCCACCACGCAGACGTACGCGCCGAACGGGTACGTGAGATTGTCGGGGTTGTAATGGATCTGGGCGTCGAGCGCGCCCTCGAGTCCGTCCGGCAACTCAATGACGCCATGCGCCTGCATCGCGATGTCCCGCATGGATATCGCGGTGTCCGGGTCGCCGATGACGTGGAACGAGCCCTTCGCCCATACCAGATCGTCCACCGACGCCTCGAGCACCTCGGCCGCAATGAGCCGCGCCTTGTCGCGCACCTTGCGCGCGACGAGGACGGTCGCCGCGCCCGAGACCGATGTTGACCGACTGCCGTAGGTGCCCAGCCCGAACGGCGTCTGATCGGTGTCGCCGTGCACTACCGTGATGTCCGCCGGCGGTATGCCGAGTTCTTCGGAGACGATCTGCGCGAACGTGGTCTCGTGCCCCTGCCCCTGCGTCTGGCACGACACGCGCAGCACCGCCGTACCCGTCGGATGTACGCGCAACTCCGCGCCGTCGGCCATGCCCAACCCCATGATGTCCATGTGCTTGCGGGGCCCGGCGCCGACCGCCTCGGTGAAAAAAGAGATGCCGATGCCCATCAACTCCCCGCGTTCACGTCGCTCCGCCTGCTCGCGTCGTAGTTCGTCGTATCCGGCAATGCGCAACGCCTCGCGGAGCGTGGGCTCGTAGTTGCCGGAGTCGTAGACCCAGCCGGTCTTCGTCAGATATGGGAACTGTTCCGGTTTCAGCAGGTTCTTCAGCCGTACTTGCACCGGGTCCATGCCCAACTCGTACGCGAGACAGTCGACCAGACGCTCGACGAGATAGACCGCCTCGGTGATCCGGAACGAGCAGGAGTAGGCGATGCCGCCCGGCGCCTTGTTCGTGTAGACCGCCGTCATGGCGCAATACGCCGCCTGGATGTCGTAGCTGCCCGTGAACACGCCGAAGAACCCGGCCGGATACTTCGACGGCGCCGCGACACCGTTGAACGCGCCATGGTCGGCGAGCACATGGGTACGGATCGCGAGGATCCTGCCGTCGCTCGTAGCCGCGATGTCGCCACGCATGATGTAGTCGCGCGCGAAGGCAGTGCTGGTCAGGTTCTCCGAACGGTCCTCCATCCACTTGACGGGCTTACCGGTCAGCTGCGAGGCGACGATGGCACAGAGATAGCCGGGGTAGATCGGCACCTTGTTGCCGAACCCGCCACCGATGTCCGGCGAAATCACTCGGATCTTGTGCTCGGGTAGGCCGGCGACCATCGCGTAGAGCGTGCGGTGTGCGTGCGGAGCCTGGGTGGTGCACCACATCGTCAGCGCGCCGTCGATCTGGTCGTAATCGGCGATCGCACCGCATGTCTCGAGTGGTGCCGGATGTACGCGCGGATACACCATGTCCTGGCTGACCACGACGTCGGCGCTCGCGAACACCGCGTCGGTGGTCGCCTGGTCGCCGGTCTCCCAGTCGAAGCAGTGATTGTCGGTCTTGCCGTCGAGGTCGTCGCGGATCAGCGGAGCGGTCGGGTCGAGTGCGCTGCGTGCGTTCACCACCGCCGGCAACTGCTCGTAGTCGACGTCGATCAGTTCGAGGGCGTCGCGTGCCGCGTAGCGGTCCTCCGCGACGACGAACGCGACTTCCTGACCCTGGAAGCGCACCTTGTCCGTGGCAAGCACGGCCTGTACGTCGGCCGACAGCGTCGGCATCCACGCGAGACCGCGCTCGGCGAGCATCGCACCGGTGACAACGAGCTTGACCTTCGGATGTGCCTGCGCCGCGCTGACGTCCACGCGGCGGATGCGCCCATGCGCGATCGGCGAGCGCAGGATCGCGAGGTGCAGCAGTCCAGGCAATTGGATGTCGTCAACAAATCGGCCCTTGCCGCGGATGAAACGCGGGTCCTCCTTTCGCAGCATGCGACCGTGCCCGACCGGCGTGAGGTTGTTGTCCACGAACGGATTCGCCGGCGCCGTCCCGGAGTTCGCTCGGTCGCCCATCACTCGCCGTCCGCTGTGACGGAGGTCCGCGTACCGGCCTGCTCGGCGGCCGCCCACTTGACGGAGCGCACGATCGTGGCGTAGCCGGTGCAGCGACAGACCTGGCCCGAGATCGCCTCGCGGATCTCGTCGTCCGACGGATCCGGATTGCGGTCCAGGAGCGCTCGCGCGGTCATCAACATGCCGGGCGTACAGAATCCGCATTGCAGCCCGTGGCATTCCATGAAACCGCGCTGCACCGGATCAAGTTCACCGAACCGCTCCAGATCCTCGACGGTGCGCACCTCGTGGCCACCGGCCATGGCGGCCAACACCGTGCACGACTTGACCGGCTCACCGTCGAGCCACACCGCGCACGCGCCGCAGTTGCTCGTGTCGCAGCCCCAATGCGTACCGGTCAGCCCCAAGTGGTCACGGAGAAAATGCACCAGCAGCAGCCGACCCTCGATCTCGGAGGTCACGTCCGTGCCGTTGACCGTCATCGTGACGTACATGCCTACCGCTCCCCACCGCTGACCCGCTCAACCGCGCGTCGCAGCGCGCGTCTCGTCAACTCCCCCGCCAGATGCCGCTTGTATTCGACGCTGCCGCGCTGATCGGAGACCGGCGCGCAGAACTCGGCGGCGATCGCACCGGCCTCCGCGTAGGCGTCCTCGGAGGGCCGCTTGCCAGCCAGTGCGCGAGAAACGGCCGGGATGCCAGTGGTGTCCGGCCCGACCGCCGCGAGCCCCACGCGCGCATCCGCGATCACGCCGTTGTCGAGCCAGACCGCGACACCGCACGACACGACCGGCCAGTCGCCGGCCCGGCGGCCGACCTTCTCGAACGCGCTGGATCCGTTCGGCCGCACCGGGAGCCGGATCTCGGTGAGGATCTCCGCGGCGCCCACCGCCGTCTCGTAGGGTCCGCGGTAGAACTCCGACATGCTGACGACCCGCTCACCGTCGGGGCCCCGGATGACGCAGTTGGCGTCGAGCGTCGTACACACCGCGGACAGGTCCTCGGACGGGTCGGCCTGGCAGAGCGCGCCGCCGATGGTGCCGCGGTTGCGTACCAACGGATCGGCGATCACCTGTTCGGCGTCATGAAAGATCGGAAACACGCCGCGCAGTTCGCTGCTCTCCAGCAGTTCGCGGTGGCGGGTCATCGCCCCGATGCGGACCCGGGTCGATTCGACTCGGACATACCCGAGCTCGCGGTGTAGGTCGTTGATGTCGATGAGGTATTCGAAATTCGCCAGCCGCAACTTCATCATCGGCAGGAGGCTGTGCCCGCCGGCCACCAGCCGCGCGGTGTTGCCGAGCCGGCTCAACAGCCCGATGGCGTGCTCGACACTCGCCGCGCGCTCGTACTCGAACGGTGCCGGGACCTGCATGTTGCGAGCCTTTCGCCAGGGCGGTGTGACGGACTCCCTGGATCCCATTGGGGGGCGGGCCACCGGCCGTTGTCAAACCCTTCAAGATCAGCCGGGTACGGCTTCGGGTCGGCGCCGCACGACGCAAGGCATGGGACGATGCCGCATTAATCACGATTCGCGATGCCTTGTACGCTTGGTCATAGCGAGCCTGCCCACGCTGCAGCTCGACGCGCGGACGCCCGACGACACGCCGGAATTGATACCCGCGACAAGATCATGTGACCGTCTCCGGCAAGGCGTCGAGCGACGTAAGCAATAGCTTAATCAACGATTGCGGCCCCGGTGCCGGGGAGAGCAGTATTCCCACCACCGGCGATGGCGCCCTCGGGCGCTGTCTCGAGGGAAAGGGCGTCGGTCATGGCGGTCGAGTCAAGCGGACATAGCCGCGGCAATCCGCGGCTATACGAAGTGATCGAGAACGCACCGAAGACCGGCACGAGCCCCACGGTGTGGGCATGGCCGCAGCTCATCGAATACCTCAAGGTGGCTGCCCAACCGGTGCAAGGCCCGTGGCCACCGCACCAGCAGGCGCGCCCCGATCCCGACGCGGAGTCGATGCCGGTCGCCGTCCCGGACCCCGAGGCGACCCGGCAACCCGATCGCACGCCGGCCGAGGACTGACCAGGAGGTCGCATGTACCCGTCCCGGTTCCGCTATGAGGCACCGCGCTCGATCGACGAGGCGATCGCCCTGCTGCAACAGGGCGGTGGTGAGGCAAAGGTGCTCGCCGGCGGCCAGAGCCTGGTGCCGCTGCTGAAGCTGCGCTTTGCCGCGCCGGAGTTGTTGGTCGACATCAACGGACTGCCCGGTCTGGACTACCACCGGGCGGACGCTGACGGCACGATCCGCATCGGCGCGCTGTGCCGGCACGCCGACCTGGAACGGTCCGCGCTCCTCAAGTCACGCCAGCCCACCATGGCGGCCGCCGCTCCGCTCGTCGCCGACCCGATCGTGCGCAACCGCGGGACGCTGGTCGGCTCGTTGTGTCACGCCGACCCGCAAGGCGACTGGGCGTCGGTGGTGACCGCACTCGGCGGGTACGTCGTCGCGCAGGGCGCCAACGGCCGGCGCAACATCCCGATGGCCGACTTCATCACCGGGCCGTTCGAGAACCTGCTCGGCTACGACGAGGTGGCCGTCGAGGCGGTCATCCCGGCGCCGAAGGGCACGCCGGCCGGCGGCTATCTGAAGCTGGAGCGGCGGGTCGGCGACTTTGCGACCGCCGGCACCGCGATCGCGCTGGAGATGTCCGGCCGCACGGTCACCCGGGCCGGAATCGCGCTGACCGGCGTCGGCGGCGCCACCATCAACGCAACGGACGCCGCGCAATCGCTGGTCGGCGGTCCACTGAGCGCCGACACCATCAACAATGCGGCCGACCTCGCGGCACGCGCCGCCCAACCGAGGACCGACCACCGGGGCAGCGCGGAATACAAGCGCCACATCGTCCGAACCTTCGTCGCGCGCATCCTGTCGCGCATCGACCAGTCGACCGAGAGGGCGGCCTGACATGAGCGGCTTGTACGAGGAGATCCGTGAGCAACCGGCCGGTGACGTACCGATCCGGCGGGTCAGCCTCACGGTCAACGGCGAGAAGCGCACCGCGGACATCGAGCCCCGACTGCTGCTCGCACACCTGCTGCGCCAGGCGTTCGGGCTGACCGGCACGCACACCGGTTGCGACACCACGAACTGCGGCGCCTGCACGGTGCTCTACGACGGCCGGCCCATCAAGAGCTGCACGATGCTCGCGGTGCAGGCCGACGGGCATGAGGTCACCACGGTAGAGGGTCTGGCCGGACCCAGCGAGCTGCATCCGATCCAGGAAGGCTTCAAGGACGAGCACGGCCTGCAGTGCGGCTTCTGCACGCCGGGCATGATGATGTCCGCGAAGGCCCTGCTGGACGAGAACCCCGATCCGACCGAGGACGAGGTGCGGTGGGCGCTGTCCGGCAATCTCTGCCGCTGCACCGGATACCAGAACATCGTCAAGTCTGTGCTGTGGGCGGCTAAGAAGATGCAGGGTCAGTCCGCAGGCTGAGCCAGACGGGAGCAACGATCGTGACGATCCAGGCACGCGACGAAATAAAGATCGGCGGGCTCGGCGCAAGCCGCAAGCGCGTCGAGGACAAC
Organism: Micromonosporaceae bacterium; assembly: GCA_035263025.1. Classification (GTDB taxonomy): domain Bacteria; phylum Actinomycetota; class Actinomycetes; order Mycobacteriales; family Micromonosporaceae; genus DASQPR01. The sequence goes on from DATFRR010000214.1 coordinate 21,691, forward strand.
CGCTTCATCCGCGGCCGCGGCAACTATGTCGACGACATCGTGCTGCCCGGCATGCTGCACATGGAGATCCTGCGCAGCCCGCTTGCGCACGCCCGGATCGTCTCGATCGACACCAGCAAAGCGTGGGCGATTCCCGGTGTCCGACTCGTGCTCACCGGCGAGATGATGGCCACCCGCAATCTCGCGTGGATGCCGACGCTGTCGTACGACACCCAGGCCGTACTCGCCACCGACAAGGTGCGGTTCCAGGGTCAGGAAGTCGCGTGCGTGATTGCCGACGACCCGTACATCGCGAAGGACGCGTGCGAGGCGATCATCGTCGACTACGAGGCTCTCCCGCCGATCGTCAACCCAATGCAGGCGATGGCGCAGGGTGCCCCGGTGATCCGGGACGACAAGGAAAACCAGCACGACAACGTCGTGTTCGACTGGGAGGTCGGCGACAAGGCCGGCACCGACCGCGCGTTCGAGCAGGCTGACCTGGTGTCCAAGCTCGAGCTGCACTATCCGCGCTCGCACCCGTCGCCGATCGAGTGCTGCGGATCGATCGCCGACTTCAACCGTGCGACGCAGAAGCTGACCGTCTACATGACCACGCAGGCGCCGCACATCATCCGCGCCGCCGTCGCGCTGGTCGCCGAGCTTCCTGAGCACATGATTCGCATCGTGTCGCCGGATCTCGGCGGCGGATTCGGCAACAAGGTGCCAGTCTATCCGGGCTACGTCGCGTCGATCCTCGCGTCGATCCTGCTCGAGCGGCCGGTCAAGTGGATCGAAGACAAGACCGGCAACCTCATCTCCACCGGCTTCGGTCGCGACATCTACCTGCGCGGTGAGATGGCACTACGTCAGGACGGCAAGATCCTCGGCGTACGCATGCACACCGACTCCGACCACGGCGCCTTCTTCTCCGACGCGCAGCCGAGCAAGTTCAAGATCGGACTCATGCACTCGGCGTTTGCGTGCTACGACATCCCGGCCGCGCACCTGACCGCGCGAGGTGTCTACACGAACAAGGCGCCGGGCGGCGTCGCCTACCGGTGCTCGTTCCGCATCACCGAGGCGATGTTCTTCCAGGAACGCATGGTGCAGGCGGCGGCCGACGACCTCGGCATCGATCAGGCTGAGTTCCGGCGCCGCAACTTCGTTCGCGACGACGACTTCCCGCACCGTACGCCGTTCGGGTTCCTCACCGATTCTGGCCAGTACGGCAAGTGCCTCGACGTCGGGCTGGAGGCCATCGGATATCAGGACTTCTTGGCGCAGAAGGAAGAGGCGCGCAAACGTGGCCGCCTGCTCGGCATCGGCATTTCGACGATGACCGAGCCGCTCGGCGCCGGCAACAGCCGCGAGTTCGACATCCTCGGCATCAAGATGTTCGACGCCGCCGAGTTGCGCGTACATATGACGGGCAAGGCGATCCTGCGGACCGGCGCGAAGACTCAGGGCCAAGGGCACGAGACGACGTGGGCGCAAATCGTGGCACACGAGCTCGGCCTGCCAGCCGAGGACGTCGTCGTCGAGGAGGGCGACACCGACACCGCGCCGTTCGGCATGGGTACGTACGCCTCGCGCAGCACGCCGGTGGCCGGCGCCGCCGTCGCGATGGTGTCCCGCAAGGTACGAGCGAAGGCCCGCAAGATTGCCGCGCATTTGCTCGAAGTGTCCGAAGAGGATATCGAGTGGGAGCTCGGGCGGTTCTACGTCCGCAGCGCGCCGGATCGTGGCGTCACGATCCAGGAGACCGCGATGGCGGCGTATAGCAACATGCCCGACGGCATGGAGCCGGGCCTGGAGAACGTCGCGTATTACGACCCGCCGAATCTCACATGGCCGTTCGGCTGCTACATCGTCACGGTGGAAGTTGATCCGCTGACCGGCGTGTGGGACGTGTTGCGCGTAGTGGCGGTCGACGACTGCGGCGTCCGCATCAACCCGATGATCGTCGAAGGTCAGATCATGGGCGGGCTCACCGAGGCGTACGCGATGGCGAGCATGCAATTCATCACGTTCGACGCCGAGGGCAACTGCGTCGGGTCGAACTACATGGACTACCTGCTGCCGACCGCGTGGGAAGCGCCCGGGTACGAGTTGCACGAAGTCGTGACGCCGTGCCCGCACCACCCGATCGGCGCCAAGGGTGTCGGCGAGTGCGCGACGGTTGGTGGCCCGGCTGCCTTCGTCAACGCGGTGCTGGATGCGATCAAGGACAGTGGCGTCCGCAACATCGACATGCCACTGCTTCCGGACCGCGTCTACGAGGCGATGACGCAGCGGCGAGACGTCTCCGGCGCGCCACCGGTCCGGACGGACTGACGATGAACGACGCACACGCGAGCGCCACGCCACCCGTGGATGGTTGGGACATCCTCGAGCGGGCCGGTGAGCTGTCGCGGCGGGGCGAGGAGCTTGCCCTCGCGACGGTGGTGTGGCGGCAGGGTCCGTCCTCGGGCCATCAAGGCTCGCGCGCGCTCATCACCGCGAGCGGGCAGCTGCACGGCTGGATCGGCGGCGCGTGCGCGGAGCCGGTGGTGCTGCGCGAGGCACAGCGTGTGATCGCCGAGGGCAAGCCGAAACTGCTGCTGCTCGGCACGCCCGAGCAGTTCGGCTCCTCAGTGCCCGACGGCATGATGGTGGTGCCCATCTCATGCCAAAGTGAGGGTGCGCTGCAGGTCTACATCGAACCCGTGAGCCCCTCACCGCACGTGACGATCGTGGGTCGGTCGCCGATGGCGTACACGTTGGCGGATCTGGCGCGGGCACTCGACTGGCGCGCCGATGTGTGCGACGGACCTGACTTCAGTGCAGCGGAACTCGACGCACGCTCGATCGTCGTGGTGGCAACCCAGGGACATGGCGACGAGGAAGCGATCGAGCAGGCGGTGTCTGCATTCCCGGCGTTTGTCGGGCTCGTCGCGTCGCGCAAGCGCGGCGAGGCGGTGCTCGGCTACCTCGCCGACCGTGGCGTGCCGCGCAACCTGCTGGACCGGGTGCGAGTGCCGGTCGGAATCGACCTCGGCCACACGTCGCACCGGGAGATCGCGGTCGCCGTACTCGCCGAACTCGTACAGCTGCGGGCCGCCGGACAGCTCGCGCCGGCGACGACCGTGGCGCCGGCTCGTCCGGCACCGGTCACCGCGCGCGATCCGGTGTGCGGGATGACGGTTCGCGCCGATTCGTCCAGCCATCCGTACGAACATGACGGCGTCACGTACCACTTCTGTTGCGTCGGCTGCCGGGACACGTTTGCGGCGAACCCGCACGCCTACCTCACCACCCAGGAGGCCTGATGCTGATCAAGAGCGGCTTCGATGTCGCGCAGCCGGTCGACAAGGTCTGGCATTTCTTCGACGACATTCCACAGGTGGCCGCGTGCCTGCCGGGCACCCAGTTGACCGATGACCTCGGCAACAACCAGTACCTCGGTAAGGTCGCCATCCGGATGGGACCGGTCCGGCTGCAGTTCGCCGGTAAGGCACACATCAAGGAGCGCGACGACAGCGAGAAGCGCATCGTCGTCGACGCGACCGGCGCCGACGAGAAGGGCCGAGGCCAAGCGGCCATGCTGGTCACCGCACAGGTCACTGCGACACGCGGCGGCTCCCATGTCGATGTCTCGCAAGACTTGCAGCTGTCCGGCGCCGCCGCGCAATACGGCCGCGGCATGATCAACGACGTCACCACGGTTCTCATGCGCGACTTCGCCTCGAATATGCAGGCGCGCATGGACGCGGTCGGTCGCGGCGTCTCGGTCGACAGCCTCGGCCGCGCGTCGTCGGCCAGCGGCTTCACAATCGGTCTGCGGGCGGCTCGCCTCGCGCTGGCTCGTGTCTTCCGCCGCTTCTTCCTGCCGTACCAGCCGAACCCGAGTTAGGGGGACGTGGAGATGACACTCTGGTGGATCGGCAACGCGATCCTGTTGATCGTCGTTGTGCCCGTCCTCGTCGCGTTGCTCAACCGCGTCCTCGCGGCGCTCGAGCGGATTCGCGGCGCCTCGGACGAGATCCTGGCCGGCGGCGTTGCGCTGACCGGTGAACTCGATGATGTGCCGGAGATGCTGGCCGTCACCGACACCACCATCCACGATGTCACCGTCGGAGCGGTCCGCTACGCGGGCTCCGTCGCCAAGCTACTCGGTTGAACAGCCTTCTTGGCTGACCATCCCGCGTTAGAGAGGAGTGCTCGCCATGCCGGCAGTCGCCTGGGTGACCCTGGTCATCACCGCACTGATCGTCCTGGCCGCAGCGATCGGTCTGCTGCGCGTCATCTTCCACCTGCGGGCCATCCGTCAGACCCTCGGCACCGTGATCGTGGGCGTCCAGGTCGTCGCCCATCAGACGCGCACCGTGCCGCAGGTCGTGCCTTCGGTGAACGCGAACCTCAAGCCGGTTCGCGACTTCTGCGAGTCGATCTGAGCCGGGAGGGAGCCGACATGTACGAGTTCAAATGCGGCAGCCCGGTGTGCAAGACGCAATTCACCGCGCCGACCGAGGATGAATTGATGGCGAAGGTCGCAGACCACGTGCTGGTCAAGCACCACATCGCCGCGCCGACCAAGTCGCTGGTGCAGTTCCTCAAGGACAACACCATCCGCGAGGTCCCAACCGTGAAGGCGGGCTGATCCCATGAACGTCATCGCCGCGGCGGACACCAGCATCACGGGCTGGGTGGTGGGTTACGTCATCACCTTCGTGGTCGTGATTGTGGTGGTCGCTCTCGTCGTACCGATCCTGGTGCTCGCGCACTCGATCGGCAAAGAGGCCACCATGATCGACGACTCGCTGACCGAGTCGGTGCACAACACGGCGGCGCTCAAGCAACTGCAGACCACGATCGAGCACGCCGAGGTCATCACCGCGGGACTCCGCCGCGGCCGCACCCGGCTGGGAGGCTGACCATGGGCCACATGAATGTCGAGGCGTTGACGTCGACGCAGCGCGGCCTGTGGTGGGGCGCCATCATCGGCGGGTTCGTGATCGTGCTCGCGGTCGCCGCGCTGCTCACGATCCTGGTCATTCTGGTGCACCGGATCGACCAGCGCGTGGTCAAGGTTCGCGAGACGCTGCGCGCCGCCGAGGCGAACACGGCCGACACAGCGCTCATCGGTGAGACCGCGGACCGTGTGGACGGTGTCCTCGCCGAGGGCCTTCAGCACCACCTGTTCCTCGGCCGAGTTCTGGACAAGGTGAGGTCATGACCACGTTGGTAGTGCTGTCCGTCGTCGTCATCGCGCTGTTGATCGCCGGGCTCGCGTTCTACTTGTTCGTGGTCGGCGGCCAGCTCAGCCGGATCGCCACGAACCTCGAGGAGTGCGCCGGCATCGTCCGCAAGATTGTCGCGAACGCAGAGGTCATCGAGCCGGGCGTGGAGCACATCAACCGTACGGGTCGGGTGATCGCCGGCGCGCTGCCGCTGCTCTACGGCATGGCCGAGGGCATCGTGACGGGCGTGACCCCGCGACCGGCGCAGCCGGAGGCGCGTCCACCGGCACGCCCGGCGTCCGGGCACCGCCGCTCGCGCCTGCACGAAAGCGTCGGCTACATCCCGGCCGGCACACACGAGGGCGCTGGCGTCACGGAGTAATTGTCTCGGTCCCGGTCGCCGCGTCGCCCGCCGCGGCCGGGCCGCCAGGCCTCGCCGTGGTCCCCGGGTCGCGTCCGGTGGTCAGCGGACCGGCGGTCGGCGCCGTGTACTCCCCTATCCAGTGGTCCTGCCACGAGCGGTCGAATTGCTGCTCGTTGCACTTCGGGTGGTAGATGGAGCACAGTTCCTGCGCGATCTGTTTGCGGTGCGACGGCAGCCCGCCGGGCACCTCGTACGTCGCGATGTAGACCGCCCATCGGCTGCCGGCACGTTCGGTCCAGCACGCCGCGCGCGGGTGGCTGAACGGGAACCGTTCGGCGGACAGATCCTCGGCATGGCCGACGTAGATCACCGCGTACGTCTCGGGCTTCTTGACGGCATCCGGCTTGTACATGATCGCGTAGACCGCGGGGCTTTCCGGCGGCGTCCAGCCGGCGAGCACGCGGGGACCCTCGAACGGGTAACCGGCGAGCGACCCCAGCCTGATCACTCGAGATCGCCGAGTTCGTCGTCGGCCTCGCTGATCGCCTCGACGTGTGTGATCGGCCAGGACGGCAGCCCGGCTCGGCTCGCCGCGCGGGCGAACTCGTCCTTTCCGCGTTCCACGGCCGCCTCGCGGTCCTCCGCGTCGATCACGAGTTGAGCGCCGTAGGTCGGCGTACCGATGCCAGAAGCGATGCCGCCGAGTCCGGCCACCGCGTCCGCGAGCTCGACCACCTCGTCCCTGCTCACCTCGCGATCGCCCTCGGCGATCACCGACACGCTCCACTTCACGGGTCGACTCCTCACTCCGCTCGGACCTCAGGCGAATTTTGGCTCGGTCAACTCAGCTCGGGCAGCAGCGCCGCGAACTCCTCCAAGCTTTGCAGGCTATGCCCGGACAGGAGCACGTCGACGTGCGGCGCGGCGACCATCATGCCGAGCGTGCTCGGCCGGAAGTCGCGGTTGTCGCCGCGATGCGGATTCAGCCACACAACTCGGTGACACAGCCGCGATAGCCGTTCCATCGCAGATGCGAGGACGCGCGGATCGCCACGGTCCAAGCCGTCCGAGCAGATCACCACAATGCCGCCGCGACACACGCCGCGCCGACCCCAATCACGCACGAACGCGTCGATCGACTCGCCGATGCGCGTGCCACCCTCCCAGTCGAAGACGGCCTTCGCGGCCTGCTCCATCGCGTCGTCCGCGCGGCGGCGTTCGAGCGCGCGCGTGATGCGGGTGAGCCTGGTGCCGAAGCAGAACACCTCGACCCGACCGGTGGCGTGCCGCGCCGAATATGCGAACTGCAACAGGTTGCGCGAGTAGTCGGCCATCGAACCGGAGATGTCGAGGATCAGGATCAGCGGCCGAAGGCGGCGCCGCCGTTGGCGCCAGAACAGCTTCGACGGCTCGCCATGGGTACGCATGGTCTCGCGTACCGTTCGACGCGGGTCCGGGGCGCGGCCGGCACGCGCCGGCGTAGTGCGTCGTGTCTTGCGCCGCGGCGGTGCGAGCCGCATCCGCGCGATGATGCGGCGCAGGGCGGCCAGCTCCTCCGGTGTACACGCCGTGAATGCCTTGTTCCGCAACACTTCCGCGTCCGAGGCGACGAGACCGAGGCGAGCTTGCTGCTCCTCGTTGCCCTCGGTGCCGGGCTCCGTTTCCGGCACGACCAGCACGGCCTGCGCCTCGGCGGTGGCGTGGGCGGTGAGCCTCAGCTGCTCCGGCAACTCCTCGGCTTCGTCGAGGAAGAACTTGCGGAACACGCGGTCGTAGACCGGAATGTGGTCGCGCCGCGTCACGGTCGTCGTACGGCCCGCCCAATACAGGTCGACCAGATCGGTGGGATCGAGGCGCGCCATCGCTGCGCTGTAGGTAAGTACGTCACCGGAACCCACTGGAAGGCCGGCGTTACGGAGCTCGTCGGCGAACGCGACAAGAACGCGTACGAATGGCGCGTCCTCAACGACGGCCGGAGCGGCCATATCAGGCACCCGAGGCGATCCCGTCGAGACTCGCTCGTACGAGTTCGAGGTCGTCGCGCTCCTTCACGACCGCTCCGAGGGTGTCCTCGACGGTCTGCGCATCGAGATCGGTCGCACCGACCACGTCGAGTGTGCGCACCCAGTCGATGGTCTCCGCGACACCCGGCGGCTTGGCCATTTCGAGGGTACGGAGCCGATGCACCGCGGCGACCACCTTGCGCGTCAAGGCTTCCGAGGCGGCGGGCTCGCGTACCAGCACGATCTCCACTTCGCGCTCGGCACTCGGATAGCCGACCCAGTGGTAGATGCAGCGCCGTTTCAATGCGTCGTGGAGCTCACGCGTACGGTTCGACGTCAGTACGACCAGCGGCGGTGTGACCGCCTTGATGGTGCCGACCTCGGGAATCGTGATCTGGAAGTCGGCGAGGATCTCGAGCAGGAACGCCTCGAATTCGTCGTCCGCGCGATCGACCTCGTCGATGAGCAACACGGCTTGGTCACCGGCGCGCACCGCCTCCAGCAGCGGCCGTTCCAAAAGGAACTTCGGACCGAAGAGCTTGTCGACCGCGTCGTCGTCATCCAGCTGTCGCTCGGACAGTGCGCGGATCTGGAGCATCTGGCGGGCGTAGTCCCACTCGTAGAGCGCCTGGTTCGTGTCGATGCCCTCGTAGCACTGCAAGCGGATCAGGCGCCGCCCGAAAACCTCCGCGAGTGCTTTAGCCACCTCGGTCTTGCCGACGCCGACCTCGCCCTCGATCAGGATTGGTCGACCGAGCGACAGGGACACGAACAATGCCGTCGACAGCCCGCGGTCGGCGAGATATCCGCCGTCGCGCAGGAGCTGGGTCAGCTCAGCAACGGTCTCCGGACGGTCCATGCAGTCTCTCCCTCACCGCCCGCGCAGTGTCATGTCCGGTGGCCGTACGGCCGGTTCAGCGCGACTCGGAGGAGCCCAGCACGAGGTCGCGAATGCTCCCGCCGTCCTCGCTCAGCTTGCCCTCGCGGCGCAGCCGATCCCGCCAGGCGTCCGTCAAATCGCTGCCCGGCTCGGCGAACCCGTCAAACGTGACGTCCCGCATGTTCTTGCACTGCTTCGTCGGCCCGCACGCCTCGTCCAGGTCCTCGGCGCGCTGTCCGTCGGCGGCCCACACCGCGCGCAGCACATCCACCGCCTTATAGGGCTGATGCGTCATGGCCAACCATCCTCTCCGGCCCGCTGTCCGCTCAGCTCAACAGTAGGCCGCGCCAGCGGCGGACGCGACAGGAGATTAAGGCTTCACTTACCCCGCTGACTAACACCCGCAACGCACGGTTGTCGGTGCTTGCGCCTTGATCAACGGGTACCCGCCCAGCCCGCGCTAGTGGATCGCGCCGGACTTCTCGCGGAGGTTGCCCGTACCCGCGCTGGATCTAACCGCAAGCGCCTCGGCGGCGATGGACACGGCGATCTCCGCCGGCGTGTTCGCACCGATGTCCAGGCCGGCCGGACCGTGGATGCGCGACAGGTCGGTGACGCCTCGGTAGGCCAGCCAGTCGGCACGAGACTGCTGCGTGCGGCGCGACCCGAGCGCACCGATGTAGCCGACCGGACTGGACAGCGCGGCGGCGAGCGCCGGCCCCGCGACATCATCGTCATGGCTCGTCACGACCAACTTGTCCAGCACCGCGAGCGCGGCGATCACACCGGTCGCGCTGCTCGCGTCTGTCACGACCTGTGTGTGCCAGCCGAGGAGTTCACCTTGGCGCACAAGCGCTTCACCTACCGCGCCGGCGCCGACGATGACGAGCTTCGGCACCGGCCACAGCACAGTCGTGACGGCATCCGGCGCAACGATCGTCGCGGTCTGGGCTCGACCGAACAGGCGTGCCGCGTCCTCGCCCGCGCCGGCGACCGTGTCCGGCCCATACATCGTCGTGTCCACCACGCGGTCTCCGTCGAGCCTCGTGACGAGGCACACCGGATCACGGTCACGGAGCCGATCCCACAGTTCCTCGGGCAGATCGACGGCCGGGATCAGAAGACAGCGCGCGTCGCCGCCGCACGATAGGCCGGCAAGCTCGGCCTCGAAGTCGCCAACGTGCAGATCGACGAGTCGCCCCGTAGTGCCTCGATCAGCAAGCTCGGCAAGCTGCTCGTTGATCGAGCCGGACAGCACGGCACCGATGCGGCCGCCGCCCGGCGTGATGGCGAGCGCCTCGCTCTTGTCTCGAGCACTGAATCCGTGCGTCTCGACGACCCACGCGACGTCTACCTGGGTACCCGCCCGCAGGCAGGCCGCAACGCTCAATGC
>DATFRR010000215.1:0-28820 GCA_035263025.1 Micromonosporaceae bacterium
GTCGGCTTGCCCAGCGCGTCGCCGTACGCCAGGCCGTAGAGGCTCCCGGCCACGAGGTCGTACGAGTCCGGCAACTCTGCTCCAGGGTGGTCCGGCTGCGCGGGCCGTCGGGCCGTGCGCGAGGATCGGGTGATCGGCACCGTACGCATGGGGGTGTGCAATCGGCAAGCGCAATCAGCCCGAGGGCGGTCAAGCTCCGGTCGTGCAGCGCATCCGGATCCGCTACGCCAAGCGTGGTCCGCTGCGATTCACGTCGCACCGGGACTTTGCGCGCGCGTTCGAGCGGGCATTGCGTCGTGCCGGCGCGCCGATCGCGTTCTCTCAGGGTTTCACGCCACATCCCAAGATTTCGTATGCCAGCGCCGCGCCGACTGGCGTGGCGAGCGAGGCGGAATACCTCGAGATCGGGCTGCAGGCGCCGGTTGACCCGGCCGAGCTGCGCCGGGCGCTCGACGCGGCATTGCCACCCGGCCTGGATGTGCTGGACGCCGTCGAGGCACACGGTGGCAATCTCGCCGAGCGCGTGGACACCTCGCTCTGGCGCGTCGAGTTGCCCGGTGTCGATCCGGACGATCTGCGCTCCGCCGTGGACCGGTTCCTCGATGCCGCGGAAGTGCCGGTGCAGCGGATGACCAAGCAAGGAATGCGGACATTCGACCCACGGGGTGCGGTTGTTTCGATGTCCGTACGGAACGGACAAGACGCGCCGACGGTACTCGACACATCGGCACCTGCCGAGGTCAGCGCGGATGGATGTGCGATACTTGAACTTGTCGTACGGTTGGCGTCACCGACCGTACGGCCCGATGACGTTCTGTCCGGCCTGCGTGTGGTGGCCGCCTTGGAACCGCCGGCGCCCGCTCGGGCGATTCGGCTGGCGCAGGGCACGCTCACCGCGAGGGGTGAGTTCGTCGATCCGCTCGATGCGGATCGCGACGGATCGCGTGCCGGAACGCTCACCGGAACTCCGCCGGCCGAGGCGGGGTAGGCAGACTTCGCCGCTTGCAGCCGCGAGCGGCGGGAGATTCATGGGACCGCTCGTGTGGCTGCGATCATCGCGCCCGGGCGGCCAGAACTGGAGAACGTGCGCATGCTCGAAAACGAGCCGCAGAACGGATCGGCTGACGCCGGAAGCGCCGCCAGCCCCGAGAATGCAAAAGACAACAACTCCGACGTGACCGCCCCGGCCGCCGCGCGTAAGACCACGCGGCGGCGAACCACATCGGCGGCGGCTGATTCGGACACCACAGGTCAAACCCCTGCGAAGACCACGCGTACCCGCGCTCGCAAGGCAGCGCCGGCAAGCAAGACGGCGGACAGTCCGAAAACCGTCGACGACGCGCCCACGGAGGCGGACACGGCCGAGAGCGGACCGCGTACGCGTCGACGCAGGAGCGCGTCAGCGACACCATTTTCGTCGGTGAACGAGGCGCCGGCCACCGCGCGACCCACGCCGGAAACTGAGCCGCCAGACGCGTCGCAAGCCGGCACTACGTCTCGCGTCGCACCGGCGACCGCGCTGTTCGTGGCGCCCGTTGTCGAGGACGCACCGCAGCGGGCTTCGTCGCGAGGCTCCGGCGCCGCTCGGACTACGGCACCCGCCGAGACGACAGCCGACGACGGGGACAGCCCGGCGCGCGCCCCGAGGTCACGGCGGCGCAGCCGACGTACCACCGAAGAGCCTGTCGCGGACGCGACCGCAGCGGTTGAGTCGACCGACGAAGCGACCGGCGACGACGACGAGGACGACGAAGCGTTTCCTGGCGAGTCCGCCGCCACTCGCCGGCGGCGCCGTCGCGGACGGCGCGGTCGAGGTCGCGGCAAGGGTCCGCACGACGACCCGGAGTTTGCCGACGAGGGCGAGTCGAGCGAAGCGCCGACCGACGAAGCCGTCGACGCAGAGGGCGACGCAGACGCCGGCGATGCGGTCACGCGCCGCCGTCGGAAGCGGCGTCGGAGCGGCGCGGGCGCGGACGAATCGGCGTCCGAGGACGGCGTCGTCACCGTGGTCAAGATCCGTGAGCCTCGCGCGGCGCGCGACGAGGTGCAGGGCGTTACCGGGTCCACGCGGCTCGAGGCCAAGCGACAGCGCCGCCGCGACGGCCGTGAACAGCGGCGGACGCGCCCGTCCATCCTGTCCGAGTCGGAGTTCCTGGCTCGCCGCGAGGCCGTCGAGCGGGTCATGGCGATCCGCAAGAAGGGCGATCGGACGCAGATCGCGGTGCTTGAGGACGGCGTGCTCGTCGAGCACTACGTCGCCCGCGCGTCGAGCGGCACCATGGTCGGCAACGTCTACCTCGGCAAGGTCCAGAATGTGCTGCCCAGCATGGAGGCGGCCTTCGTCGACATCGGCCGCGGCCGAAATGCGGTGCTCTACGCGGGCGAGGTCAACTGGGACATGGCCGGCTTGGAGGGCAAGTCGCGATCCATCGAACTCGCGATGAAGGCCGGCGATCCGGTGCTGGTGCAGGTGACGAAGGATCCGATTGGGCACAAGGGTGCGCGCCTGACCAGCCATGTCGCGTTGTCCGGCCGGCACCTGGTCTATGTGCCGAACGGGCACACGTCGGGCATCAGCCGCAAGCTCTCCGATGTCGAGCGCAAGCGCCTGCGCGACATCCTCAAGAAGCTGATCCCGGAAGGCGCCGGCGTGATCGTACGGACCGCCGCCGAGGGAGCGAGCGAGGCTGACCTGGCCCGTGACGTCACGCGGTTGCAAGCGCAGTGGGAGGACATCGAAGCGAAGGTCGCGTCCGGCAACGCACCGGCGCAGCTTTACGAGGAGCCGGATCTCGTGATCCGCGTGGTTCGCGACCTGTTCAACGAGGACTTCCGTGAGTTGGTCATCCAGGGCTCGGATGCCTACGACACGGTCGAGAGCTACCTGTCGCACGTGTCGCCGGATCTCGTCGAGCGCCTGCGTCGCCACTCCGGCGCGCCGGACATCTTTGCCACGTACCGGATCGACGAGCAGATCCTCAAGGGCCTCGATCGCAAGGTGTTCTTGCCGTCGGGTGGGTCGCTGGTGATCGACCGGACCGAAGCGATGACGGTCATCGACGTGAATACCGGCAAGTACACGGGAACGGGTGGCAACCTCGAGGAGACCGTCACCCGCAACAATCTGGAAGCGGCTGAGGAGATCGTCCGGCAGCTGCGGCTGCGTGACCTCGGCGGGATCGTGGTCATCGACTTCATCGACATGGTGCTGGAGAGCAATCGCGAGCTCGTGTTGAGGCGGTTGACCGAATGCCTTGGCCGGGACCGTACGAAGCATCAGGTCACCGAGATCACGTCGCTCGGCCTCGTGCAGATGACCCGCAAACGGATCGGACAGGGCCTGCTCGAGGCGTTCAGTGAGACGTGCGAACACTGCAAGGGCCGAGGCGTCATCGTGCACCTCGATCCGGTGCCGGAGCGCCGCGCCGCGGAGCCAGCTGGCCGGGACTATCCGCAGCGCGAGACGTCGCGCGACACGGGTGACTCCGGCGAGACTGCGAGTGGACGTCGTCGGAGCCGTCGCACTCGAGGCGGCTCGGCAACCGCGACCCACGCGGATGCGACCAGCGTCGGCGAGACGGCTGAGGCGACGTCGGGTGCCGACGCCGCACCAGGCGACGCCGATCTGCACGCGACGAAGCTCGATGACGCGGTCGTCGAGAGCGCGGACCTCGATGAGGACGAAGCGGCAGATCTCGCCGAGGTCGACGACGAAGAATTCGAGTCGGACGAGGACGTCGACGATTCGGACGACGTCGACCTGGCGGCATCGGACAGCGGCGGCGACGATCGAGCCGATCGGGACGCGGCGAGCGTTCCACCGGTCGCGACGACCAACGGGTACGCCGCGTCGGTTCCGGCGCCGGCACCGTCGGGCTGGGTGAACCTCGGTGAGGCGCCACCGATCGGCTCGACGGACGACACCGGGGCCTCCGGACCCCCGGACGACGAGGCGGCGAGCGGCAGCATTGCCGGATCTCCGGACGAATCGGACGCCGGCGAGTTGCCCGAGGTCGAGGCGCTGGAGAGCGAGTCGGATTCGGCCGCCGAGACCCGCCGCGGGTCGCGCTGGCGGCGGCGTCCCTAGCGGGTCCTCCCGGCGCCGGAGCGGGCGGCGCCGATCGCGTGCACGTCACACATTGAGCGGCTTCGCCTACACTGCCTTCGCGGCGCCGTGCCCCAGCGGCGTACGCGGTGACGAGCGGCACGGCAGGAGACGGCGATGCGCAGGGCGGTCATGGCGTACGTCGCGATCGGCTGCGCGGTGTTCATCGGTGGGTGCGATTCAGCGACGTCAGCCTCGGACGGCACCAGCCAGGCCGCGTCGGGTGCGACGCCCCCCGCGGCAACTGTGGGCTCGAAGTCCGACGTCTGCGGTCGCATTCGCGTCGAGGTGTCCAGTCACATGACCGAGTTGGGCACCGCGATCGGCAAGTACGTCGGCCTGCGCACCGCGGATCCAGGCAGCGACGACACCGAGGACGCGCGCGAGGCGGTGGCCGACGAGATCAAGGCGATGGCGGCAGACATTTCGCGACTCGGTGACACGGCTACTGACGCCACCCTCAAGACCACCGCCGACCAGGTCGCACACGCAATCGATGCGCTCGGCGCCAACGCGGACTTCGTCACGGACGTCAAGTCACTGTCCGACGTCCCGGCCGCCATCGACAAGCTCAGCGACACGGCACAACCATTGACCGACGCCTGCGCGTCGTGATCATCCGCTCTCACTGAGCGGAGCGAGGAAAGGCGGCCGTCGGCGACCCGCCCGACCGCGTGGCGGCGGCCCGCTGTGGCACGCGGATCTCGTCCGGTTTGGGGCGCGCCGGTCCGATGCCGTACGCTTGCTTGCGGCGCGCGTTGGTGCGCCAGGCTGTCGCGTGCCCGTCGACCCGTGAGCCGGCGGTGCGAGCGGCGAACGCCCATCCCAGCGGAGACGCGCAAACACGTCACGAAACGACAGGGAGTCCGCGTCCATGTACGCGATCGTCAAGACCGGCGGCAAGCAATACAAGGTCGCCGAGGGCGACGTGATCGAGGTCGAGAAGCTCGACGGCAACGCCGGCGATGAGGTATCGCTGCAGGCAGTGTTGCTCGTCGACGGCGAAGATCTGGTCACTGACGCCGCGCGACTGGCTGCCGTCGCGATCACCGGCGAGGTTGTCGCGCAGGTGAAGGGCCCCAAGATCCGGATCCACAAGTTCAAGAACAAGACCGGCTATCACAAGCGCCAGGGTCATCGGCAACCGCTGACCCAGGTGAAGGTGACCGGCATCGTCAGCGGGAAGTAGGCGGCCGAGATGGCACACAAGAAGGGCGCGTCCAGCTCGCGCAACGGTCGCGACTCGACGTCTCAGCGTCTCGGCGTCAAGCGGTTCGGCGGCCAGGTGGTCCAGGCCGGTGAGATCATCGTCCGGCAGCGTGGCACCAAGTTCCACCCCGGCGACCTGGTCGGCCGTGGAGGCGACGACACGCTGTTCGCCATGGCGCCGGGCGCCGTGCAGTTCGGCGTGAAGCGTGGTCGCAAGGTCGTCAGCATCGTTCCGCAGGACGCCTGACAGCTACGTCGATCGCGGCCCGCCGGATGCGAGGCGTCTAGGCGGGCCGCATCATGTGCATGGCCAGTAGGTGGCCGTGACGTCGCGGCCAGCCGTTCCAGGGGCCACCGTTCGTGACCAACGACTCGTTCTTGACGCACCGCGTCGCGGCGACCGGTACGGACCTCGAGCGCTGCATCGGCTCAGGCGTCACATGCACGCCGTCGATCAACCTGGACCGTACGCAACGTGTTCCTGCAGCGAGTCTCCGAGGTGTGAGCCGCGTCCGCGACGGCAACCGGAGGTCGCGACATATCTGATCGGCGACAATAAGGGTGTCCGGACCGGCGCCATCCGTGATCGGGTGCGTCGATCACCCATCGAGGAGAAGATCATGACCGCGTTCGTCGACCGCGTTGTCCTGCACGTGCAGGCCGGCAACGGCGGTCACGGCTGCGTGTCGATCCTTCGCGAGAAGTTCAAGCCGTTTGGCGGACCGGACGGCGGCAATGGCGGGCACGGCGGCGACGTACTGCTGGTGGTCGACCCGGCCGCGCACACATTGCTCGACTTCCACTTCCGGCCGCGGCTCAAGGCACCGAACGGCACCGGAGGCGCCGGCGGCAACCGCCAAGGCGCCAATGGCGCAGATCTCGTCGTCAAGGTTCCGGACGGCACCGTCGTGCTCGACCAGAACGGCAACGTGCTGGCAGATCTCGTCGGCGCCGGCACCACCTATCAGGTCGCGCGCGGCGGCCGTGGCGGCCGCGGCAACGCGGCGCTGGCGAACACACGTCGGCGTGCGCCGGGCTTCGCGGAGCTTGGTGAGCCGGGCGACGCGCTTGACGTGGTGCTCGAACTGAAGAGCGTGGCCGACGTCGGCCTGGTCGGATTCCCGTCGGCGGGCAAGTCATCGCTGATCGCGGCGATGTCCGCCGCGCGGCCGAAGATCGCCGACTATCCGTTCACCACGCTGGTACCCAACCTCGGTGTGGTGCAGGTCGACGACGGCTCTTTCGTGATCGCCGACGTGCCGGGCCTGATTCCGGGCGCGGCCACTGGTCGGGGACTGGGACTCGAGTTTCTGCGGCACATCGAGCGCTGTTCGGTCCTCGTGCACGTCGTGGACACCGCGACACTCGAACCGGACCGCGACCCGTACGCCGACATCGAGGCGCTCGAGGCGGAGTTGCGGGCCTACGGCGGGCTCGACGACCGGCCGCGCATCGTCGCGCTGAACAAGGTGGATGTGCCGGACGGCCGTGAAATGGCCGAACTCGCCCGGCCGGAGCTGGCCAGGCTCGGATGGCCGATCTTCATGGTCAGCGCCGCAACCCACGAGGGCCTCCGAGATTTGTCGTTCGCGCTCGCCGCGCTGCTCGACGAGCGTCGCGCGGTGGCACCGCCGGCCGAGCCGACCCGGATCATCCTGCGACCGGCGCCGGTGGACGACACGGGCTTCACGATCGAACCGGACGACGAGGGCGTCTACGTCGTGCGCGGGGTACGGCCGGAACGCTGGGTGCGACAGACGAACTTCGACAACGACGAGGCTGTGGGCTATCTCGCCGACCGGCTCGCGCGACTAGGCGTCGAGGACATGTTGCACAAGGTCGGCGCGGAGCCTGGCGCGCTGGTGCGCATTGGCACGTACGAGTTCGATTGGCAGCCGACGATCTACGCCGGTGCCGACTTCACTCCCGGCAGCCGCGGCACTGACTACCGACTCGAGGAACCGACCGGACGGCCGACCGCGGCGCAACGGTTGGCCGAACGCAGAGCGCGGCGGATCCCCTTCGAGCAGCGGGAATCCCTGCGGACGGACGGCACGGATGACGCGGGTCGCGCCGACGACAACTGACACTCGCCGTACGTGAACGACCCGCGCCCCCGCGAGCGCTTTGACTACCCGCTAGGCCGTCATCCGGCCACCGGGGACTTCTGGTCCGCCGCGTCGGCCGTTGCGGGCGTCTCGGTGGAGACCCGAGGCTTACGCCGCACCGCGAGTACGGCGAGCGCGGCGAGTGCCATCACCCCGATCGGCAACACGAGCGTGAACCGCATCGCCTGGGTGAACCCGGTCTCGAACACGGTCTTGGCAGCCGCGATGAGTTGCGCCTGCAGCGAGTCGCTGAGCCCGGGGATGCGCGGCACGGCCGGCTTGCCGGTGACCTCAAGACCCGCTGATGCGGCGTTGTGGAACCCGTTGACGAACCCGGTCTTCACCTGCGGCGGGAAGCTCGCGAGCGGGCCGTTTGCCTGTTCCGTCGCGTTGGTTGTGAACTTCGATGTGAGCTGCGACTGCAGCAGCGCGCCGGCGGCGGCGGAGCCGATCACGGCGCCAAGCTGGCGGGTCGTGTTGATGAGCCCGGACGCCGCGCCGGCCATGCGCGGCTCGACGTCGCGCATCGCGATGGTCTGCAGCGGGGCGAACGTCATGCCGAGCCCGAAGCCGGCCACGATCAGACCGGGCAGCAGCTGCAACTCCGTGGAACCGACGTGCGACGACGAGATCAGGATGCCCATGCCGCCAGCGAATAGCGAAACGCCGACAAACAGAATCCACTTGCCGCCGACACGGTCGGCGAACCGACCGGCCACCGGTGCGACGAACATGGAGATGACCGACATCGGTGCGATCGTGAGGCCGGCGCGCAGCGGAGACAGCCCGAGCACGGACTGCAGGAAGATCGTCAACGGCAGGAACAGCCCGAGCATGCCGAACCCGATCGCGCCGACGACGAAGTTCATCGTTGCGAAGTTGCGGTCCTTGAACAACGAGAACGGCACCAGCGGCTCGCCGTGACGTTCCAGGTATTGCAGGACCATGAACAGCGCAAGCAGCACGACTCCGGCGCCGATGAGCATCGGGATGGTGATCGGGCCCCACACCTTGCCCCAGTTGTGAGGTTGGCCTTCGATCAGGCCGTACGTGACGAGGAACAGCCCTGCGCTGGACAGCGCGACGCCACCGAGGTCCAGGTCGTGGCGCCGGTTCAGCTTGATACTCGGCATGACGATCCCGGCGAGGACCAGCGTTGCGATCCCGACCGGCACGTTGACGAAGAAGACCAGCCGCCAGTTGTACTCGACGAGCCAGCCGCCCAGCGTCGGGCCGGCCACGGTCGAGACGCCGGCCACCGCGCCCCACAGACCGAACGCCGCACCCCGCTTTTCCGGCGGGAAGATCATCGTGATCGTCGACAAGGTCTGCGGCGTCAGCAGCGCACCGCCAAGACCTTGGACCAGCCGGAAGATGATCATCTGAGTCGGCGACTGCGCGAGACCGCACGCGCCCGATGCCAAGGTGAATATCACCAGGCCGAGCATGAACAGTTGCTTCGGGCCGTAGAGGTCGCCGAGACGTCCGGCGGTGATCAGCAGCACCGCGTAGACCAGGATGTAGCCGTTCACGATCCACAGGATCTGAGACAGGTCCGCGTGCAGATGGCCTGCCATCTGCGGAATCGCGACGTTCACGATGGTCGTGTCGAGAAGGATCATGAAGAAGCCGAGACACAACGCGACGAGGATCAGCCACGGGTTGTATTTCGTCCGCAGGGTCTGGCCGTAGGCCGGCGCGGCCTGTCGGACGTCACCCGCCGTCGGTGCACGGTCTGGCGACTCGGGGGCTGGTGTGGTCATGAGACGTGCTCCTTGGCGGTCGACCGAGGCTGTTCCGGCGGTGCCGCGGGAGCCTCGACATGATGTGGCATCGGCGCCCATGTCAGCGCGCCGGTGTCGATGTCGTCAATCAGATTGCGTACCCAGGAGAGTTCGGCCTGGCACATGTGTTGCACATACTCCGCTTCGATGAGGTTGATGCGCCCGAGACCCGACTTCGTGAGCGCAGTGGCGACCTGCTCGGTGCCAGCGATCTCGCCCTCCAGCGATAGCGTGCGTTGTTCGAGCAGGCGTCGGGCCGCCGTCGGGTCGATCGTGGCGAGCATCTCGAGCGCGGCCGCAAACGCCGGAAACTCCTCGGCGGGAAACCGGACAAGATCGCGCAGGTTCGTCGTGTATTCGTCGCGACCGGCATCGGTGATCGCGTAGACCGTGCGTTCCGGCCGCCGGCCCTCGCGGCCGACCTCGACCTGCTCGATGAGGCGGAGCCCATCGAGGCGCTCCACGGTGTGGTAGAGCGAACCGGCGCGCACCTTGACCACATAGTCGGTGCCGCGGTCGCGGACGATCTGATGCATCTCGTACGGATGCATCGGGCGCTCGTGCAGGAGCCGGAGGATGGCGAGCGCGAGCGGATTGAGAGTCCGATGCGGTTTTGCCCTCATCGTTTACTCCATCTGGAGTATTTCGTCTGGCGGCCCATGCTAAGTCGGCAGTTCACGGAGGTCTAGCGCGGGGTACCTCAGGTAGGTCCGATGCTGCCACCGCGGCCCGACAATTCGTCGTACCCACGGAGGCGGTGGCCCGACCACCGACGTACCGGCGGCATCGGTCCGGGTTTCGCCAAACCTCAGCGGGCTCGCCGCCGTGGCGGACACGCTGACGGGAGGAGGCCCTGACGCTGTGACCTCGCGGTCGGCGATGCTCCTGAGCCAGGCAGCCCGCGGTCGGCAAGGTCACCCGAAAGACCACGGGAGGCAGGCATGGCGATGCGAGGCGGCGAGATCGGCGCGATGCTCGGTGGCGACGCGAGCGGGGTCGGCAAGATCCTCGAGGGCTTGCTCGGCGGCGCGTCCTCGGTACGCGGCGGCCCGTCCGGCACGACGACCAGCGGCGCCGAAGGCGCGACGGGCGGCGCCGGATCCAACGCGGGCGGCTCTGGTTCGGGCCCGGGCGGCGCGGCGTCGAAGAGTGCGAGTGATCCGATCGGGACGCGAGACGCGCCACTGCCGATGCCGGCCGGCCCCGGATCGATCGGCAGCAGCTTCATCGAACTGTTGGAGCGCTTGCGCCGTAATGGACTCGGCGACCACGTCGACTCGTGGGTCGGCGATGGACCGAACAAGCCGATCGACGGTGCCCAGATCACGGGCGCGATCGGCGAGCAGCAGCTCGCCGATCTCGCGACGGATGCGGGCGTGTCGACGCCGGCCGCGGCATCCGGCGT
Organism: Micromonosporaceae bacterium; assembly: GCA_035263025.1. Lineage (GTDB taxonomy): Bacteria > Actinomycetota > Actinomycetes > Mycobacteriales > Micromonosporaceae > DASQPR01. Next base: position 10,612 of record DATFRR010000215.1, read on the forward strand.
GGCTCGCGCGTTGCCGGATGTGGTCAGCGAGCTCACACCGCGCGGGGTGATGCCGGATCCGGCCGCCGTACACGCCGAGATCCATCGGCTGCTGGGCTGACACCGGGCGCCAGCCGCCGCCGCGGCGCGCGCCGCCCGGCCGCGCCGCGGTGCGGTTGTGGCGCGCTTACGGCGCGGTCATGGCGCCAGCAGACCGATCGCGTCCGACGCCCGTCGTACGGTGGCCGCGGCCCGTACCCGCGCGCGTTCGGCACCGCTGCGCAGCACGGCACGGAGGCGACGCGGATCCTTCGCGAGTTCCGCGTAGCGCACCTGGATCGGGGCGAGCGTCGTGATAACCGCGTCGGTGACGGCGGCCTTCAGGTCGGCGTAGGAGTCGAGGCGAAGCTGCGTCGGGTCGGCCGTGCCGGTGCACGCCGCCAGGATCGCGAGCAGATTCGCGACACCGGGCTTACCGACCGGGTCATAGCGCACGTCTCCGTCGAGGTCGGTGACCGCCCGCCGTACCTTGCGCGCAACCGCGTCCGGCGGGTCGAGCAGCCGGATGACACCGGACTGTACGGCCGCGGACTTGCCCATCTTCGCGCTCGGATCGGCGAGGTCCTGCAGGCGTGCCGCGAACTTTGGGTTGACCGCCTTCGGTACCACGAACGTGTCACCGTAGCGGGCGTTGAATCTCGTCGCGACGTCGCGCGTCAACTCGACGTGCTGCGACTGATCGTCGCCGACCGGTACGTCGTGGATGTCGTGCTGGAGGATGTCGGCGGCCATCAGCACCGGGTACGTCAACAGCGACAGGCGTACGTGCGGCCGGTCGGCGGCCTTCTCCTTGAACTGGATCATCCGATGTGCCTCGCCGTACGCCGTCGCGCACTCGAGCAGGTAGTGCAGCTCGCGCGTCTCGGGCACATGCGATTGCACGTAGAGCGTTGCGCGATCGGGGTCGACGCCGGCGGCGAGGAGCAGCGTGGCATTTTCCAGCGTCGCGGCGTGTACGTCGGCCGGGCGGTGCTCGAGCGTCAGCGCGTGCAGGTCGGCGAGGAACACGAGCGAGTCGGTGCTCGACTGCTCGCTGATCATCGGTCGGATCGCGCCGAGGTAGTTGCCGAGATGCATCGAACCGGTCGGCTTGAAGCCGGAGATGCGTCGCGTACGTGGCCGCGAGTCGAGGTTCGTGGCGAGCGCGGTGGACGTAGCGAGCGTGGTGGACGTTGTCATGCCTGGCTCCTCGGGTCGGGCGCGTCGCCCGAGCGGGAGGCGGTCGCGCGGCCCGCGCCGCGGGGCGCGTGTCCCGGTCCGGCGAAGCCGAGCCGAGGCCAACAGCCGGAGCCGAGACATGCGAAACGGCCGCCCGCTCGGGCGGCCGCGCGAATCTCAGGTGCGCGAAACTCGGGTGGCCGCCGTCAGGCGCGCCACCAGCCCTGCACTGACGTGTGGGTGTTTCGCATGACCGCAACACTAGCATCCGTGGGCGTTAATGTGACCGTGTGCCGAGCCTCACACGCGCCGCCGCGCTCGAGCGGGCCGCGTCCATCCACGTCGACTCGTACGAGATTGACCTGGATCTGACGCGCGGTGCGGAGCGCTTCGACTCGGTCACCACGATCACGTTCGGCGCGACCGAACCGGGCCTGACCACCTTCCTCGATGTACGGCCGGCGCTGCTCCGGTCAGCCACCCTCAACGGCGTGCCACTGGATCCCGCATCAATGCACGACGGTCGGCTCCCGCTGCCGAATCTCGCCGCGCACAACGAGGTCGTGGTGGACGCCGAGATGGCGTACACGAACAACGGGCAAGGGCTGCACCGGTTCGTGGACCCGGCGGACGGCCGCACGTACGTTTACGCGGCGAGCTTCCTGGATCAGGCACCGTCCATTTTCGCGTGCTTCGATCAGCCCGACCTCAAGGCGCCGGTAAGCGTCACGGTGGCCGTCGATCCGACGTGGATAGTGGCCGGCAACGGGGTGGCGGCCGAAACGCGACCCGGGCGGTGGGTGCTCGCCACCACACCGCCGCTGGCGACGTATTTCGTGACCGTGGTGGCCGGGCCGTACCACGCGGTTCGCGACCAGCACGACGGCATCCCGCTCGCGCTCTACGCGCGCACGTCGATCGCCGCCGCGCTGCAGGCACAGGCCGGCGAGATCTTCGCGCTGACGCGCGCTTGCCTGGACCGCTATCACGAGCTGTTCGGCGTGCGTTATCCATTTGGGGCGTACCAGCAAGCCTTCGTACCCGAATTCACGATGGGCGCGATGGAGAACCCGGGCTGCGTGACGTTCCGGGACGAGTATGTCTTCTCGTCCGCGGTGACCGATGCCGAACGGGAACAACGCGCGCTGGTCATCGCACACGAGATGGCGCACATGTGGTTTGGCGACCTGGTCACCATGCGATGGTGGGACGACCTGTGGCTCAACGAATCGTTCGCGGAATATCTCGGCCACCGCGTCGCCGTCGAGTGCACCGAGTTCACCAACGCGTGGACGACGTTCGCGATCGGTACGAAAGCGTGGGGGTACGCCGCGGACCAGCGCCCGTCAACGCATCCGGTGTCCGCCGATGTCGCGGACACCGACGAGGCGTTGCTGAACTTTGACGGCATCTCCTACGCGAAGGGTGCGGCGGTGCTGCGGCAGCTCGCCGCGGTCATCGGCGACGAGGCGTTCCTCACTGGGCTGCGGACGTATTTCGGTGTGCACGCGTACGGCAACGCGACGCTAGACGACCTTCTCGTGGCCCTCAGCGACGCGTCCGGTCGCGATCTCCACGAATGGGCGCGGCTATGGCTGCGTACGGTCGGGGTCAGCACGCTCCGGCTGTCTGCCACCCGTACGGTGACCGACGAATACGCCGAAGTCGTGCTGATGCAGGAGTCGCCGCACGCGATGCGGCCGCACCGGCTGCGCATCGGGTCATACCGCCGCGATGAATCCGGTGCGACGACGCGATGCGACACGGTGGACGTCGACATCGACCCCGGCAATCACGGTGGCACCGTCATCACGGCACTCGCCGGCCGACCCGCCACGGATCTGTTGCTGGTCAACGATGACGACCTCACGTACGCCCGGGTCCGGTTGGAACCCGCGGACCTTGACCGGCTCGCGGAGGTATTGCCCTCGGTCCGCGATTCGCTGGCCCGCGCGTTGTTGTGGATGGTTGCGTGGGACGTGACGCGGGACGCCGAATGGGATGCGCTGCGCTTCGTCGATCTGTGTGCCGCCGAGTTGCCGCGCGAGTCGGACGTGGCCGTCTTCGGTGAAGTGTTGGGCTATGCGCGCGACGTGGCGGTGGCCCGGTTCGTACCACCGGATCTGGCCGACGCAGCGCGGCGCTCGCTCGCGCATGCATGCCGGCTGGCATTCGACGTAGCCGGCGACGCCCGCGACAGCGGTAAGCAACTCGCGGCGGTGCGCGGCATGATCACGTGTGCCGGCTCGGATGACGTGGCGTGGCTGCGGCGCTGGCTCACCGATCCGGTTGCCCTCGACGGGCGCGGCACGCACGCGGAACCACCAGGCCGCCCACTCGACACGGAACTACGCTGGCTCATCGCCGGTCGGCTCGCCACGCTCGGTGCGTTCGACGAGGCGGACATCGACGGCGAGCTGGCTCGCGACCGCACCGCCATCACGTCCCAACATGCCGTGCGGGCGCGTGCGTCCCGCCCCGAGCCAGCGGTCAAGGCCGCCGTGTGGGAACGGCTGATCCACGACGACACGCTGTCCAATCGTGTGCTGTTCGCGAACGCGCGTGGCTTCTGGCAGCCCGGCCAGGTGCCGCTCACGGCGTCCTATGTGGACCGGTACGTCGCCGAGATGCCGGAGATGGCGGCGCGCCGCAGCGCGCAGGTCGCCGAACGGGTGGCGCGGTTTGCTTTTCCGGCCTATGCCATCGATGCGGGCTCGCTCGCGCTGATGACGCGCATGCGCGACGATGAATCGCTCGTGCCGGCGCTTCGACGCGCGCTGATCGACGAGACCGACGAACTCGCGCGCTCGGTCGCGGCGCGTGACCTGGCGGCAAAGCTGCGGCAGGCTCGCGATGACGAGAGGACGGTCACATGATCTTCGACGCCGTCGAGTCGATCTCCGTCGACGAGCGCGCCGCGTTGCAGACCGCGCGGCTGCGCACGCTCGTGTCGACGCTGCTCGCCGTGGACGGCGGCGTACAAGGTGCGCGTCTTCGGGGTATCGGCATCGACTCGGGACTCGAGCTGACGCTCGCCGACCTGCCGAATCTGCCGACCGTGACGAAGCGCGACCTCTGGGATGCGTACCCGTTCGGCATGCTCGCCGTACCGGTCGAGGACACCGTCGCCATCCACGGCTCGTCCGGCACGAGCGGCCGCCCGACGCTGGTGGCGTATACGGATGCCGACCTCGATCTGTGGGCGCACGTGATGGCGCGCAGTCTGGTCGGCGCCGGTGCCACGGCACGCTCGCTGATCCACAACGCGTACGGCTACGGTCTGTTCACCGGTGGCCTCGGCGTGCACCACGGTGCACGGGCGCTCGGCGCGACCGTACTTCCGATGTCCGGTGGGCAGACGTCGCGCCAACTGCGGCTTATGCAGGATCTCCACCCGGATGTGCTGACGTGTACGCCGTCGTACGCGATCTATCTCGGCGAGGCGGCGCGGGCCGAAGGTATCAACCCGGCGAGCCTGTCGATCCGGGTCGGCGTACATGGGGCGGAGCCGTGGACCGACGCGATGCGCGAGCAGATCGAAACCCTGCTCGGCATTCGGGCGCTGGACATCTATGGGCTCTCCGAGATCATCGGTCCGGGCGTCGCGTGCGAGACGTTGCATTCGGGCGGTTGGCTGCACGTCCAGGACGACGTGTTCCTGGTCGAGGCGCTCGACCCGGTGACCGGTCGACCGGTGCCGGACGGCGAGTTGGGCGAGCTGACATTCACCACGCTCACGAAGCAGGCGCTGCCGTTGCTGCGCTACAGGACCGGCGATCTCGCGCGGCTCGATCGGCGCCCGACGGCGGTCGACGAGTCGGAGACCGCGTGGCGCACCTCGGTCAAGATGAGCAAGATTGTCGGTCGCGCCGACGACATGCTGATCGTGCGCGGGGTCAACGTCTACCCGAGCGAGGTGGAGGCGGTCGTCCTCGCCGACCCGGCGGTCGGTGCGCAATACCTACTCGTACTGGACGAGCGTGGCGCGCTGCCGAGGCTCGTGGTGTGCTGCGAGTCCGACGTGGAGTCCGCGACAGTGGCAGGCCGCTTGAACGATGCGCTCGGCAAGCGTCTTGGGCTCGCTTGCGACGTACACGTCGTGTCGCCGGGAAAGCTTCCGCGGACCGAGGTCGGCAAGGCGGTCCGGGTGCTGCACTGGTCGGGCGGCGAGGCCCCGATCGCCGGACTGTGACGGCGCGCCCGGAGCGGGACCCGTGCGTCGAGCCGGCCTGACAAACGCTGGTGCGACCGGCTCGACGAAACCCCACGTCACGTGCCGGATAGCATCGGAGCATGGACAACGGACCGGAGGTCGAGCCGCACCCCTCGCGCCCGCGACGCATCGGGATCATGGGCGGCACGTTCGACCCCATCCACCATGGCCACCTGGTCGCGGCGAGTGAGGTCGCGGACCGATTCAGCCTCGACGAGGTGGTGTTCGTGCCGACCGGTGTGCCGTGGCAGAAGTTCGACGGCGTGAGCTCGGCCGAGGACCGCTACCTGATGACCGTCATCGCGACCGCGTCGAATCCACGCTTCGGTGTGAGTCGAGTGGACATCGATCGCGAGGGTCCGACGTACACGGTCGACACGCTGCGCGAGTTCCGGTCCGCGTACGGCACCGACGCCCAACTGTTCTTCATCACCGGCGCGGATGCGTTGGAGAAGATCCTCTCGTGGAAGGACGCCGACCAGATCTTCGACCTGGCGCACCTCGTCGGCGTGACGCGGCCGGGCTTCGAACTCTCCGACGACCATCTGCCCGACGACGCGGTGAGCTTGATCGAAGTTCCGGCGATGGCCATCTCCTCAACGGCCTGCCGGGAGCGCGTGGCGGCCGGTCACCCGGTCTGGTACCTGGTGCCGGACGGCGTTGTGCAGTACATCGCAAAACGCCGTTTGTACCGCAAAGATGACGTACTGCTCGCATGATCGGCGCTACGGCTACGGACTGTCGTACGACGATTGTGAGAGGCTTGGATGAAGCCGGGCCGTAGCCCGGGCTCTGGGCGACCTGGCCGGCCGCCCATATGTGGAGAGGAACCAGGTGCCCGCATCCGAGCGTTCTCGTGAGTTGGCCCTCGCCGCGGCGCAGGCCGCAGCGGACAAAAAGGCCGACGACATAGTCCTCCTCGACGTGGCCGATCAGCTGGTGATCACCGATATCTTCCTGGTCGCCTCGGCGCCGAACGAGCGCCAAGTGTCCTCGATCGTGGATGCCATCGAGGAGGCACTGTTGTCGCTGCCGGAGCGGGCCAAACCGGTCCGACGGGAGGGCGAGCGAGCCGGCCGGTGGGTGCTCCTCGACTACGTGGACATCGTGGTGCACGTGCAGCACGCCGAGGAGCGCGAGTTCTACGCGCTGGACCGGCTGTGGAAAGACTGCGAGCGCATCCCGTTCGTGGATCGCGACCTGGCCAACTCCGCACCGGGCACGGCCCGCGACAACGCGTGACCCGGCTGATCGTCTGGCGACACGGCCAGACCGAATGGAACGCGACGCTGCGCGTTCAAGGCCAGGCCGACGTCGAATTGGACGACGTCGGTCGCGCCCAAGCGGCCGCAGCCGCGGAGTGCATCGCGAAGGAGCAGCCGGACGCGATCGTGTCGAGTGATCTTCGCCGAGCGGCCGACACGGCCGCCGCACTGGCCGCCGTGACCGGGCTGCCCGTCCGGCTCGACCAACGGCTGCGCGAACAGCATTTCGGCGAGTGGCAAGGGCAGACGAACGACGAGATCTCGGCACGCTATCCGGACGCGTGGGCCCGGTGGGGTCGCGGCGAGGCCGCCGAGGGGCTGGGGATGGAGGACCGGGCCGCGTTTGGTCGGCGAGCAGTCGACGCTGTGACGGATGCGCTGACGCTGGGCAACGTGGTCGTCGTTGTGACCCACGGCGGCACGGCGATACACGGGATCGGCGGCTTGCTCGGCTTGCCCGCCGAGACGTCGAGTCCGCTGGTCGTGATGATGAACGGTCACTGGGCGGAGGTGGTGTGGCATCGGCGCCGGGCTCGGTGGGCCCTGCAGGCGTACAACGTCGGTGCGGCACCGGCGCTGTACTTTCCCGAGGTACGGCCGGATGCGCACCGCGCACGGCCAGCAGCCTCGGGGCTCGCCGACGCTGGCGGCGAACTGCCGGAGGCTGGATCCGCGGTGCCGGCTGCTAGCGCCGAAGCCGCTCGACCGGGGGCCGCCGGTGAGCGCCGCGCCGACTAGCCGGATCCCGCGATCGGTGCCTGGTCCAAACGCCGCCGACATCGGATAACGTGCCCGCATGGCGCGTGTAGCGGTGGTGACCGACTCGACGGCGTATCTGCCGGCCGACGTCGCGGCCGCGCACCACCTCACGGTGATACCGCTCACTGTCGTGTTGGGCGGTCGCGAGGGCCTGGAGGGTGTCGACATCACACCGACCGATGTCGCGCAGGCGCTCGTCACCCGGCGCGGCACAGTGAGCACCTCACGTCCGTCGCCCGCCGACTTCGAGGCCGTCTATCGCCGGCTGCGCGATGCGGGCGCCACCGGGATCGCGTCGGTGCATCTGTCGTCCAAGCTGTCCGGCACTCACGAGGCCGCGGTGCTCGCCGCGCAAAGTTGCGGTGGCGCCATCGACGTCATCGACGGTCAGTCCGCCGGCATGGGCATCGGCTTCGCAGCACTCAATGCGGCGCGGGCCGCCGCGGACGGCGCCGACCTGGACGATGTCGGTGCGGCGGCGCGCGCTGCGGTCGGGCGTACCAGCGTGCTGTTCTATGTGGACACGTTGGAGCACCTGCGTCGCGGCGGCCGCATCGGCGCTGCTTCCGCATTGCTCGGCACCGCGCTGTCGGTCAAGCCGATCCTGCACGTGAGCGACGGCACGATCGTGGTACGGGACAAGGTCCGCACCGCGAGTCGAGCGCTGGCCCGCATGGTGGACCTCGCGGTCGAGACGGCCGGCGACTCCGACGTCGACCTCGCCGTACACCATCTCGACGCTCCGGAACGTGCGCAACAGATCGAGGCGGCGATGGTCGCGCGGCTCGGCGAGAAGGTCCACGACACGTACACGAGCGAGATCGGTGCGGTGGTCGCGGCGCACGTCGGACCGGGTCTCGTCTCGATCGTCGTACACCGCCGCTGATCGCCGCCGCCGTCCACAGGCGCCCTAGCGGTCCACACATGCGGGCCATGGCGTTCGCGTCGACGCCCGACGGCGACCTAACGTGCCCAGGTGCGACGAGGTGAGCAGCCGCCGGATCCGTTGGTAGCGCGGCGTTTCGAGCGGATGTGGCCCGGCTTGACGACAGCGGCCGTGCCCAGTGTTGGACCATCATCGGAGTTTGGTGCATCCGGCTCGACTGGCTCGGGCGCGACCGGCGCGGGCTCGACTGGCTCGGGCGCGACCGGCGCGGCGGGCTGGACCCGCTTCGGTCGGGACCCGAACCCCGTCGCGCCTGCCGCATCCGCGGTGAGTGCCCGGGCGCTCGAGGCGCTCAACCCCGGCCGGCGCGCGACCAAAGCGCTCGCCGTGGTCGCCGTCGTGGCGATGCTCGTTGCGGCATATCTCGCGTGGCGCTCCCGACCGCATGAGATCCGAGTCAATACGTTCGCCGCGGCGGCGGCCACGGACGGCAGCGATGGTCACGACCCGTCGACTACTTCGCCGGCCGCGAGTCCCTCGGCGATGCTTGTGGTCGCGGTCGAGGGCAAGGTCAAACATCCAGGACTGGTACGGCTGCCGCCCGGCGCACGCATCGCGGATGCGATCGCGGCGGCCGGCGGTGCATTGCCAGGCACCGACTTGTCGTTCGTGAACCTCGCCCAGAAGGTCGTCGACGGACAGCTCATCGTGGTGGGCGTCGCGCCGCCGCCCGGCGCCGCGACCGGATCGGCCGGCGGCGCGGCGGGTTCGGCGGGTGGGGCCGGTGCCCCGATCAATCTCAACAGCGCAACGGAAGCCGACCTCGAGACACTGCCCGGCATCGGGCCGGCACTTGCGCAGCGGATCATCGACTACCGCACGCAGCACGGCGGCTTTCACAGCGTGGACGAGTTGCGCAACGTCTCGGGCATCGGAGACGCGAAGTTCGCCGAGATCAAGGATCTGGTGACGGTGTGAGCGCGGAGCCACCCGTCGTGCGGGCGGCCGAGTGGCCGGACGTACGCCTCGCGTCGCTCGCGATTGGCACGTGGCTCGCCGGGATCGCCGCGCTGCACGCCGGTCCGACCGGGGCACTGGTACTGGCCATCTCGGCGATCGTTGTCGCCGCAGTGTTGGCCGGCACGCCAGCAGCGGTGGGGTGGGTACGAGTTCGTGGCGCAGCATGGCAAGGCGCCGGCGCGAAGGGTGCGCCAGTGCGACGCGCTGGCGTGGCTGGCCCGGCCGGTGTGGCTGGCCCGGCCGGCGCTGACGACGCGGCGCCGGGCGGCCGTTGGTCCGCGCTTCGTTGGGTGGTGTTGACGCTTCTCGTCGGAGCGGCGGCCGGCGCCGGAGCGACCGCCGCTCATCTCGCGGTGGCGCACGCGGAGCCGTTGGCCGGGCTCGCTCGCGAACGTACCCGCGGCGCCGTGTCGCTCACCATCGCCAGCGATCCGCGTCCGGTCGGCCAGCCCGGCGTTGGTCCGCCGACATTCGGCATGGACGCCAAGCTGACGAACGTCGTCGCGGGTGGCGTCACGGTCGCCGCGTCGGTTCCGGTGTTCGTCCTCGCCGCCAACGATGCGTGGCGGACACTGTCACCCGGGCAACGGGTGACCGCCGACGGTCGCCTCACGACACCGGACGGCGCGAGTCTCGACGCCGCGGTCATCTCGGTCACCACCGCGCCGACGCTGGTCGGCCGACCACCGTGGACACAGCGTGCGGCTGACGCGCTGCGGGCTGGGCTGCAACGCGCGTGTGCGGGTTTGCCCGGGCAGGTCAGCGGGCTGTTGCCCGGTCTCATCGACGGCGACACGACCCGACTCGACCCGGCTGTCTCGAATGCGTTTCGTGCGACGGGGATGACACACCTCGTCGCGGTCAGCGGGAGCAACGTCGCCATGATTCTCGGCGCGGTGTTGCTCGGCTGTCGATGGTGCCGTGCCGGTCCAACGGTTTCCGCGATTGTCTGTGCGCTCGCGTTGGTGGGGTTCGTCATCCTGGTACGCCCAACCCCGAGCGTTCTCCGCGCGGCCGCGATGGGTGGGCTCGGGCTCGTCGGGCTCGCCACCGGTCGAGCGCGAGCGGCCGTGCCGGCACTCGCCGCCGGCATCACCGTGCTGATCGTCGCGGATCCGGCGCTCGCCGCTGATATCGGATTCGGGTTGTCCGCGCTGGCGACCGCGGGATTGCTGCTGATCGCCCCGCATTGGCGTGACGCCTTGCTGCGGCGGCGGGTGCCGCGCGGCGCTGCCGAGGCGCTCGCCGTTCCAGCGGCGGCGCAGGTCGCGTGTGCACCGCTGATTGCCGGCTTCAGCGGAACGGTGAGCATCATCGCCGTACCAGCGAACCTTGTCGCCGTTCCAGTCGTACCGGCCGCGACCATTGTCGGCGTCGGAGCGGCGGTGCTGTCACCGGTGTGGGCCGGCGGCGCCGCGTTTCTCGCCTGGCTGGCCAGCTGGCCGGCACGGTGGCTGCTGTTCGTCGCGGAACACGGTGCGACTGCGCCGGCCGCGGTGACCGCGTGGCCCAGCGGAGTGTGGGGTGCATTGCTGCTGGCCGTGTTGCTCGGCGGCGTACTGCTCGCAACGCGACGGCGTGGCGTACGCATTGCCGCGGTGGTCGTGCTCGTCGCGGGCGTAATCGGTGCGGTGCCGGTGCGAGTTGTCGGCGGCGGGTGGCCGCCGCGTGGCGCGGTACTCGTCATGTGCGATGTCGGCCAGGGCGATGGCCTTGCACTGCCGCTCGGCGGCGACGCCGCCATCGTCGTCGATTCGGGTCCCGAGCCCACTGCGATCGACGGTTGCCTGCGCCGGCTTGGCATCACTCGAGTCCCGTTGCTGGTCTTCACTCACTTCCACGCCGACCACGTCGGTGGCGTCGACGGGGTGCTGGACGGTCGGAGTGTCGCGCAGATGTGGGTGTCGCCGTTCGACGATCCGCCGGAGGGATACCGCGACGTGATGGCGGCCGCGACGAAGCGGCATATTCCGGTCCGCGTACCGGGGCGAGGCGAGACGTTCACGTACGGTGCCGCGCGGCTGACGGTGCTCGGTCCGATTGCTCGCGTCACGGGTACGCGATCCGATCCGAACAACAACTCGCTCGTGATCCGTGTCGACGACGCCGGCGAGCGCGTGCTCCTCACCGGCGACGCCGAGATCGAAGAGCAGACGGAGATCCTGGCGACCGACGGCGCCGATGCATTGCGCGCCGATGTGCTGAAGATGCCGCATCACGGGTCGGCCTATCAGGACCCGTCGTTCCTGGCGGCCGTGGCCCCGGCGGTCGTGCTGGTGTCGGTCGGTGTCGACAACGAGTACGGCCTGCCGAGCGTCGCGACACTCGACACGCTCAAGGCTCGCGGTGCGCGGATTCTGCGTACCGATATCAGTGGTGACCTCGCCGCGCTCCGCACGCCGGCCGGCCTCGCCGTGTCGGTGCGTGGTCGCTCGCCCGGTCAGCGTGCGCCGCCCGAAAGCGCAAGTCGAGCCGCGAATTACACCGCGATGGCGGTCGCGCCCGCGTCGACCGGCGGTCCACGACGACCGTCCGCACGATCCTTCTCGCTGGCCGATGAGGCAAACGTCACCCGATCGACTACAGCGCTCCGTAAGGTAAGGGATACCCTCTGTGGCGGCGATCGCTTTAGGATAGGCGACGTGACTGCCGCGACCTCATCGATCGTCCTCATCACCGGTGACGACGAGTTCTTGGTGTCGCGCGCCGTGCACGCAGCGGTGGTCGCGGCTCGAGCCGGCGACGAATCCGTTGAAATGCGCGAGGTAGACGCGGGTAGCACCACGGTCGGCGAGATCGCGGCATTGCTCAGCCCGTCGCTGTTCGGCGGCCGTCGCATCGTGGTCCTGGCCAACGCGCAGAACGCTGCGAAGGACGTCGCGGCGGCGCTGCTCGACTACGCCCGCGAGCCGGACCCAGATCTCGTCGTGATCGCAATGCACGCTGGCGGTGTGAAGGGCAAGGCGTTCGCTGACGGACTGCGCTCCGCAGGGGCGCACGTCGAGACGGCGATGAAGATCACTCGGCATCGCGAGCGTGTCGACTTCGTACGAGACGAATTCCACCGGCTGGGCGGTTCATGCGGCGTCGACGTGGCCGAGGCACTGATCGCCGCGGTCGGCACCGATCTGCGTGAGCTTGCCGCCGCCTCGGCGCAGCTCACCGCGGACACCGAAGGTCGGATCACGGCCGAGACGGTCGCCCGCTACTACCGTGGGCGCGCCGAGGTGAGCGGATTCGCGGTGGCCGATGCCGCGATGGTCGGCGACGTGCCAGGCGCGTTGGAGTCGCTCCGCTGGGCACTGCAGGTCGGCGTCGATCCGGTGCCCATCGCGGATGCGCTGGCCGATGGCGTACGGACCGTGGCACGGGTCGCGTCGGCCGGCCGTGGCAACGCGTACCAACTGGCGTCCACATTGGGCATGCCCACTTGGAAGGTCGAGCGGGCGCAGCGGCAGGCGCGCGGTTGGACACCCGCCGGCCTCGTGGCGGCCATGCACGCCACGGCGGTATGCAACGCCGAGGTCAAGGGCGGATCAGAGGACCGTGGGTACGCACTGGAGCGCGCGGTGTTTGCGATGAGTGCGGCACGGAAGCTGGAGGCGTGAGGTGACCAATCGACGTCGTCGGACGACCGGCGGAACCAATCCGACGCTCTACGCTCGCGCGCTGCGCCTCAAGCACATTCATCCCGGCGGATTGGCGTGCTTCTTGATGTTCGAGGGTGCCATCGCGCTGGCCGGCCTGATGGCGCTCGCCGAGTTCGTGACCTGGCTTGCGGTGATCCTCTTGCCGCTCGTCGTCGCCATCGTGGTGAAGATCAACGACCTGGTGGCCGGCGTATTCTCGCGGACTGGTCGGAGTCGGCGCGGGAAGACCGTCGTGCTCCGGCCGGTGATCTGGGCACGCGGCGTCGCGTCCGTGCCGTCGCCGCCCGGCGCGCCGCCGCTCGAGACAGTCGACGCCGGCGTTCTTCCGGTGCGGCAGGCCAGCGCGGTATACGGCGTGTCGCAGGCGCGCCGCAAAGACGGCGAGTCGATGGATGCCGTGCGCCCGCAGACGCGTCGGCACGCGTCGAACCAACGCCGCTTCGTGTCGACGACGAGGGTGCGGCCCGCCGACCGCGTCGGCTGACGTCGCTGCCGGCTGTGCGGGTGCGCCCCGCCGGCTGGGTCAGTTGAGTCGCGGTCGCCGGCACTATTGCACGCGCCGAACGAGCACGCCGGGTTGAAGCACAGGTCGATGCCCGGCAGGCGTGCAATCATTAGCGGCCAGAGCGGGGTAGCGGCCGAATCAATGCGATCCGGATCCGCGGGCAGGCGCTCGGCTCAGGCGTAGTGCCGTGCGGTTCGGTCCGGCGCCACAGGGACGTCGGCAGGTCGGGACTAGGACATGGACCCGATGCTCGGCGCGGTCCCGAAGAGCGGCCGGGCGCGCCCGTCGGACCTACCGCACGGCGGTCACGGGGGCACTGCCGGAGACAGGGGATACGGATGCAGTCGCAGGTCGAGGACCGGCCGCCGCCCGACGGCCGGCGCGGGCCTGCTCCGCTGCGTGGCGCGATCCCTCGGCTGCGCGCCGCGGCGCACGAGATGTGGTACGACGACCCGGATTGGATCACTGGATCGCCGCGATCCGACCTGCCGCGGACCGTCCTGCGCAACGAAGTCGTCATCGTCTTCCTGCTGTCGCTCGGCGCGAACGCTGTGAAGGCGTTCATCCAACTCATCGGTGATCTGACTGCGCCCGGCGGATTGTCCCGAGCGGTCGCACAGCTGAACACCTCGTTGGCGCCCGGCCGCCCGTGGCTCGACCTGGCATTTCAGCTGTTCTACATCTTCGTGCCGCTGGTTCCGGTCGCGCTGGCGATCCATCTGCTCCGCCGCGACCACGGTAACCCGACCCGACTGCTGGGCCTCGACGCCCGACAACCGGGGCGTGACCTCGGCATCGGGGTGACGCTGGCGCTCTGCATCGGCGTACCCGGGATCGGGTTGTATGCCCTTGGGCGCCAGCTAGACATCGGTGCGACCGTCGTGCCTGCGTCGCTGCCACATGTCTGGTGGGCGATCCCGGTGCTGATCCTGTCGGCCATTCAGAACGCCACTCTCGAAGAGGTCATCGTCGTTGGCTACCTGCTCACGCGGTTGCGCGACCTACGCTGGCGCACACCGGCCGCGATCGGCCTGTCCGCGGCGATCCGCGGCTCTTACCACCTCTACCAAGGCTTCGGCGCGTTCGCCGGCAACGCGGCCATGGGTCTGATCTTCGCCACGTTCTACCGGCGGTACGGCCGCGTGACGCCGCTGATCGTCGCGCACTCGATCCTCGACATCGTCACGTTCGTCGGGTACGCGTTGCTGCGGCCCTACCTGCATCGCTGGTTCCCGGGTCTGGTGCCGTAGCGGCACCGACGGTGCCAACAGCCGGCGGCGCCCGGGCAAACGGCGCCGGAAACCGACAGACTGCCGAGATAGCCTGCCGTCCATGAACGAGACGGATGAGCACCACGACTCAGGCATCGACGGGGACGAGACCGCCAACACTCGGCGGTTGGCGCGCGACTACGTCGACGGCCTCGAGCGACGCGACTGGGCACACGTCGCCGGGCTGTTGGCCGATGACATCGTGTACGAGATGCCGCAGAGCCGTGAGCGGATCCGTGGCAAGGCATCGTTCCTGGAATTCAACCGGACCTACCCGGGAGACTGGCACCTGCGGATACGTTACGTTGTCGCGGACGGTCACCACGCGGCTGTGCTCGTCGACGCGCGGGTGGACGGCGAGCAGCAGGACGCGTGCGTCTGGCTCGCGATGTCCGACGATGGTCTGATCAACGCGATCACGGACTATTGGCCGGAACCGTCCGAACCGCAGGCCAATCGGGCACACCTGGTCGAGCGCTACTGACTCGGCCGTCGTGACGCGAGTGCCGCCACGGGCCGTACCAACATGATCGACAGGCACGACCAACGACGGGCGGCACACGGCCGGGGAGGCACGCAGTGACGACGACCAACCAGTACGACGTGGTGATCGTCGGCGGCGGGCACAACGGCCTCGTCGCGGCCGCCTACCTGGCACGCACCGGTCGACGCGTGCTGGTCCTCGAACGCCGGCCGGTGGTCGGTGGTGCGGCGGTGTCCGAGCATCCGTTCGGACCGGATTACACGGTCACGTCGCTGTCGTACGTCGTGAGCTGGCTGTCGCCGCGGATGGTGCGCGATCTCGACCTCGTCCGGTACGGATACCACGTCTACCCGCAGGGTCCCTATTTCGCACCGCGCCGGGACGGTCGCTACCTGTCGTTGCCAAACGATCCGACCGCCCGCCATGCCGAGATCGCGAAGTTCTCGAAAAAGGACGCGGACGCCTACGAAGCGTGGGATCGATGGTTCGCCGGCCTCGGCAAGCTCGTCGGCCCGCTGCTGCAACAGATCCCGCCGAAGCTCGGCTCGAAGCGGCCGTCCGATCTGCTCGCCCAGGCGGCGCTCGCCAGGCGGCTCCACGGCGTCGACGTGCGAGCGGCGTTCGACCTGACGCGTCTATTCACCGCAAGCCTCGCCGACGTCGTCGAGGAGCGGTTCGAGTCGGATGCGATGCGCGGCGTGCTGTCCGTCTCCGGCGTGATCGGCATGTGGGCCGGGCCGCGGAGCGCCGGCACCGCGTACGTGATGCTGCACCACCACGTCGGCGACGCCGTCGAGGGGCAGACGGGCGCATGGGGGTTCGCCCGAGGTGGGATGGGCGCGATCTCCGAGGCGATCGCCGCGTCGGCACGTGCCGGCGGTGCCGAGATCCGTACGTCGGCCGAGGTTCGCCGCATCGTCACGAGTGGCGGCCGGGTGACCGGCGTGGTGCTCGCCTCGGGCGAGGAGATCGCGGCTCCGACCGTGGTGACCACGGTGCATCCGAAGATCGCTTTCCTGGACATGATCGAACCCGACACGCTGCCGCCCGACTTCGTCGCGGACATCGCGGCCTACCAGACACGGTCCGGCACGGTGAAGGTCAACTTCGCGGTCGACCGGTTGCCGACGTTCACCTCGCATCCGGAATTCGATCCGCAGGTCCACGGCGGCACGATCGTGCTTGCCGAATCGCTCGACGATGTCGAGCAAGCGTTCCGGGACGCCGCATCGGGTCGCCCCGCGGAGTTCCCGTTCGCGGACATCTGCATCCCGTCGGTGTTCGACGATTCGCTCGCGCCGCCCGGCCACCACATCGTGTCGATGTTCACGCAGTGGGTTCCGTCGAACTACGCCATGCAACCGCATCGCGATGAGCTGACGGCGTACGCGGACCGGCTCACCGCGCGCATGGAAGCAGTCGCACCGGGGTTCATCGATTCGATGGTCGGGCGCCAAGTCATCGGGCCGCATCAGATGCAGACCGAATACGGCCTCGTCGGCGGCAACATCTTCCACGGCGAGCTGACTCCCGGCCAGATGTTCCACATGCGACCGGCGGCCGGATACGCCGATCTCCGTACTCCGATCACGGGTCTCTACCAGGCAGGCTCCGCGACGCACGGCGGCGGCGGCGTGACCGGCGTGCCGGGTCGCAACGTCGTCGGCCAGATCGAGCGCGATCAGCGGCGCCGACGCTTCCGTCGATGACCGCCTACGCGGCCGCGTCGCGGTAGAAGCGGATCGCCCGCTCGCCGAGGTCGGCCACGTCGGTCGCGCCAGCAAGGCTTGCGAGGATCAGGCCAGACGCGGGTACGACGCGAGACGCCGTACGCCAACCGAGTGCTCGTGTCACCGAGCCGAGCCGAGGCAGCGCGGGTGCCCGCCGACCATCATCGGCCGCTTCACCGCTGGCCGCGCGCACGGCCGCCCGTGCCGCCCGAGCATCCGGGTAGATGCCGAGCAGCGCGAGCACGTCCGCCGCGCGAGCCGGATCAGCGGGATCGAAGCCGTACACGGCCGCTACGTCGAGGACGAGTCGCGCGTACGCCCACAGGTGGCCGGACGCGGTTGCCACACCACCGAACGGCAGGGCGGTGGCGAGCGCCGCTAGTCCGGTACGCCGTCGAGCCGTACGGGTCGCGACCCGCGCCAGCCGGTCGGCGCCGACGTCCGGGTACGTGGTGCGTAGCCACTCCGCCTTGGTGCGCGCCTCGTCGGCGTACCGCCCGACCGCGGCGAGGGCGAGCGCGCTGGGAATGTGTTGCGGCTGCTGTCGTACGGTGAGCCACACGCCAGGACGCTCGCGCACTTCGGTTGCGACGGCGACCGACGGGGCCGGTGGGGCGGGCGCCGCCTTCTTTGCCGGGACTGTCTTCTTGGCTTGCGTCGCCTTCTTGGCCGGCGTCGCGTTCGCCGTGGGCTTTGCCTGCTTGCTTGGCGCAGCCTTCTTCGCGGGCGTCGACTTGGTGGGCGCAGCCTTCTTCGCAGCTGTCGACTTGGACGGCGCAACCGTCTTCGCCGCTGCTGTTTTCTTCGCGGGTGCTGTTTTCTTCGCGGTTGCCGCCTTCTTGGGCAAGGGGCCCTCTGGCGACTCGGCCTTCGTGGGTGTCGCTGGCGCTGGCGTGGCGCCATTGTCGGTCGCCGCGGCATGTGCCGCTGCCGGGCGAGTTGGCACTGCCGAATGGCCGTTGCGCTCCGGCTCGTTGCGCCCCGGCTCGTGGCGGCCTGACCCGTTCGCGGTCTCTGCGGCCGCAGCGGCCAGGAATGCCGCCGCCGGTGCAGCACGTTTCGGGCCGGCCGGCGCTCCGTTTGCCGCAGGGGATTCGGTGCTCGCCGCTGTCTGCGTACCCGTGTTGTCGGGTCGAGCCGGGTCGGACGGCGGCAGGAAGAGCGCGGCGGCCGGTGTGGCCGCGACGCGCTTGCGCGGTGTGATCTCCGGGTCAGTGGACCGATCCGGA
>DATFRR010000216.1:0-10963 GCA_035263025.1 Micromonosporaceae bacterium
CCGACAGGTCGGCTGGTGGTGCGCGCGTTTCTGCTGCGCCCAGGCTTTCGACGGGCAGACGCCACGGCACGTGGAGTCATTTATGAGTTCCCTCAACACTACGACGGCGGCGTTGTCCGCCCGCGTCCAACTGCCCACCCAAAGTTCGCGCGACGATGTCGATGACTTCGTGGCGGCGAACCTCACAACGATGTCCACAATGGATCCTGCCGACCCGGACCGGGACGCCATGCGCAGCGACGTCATCTGCGCCTGCCTGCCTATGGTGCGCAGGGCGGCGGCACGTTTCGCTGGTCGCGGCGAGAGCCTCGACGATCTTGTGCAGGTCGCGACGGTCGGTCTGATCAAGGCAGTCGACCGCTTCGACGCCGGGCGCGAAACACCCTTCGTCAACTACGCGATGCCGACCATTCTCGGCGAGGTGAAGCGTCACTTCCGCGACAAAAGCTGGAGCGTACGGGTGTCGCGCGCGCGCCAGGAGCTGTATCTCGAGATCAGCCGACTGATCCCGGCGCTGGCGCAGGACCTGGGCCGCTCTCCGACGGTCTGCGACCTTGCCGAGCGCCTCGGCATCACCGAGTCCGAGGTGCTCGCCGGCATCGACTGCGGGCAGGCGCACACCGCTCGGTCGCTGTCCACGCCAGTCGGCGACGACGACGGCGCCGTGCTGTCCGATGTCTTAGGGGCACTGGACGAGCGCCTCGAGTCGGTGGCCGACCGGCAGGCGCTGCACGAGGCGCTCGCGGACGTACCCGAGCGTGAACGGCAGATCCTGATGCTGCGATTCTTCGCGAACATGACGCAAAGCGAGATCGCCGAGCGCGTTGGCGTTTCACAGATGCACGTGTCGCGGCTGCTCAGCCGTACGCTTGCCGACCTGCGGGAGCGGCTGCTCGTCGAGGAGTAGCGCCTGCTAGGAATCGCCCGGAGGGCACGAGCGGAGGGCGCGGCGGATGCCGCGCCCTCCGCTCATACGCGACCGAGCTACTTCGACGGTTGTGGCAGCTCGCAGTGAATCTTCGGGTTGAGGCCGACGTAGTTAAGCGGTCCAGCGACGAGGGTGATCGCGGTCGTGCCGAAGTGTGCGCACGTATCGCTCGATGACCCGAAGTAGCCGCGCTGCCAGGCGGCGATCGTACCGATGATGAGCCAAATGACGACGATGACACCGGCGGTTTTCACCGTTGGCCTCCTAATCCTGCGCGCCGTCCGGTCGGGGGTGGACGTTCGCCGCGGTGATTCCCCGTCGTACCAAGATTTAATCCAGGTGCCTCGGGAGTGGCCCAAATGTGGCCACTCCGGGGCGGACGCGGGTTGACGTTGGCGAGTACGTTATCGGCCGGGTACGGAGAGGATTCTCGGTGGACAGCGAGCTCGTCGGCAAGACCGGAGTCGTCGTTCATGCCACGCGCGGTCCGGGAGGGCCTGGCGAAGTCTTGGTGCGCCTGCCCACCGGCAGCCAGACATACCTCGCGCATTCCGACGAGCCGATCGCGAAGGGTACGAACGTGCTGATCGTGGCCGACCTCGGCGGCCGTACCGTCTCGGTTATCCCGATCTCCGCGCTGGGCTGAACGCTCGCTGACGGGTGCGACTAGGAGGATTGATGTTCGGATATCGCGTGCCCGACCCGGACGAGGCGATGCTGGTTTCGGGGCGGAAGTCGCACAGCGGGACCACACCGTTCCGCGTCGTCACCGGTCACGGCACGTTCGTCCTCCCGGTGTTCCGCCGCGCCAGATTTCTGACGCTCGCCATGAAGGAGGCGGAAGTCAGCGAGGTCTGCGTGACGAAGCAGGGCATATCGCTGAACGTACGTGCGGTGATCGCGTTCAAGGTCGGCAACGATGCGGACAGCATCGTCAACGCCGCACAGCGCTTCCTGTCCGATCAGGACCAGATGGCCGTGTTGACCGGGCGCATCTTCGCGGGCCACCTGCGGTCGATCGTCGGTTCGATGACGGTCGAGGAGATCGTGACCGAGCGGCAGAAACTCGCCACCGAAGTGCTTGAAGGTTCCAAGGAGGAGATGGCTCGCATCGGTCTGTCCGTCGACTCCCTGCAGATCCAGTCGATCGACGACATGAAGATCGGGTACATCGCGGCGATGTCCGCGCCGCACAACGCCGCGATCCAACGGCAGGCACAGATTGCGCAGGCGCAGGCCGATCAGGCCGCCGCCGAGGCCGCCCAGCAGTCCCAGCGTGCACAGGCCGAGTTCGCCCGTCAGACGGCCGTCGTACAGGCGCAATACAAGGCGGAGATCGACCGCGCGCAGGCGGAGGCCGCGCAGGCCGGTCCGCTGGCCGAGGCGAAAGCACAGCTCGAGGTCATCGCTGCGCAGACCGACCTCGCGCAGCGCGAGGCCGAGCTGCGTGAGCAGCAACTCGTGGCCGAGATCGTGCGGCCCGCCGAGGCGGAGGCCGAACGCGTCCGGCTGATCGCCGAGGCCGAGGCCGGGAAGATGAAGGTCCAGGCGGAGGCCGCGGCGTCGTATAACCGGGTCGCGCTCGAGCGCATGCTGATCGACCAACTTCCGGCGATCGTGAAGGAAGCCGCACAGGGCCTGGCGAACGCGAACGTCACCGTGCTCAACGGTGCGGACGGCCTGGGCGACATCGCGGCCGGGCTGGTCGGCCAGGGACTCGCCATCTTCGACACGGTCCGCAAGAGCATGGGTACGGTCGCGCCGATGCCCGACCCGTCGCTGAACGGCGGGCAGCCGGAACTCGACAGCGCAGACCAGGCGACGGCGCGCGGCTGAGGCGTTGGCTGGTGGCCGTTAGTCGTCGGGCCGCGTCTCGGCCACTGTGTCAGCAGAGCGCCGCTCGACGGCGTCCGGCCCGTTCCCGTCGGCGATCGAGCCCGACTCGGGCCTTGACGCCGAGTCGTCCGAGGACGTCGGCGGCAAGTCCACGACGGTGACCTCATCCGCCGCGTCGTGGGCGTGCCGACTCGGGTAGACCGTGCCGCCCGGCATGGCGTCTGACCGGTTCACCTGCGTGGGCTCATCGCGTACGTCCGCTTGGTCGGTCGGCTGGTCCGGTGTCGGCACGGCCGGAGCGCTACTCGAGCCGGGCGGCGCCGACCAAGGGGTGCGGGCCGGTACGACGGGCTCGAACCGTGCCGGTAGCGGCGGCGCGGGTGGGCTCACGTTCGGTGCCGGTGCCGCTGGGTGCGCCGGAGGTGCCGGTGGTGGTGGCGGCGCGACCGGTCGCGGTGGTGACGGTGGTGGTGGCAGCGGCGTGACGGGCGGATACACCTGGGGCGGTGGCGAGGGATATCTGGGCGGCGGATACGCCTGTCCGTAGTTGGCCGGTTGGTCGTCGGCCGGCACGGTGGCAACGAATTCTCCGGACGACATCACCGGCGATTGCGCGGGCACTGGCGTGGTGCCGAATGGGTCCGCTTGTGCGGCACGCGGGTACGGCTGCTGCGCCGGTACCGTCGGTGGACCGTACCCAAGTGGTTCGAAGTTTGCGCCGGGATATGCCGGCCCGGCGTTGGGAATGGCCGGCGGAGATTCGGCCTGGGCCGCTTGGCGCGTTTCGCCGCCGCGCCATCGTCGTGCGCTGAAGACGGTCGCCAGCAGTGGCACCGCGATGACCATCAAAACGCCGGATTGCAGCGGAAGCGTCGTGTCGCCACGGACGCCGAACAGGCCGTGCCCGACGTGCGGCAGGATCGACGACGGAACGGCGACGGCGACGATCGCGACCGCAAGGAAGACGAGGCCGATCAACGCCGGGCCAGCGGGCGACACCCTGGTCAGCGTGAGCACCGCGCAGCAGGCCGCGGCAACAAGCAGTGCCGCCACCCCGATGCCAAACTCCGACCAGCGGGTCTGCGCTAGTCCAAGGTTCAAGGCAACCTTTGCCTGGCCGACTCCCACGAGCACGAAAATGACCGGGGCGAGCACGATGGACAAAGCGATCGATCCGAGGTGGCGCATCGGTCCTCCGGCGGGTCGCGGACGGTCGTGGCCGTGACGCGGCGGGCGATCTGACGAGCCGCGGTCACGGACAGTCGTAATCATCGCCGCAGTTGATGTCAATCGGAACAGCCGACGCGAACCATGACATCCGGACCCCGCACGCCTAAGACGAGCACGTCATTCGCGCCGCTCCCGTCCTGATGAGACGGTCGCGAGAACCGACTTTGGCGCGAATCCTGTTATCTGGCTGACAAGACACTCGTCAAGCATTGACCTTTCGCCGCGCGGGATTGAAGCTTGCGTCATCCATCGACAGCGGTGAAATCGTGCCGAGGCGGGGTTTCGTGGCTGACGGTGGCATCCCCACATCCCTTCTCCCCCAAGGAGGACCGATGCGCATACCTTGGCGCATCGCCGTCGGCGGCGCCGCGATCGCGGCTGTGGTCGGCGCAATGGCATTTACCGGTACGGCGCAGGCGGCGGCGCCCACCACGAAAGGGAACGTAGCCGCCTCGAAGACCATGCGGGTGCACGTGTGTGCCACCGTTGTCGGCCAGATGGCTTGCGACGCCATCCGCATCAGCGGTGGCAGTTCGACGGCCACCGGCGTCAAGCCCGACGCGTCAACGCCGTCCGGTTATTTCCCGGCCGACTTGCAGTCCGCTTACAAGCTGCCGTCGTCGACCGCCGGCAGCGGCCAGACCGTGGCGATCGTCGACGCGTTCGACGACCCGTCCGCCGAGGCCGACCTCGGCGTCTACCGGGCCCAATTCGGGCTGCCGGCCTGTACCACGGCCAACGGCTGTTTCCGCAAGGTGGCTCAGAACGGCAGCACGCGCTACCCACGCAAGAACGGCGGCTGGGCGCAGGAGATCTCGCTCGACCTCGACATGGTGTCGGCGATCTGCCCGAACTGCCACATCTTGTTGGTCGAGGCCAACTCGGCGACGATCGCCAACCTCGGTGCCTCGGTGAACGAGGCGGCGGCGCTGGGTGCCACCGAGATCAGCAACAGCTACGGCGGTGGGGACGCCACCGACGCGTCGGCCCCGTTCTACAACCACCCGGGCATCGCGATCACGGCGAGCAGCGGTGACAGCGGATTCGGCGTGCAGTTCCCCGCATCGTCGCGGTTTGTCACCGCGGTGGGCGGCACGTCGCTCGTCCGGGCGAGTAACGCTCGCGGCTGGTCGGAGACCGTGTGGTCCGGTGCCGGCAGCGGCTGCTCGACCAAGAACCCAGCGCTGTCCGGCCAGGCCACGTTCAACACCGGGTGCGCGAACCGCGCGGTAGCCGACGTATCAGCTGACGCCGACCCCAACACCGGCGTAGCAGTGTTCGATAGCTTCGCGTTCCAAGGGTTCTCGGGCTGGCTGGTATTCGGTGGCACGAGCGTGGCGTCGCCGATCATCGCGTCGGTGTACGCACTGGCCGGCAACGCGGCATCCATCAACAACAACTTCCCGTACACCCACGACTCGGCGTCGACGTTCAACGACGTGACGTCCGGCTCGAATGGGACGTGCTCGCCATCGCAACTGTGCACGGCTCGAGCGGGCTGGGACGGCCCGACCGGTCTCGGCACGCCGAACGGGACGGGCGGCTTCTAGCCCTCCACGTCCGAAGTGACGTCGCGGCCACCGGCGCGCCGGTGGCCGCGACGCGTTTGCGTGCCAGTGCGTCGGCGAATGTCGCCGCCGTGGATGCCGACGGCCCCCGCGACGCCCTGTAACGTGTCGAGTCAGGTCAAACGCGGCCCTGAGTAGGACTCGAGGAGATCTCGCGCCATGGACAAGACGGTCGCCAGCGCGGCGCAGGCAGTCGCCGACATCCCGGACGGAGCCACGCTCGCGGTCGGCGGGTTCGGGTTGTGTGGCATCCCGAGCGAGTTGATTGGCGCACTGCATGATCGAGGCGTCAGCGACCTGCGTACCGTGTCGAACAACTGCGGCGTGGACGACTGGGGGCTCGGCATCCTGCTCTCCGCGCACCGCATCTCGCGCACCACCGGCTCGTACGTTGGCGAGAACAAGGAATTCGCGCGGCAATATCTGGCCGGCGAGCTCGAGGTGGAACTGGTGCCGCAGGGCACGCTTGCCGAGCGGCTTCGGGCCGGCGGCTGCGGTATCCCGGCGTTCTACACACCGGCCGGAGTCGGCACTCAGATCGCCGAGGGCGGCCTGCCGTGGCGCTACACCGCTGACGGGTCCGTCGCGGTCGCATCGCCGGCCAAGGAAACGCGCGAATTCGCCGGCCGGACATACGTGCTGGAGGAGGGCATCGTCTGCGACTTCGCGCTGGTCCGCGCGGCGAAGGGCGATACGCACGGCAACCTCGTGTTCCACGAGAGCGCGCGCAACTTCAATCCGCTCTGCGCGATGGCCGGCAAGGTCACCATCGCCGAGGTGGAGGAGTTGGTCCAGCCCGGCGAACTCGACGCGGACACCATCCATCTGCCCGGCATCTTCGTCCAGCGTGTCGTCGCGGTCGACGTCGGCGAGAAGCGCATCGAGCGCCGTACCGTGCGGCAGAGGGGCTGATCGTCATGGGACTCACTCGCGACCAGATGGCAGCGCGCGCGGCCGCCGAACTCGAAGACGGTCAGTACGTCAACCTTGGCATTGGCCTGCCGACGCTGATCCCGAACTATCTGCCGCCCGGCATCCACGTCATTCTCCACTCGGAGAACGGCATCCTCGGCACCGGCGCGTACCCATCCGACGAGGACGTGGATCCGGACCTCATCAACGCCGGCAAGGAAACCGTGACGGTCAACCCGGGTGCGGCGTTCTTCGACTCGGCGCTGTCGTTCGGGATGATCCGCGGGGGTCACATCGACGTGGCGGTGCTCGGCGCGATGCAGGTGTCCGCGACCGGTGACCTCGCGAACTGGACGGTGCCCGGCAAGATGATCAAGGGCATGGGCGGAGCGATGGATCTTGTGCACGGTGCGCGCCGGGTAATTGTGGTCATGGAGCACGTCGCGAAGGACGGCGGACCGAAGATCGTGAACGAGTGCTCGCTTCCGTACACCGGTCGCGGCGTGGTACACCGCATCATCACCGATCTCGCGGTGCTCGATGTAACGCCCGACGGACTGCGATTGGTCGAGACGGCGCCGGGCGTCACCGCCGACGACGTACGCGCGGCAACCGAACCGGACGTGCTAGGCGTCTAAGCGGACAGCGGTAGCGGCACCGGTGGCGGGACACTGTCGTTGCCGGCGCCGCCGGTTACCGCCTCGGATGCGAAGGAGCGGCTGATGAGTGTGTTTTCCCAGCGGACCGGAACAGATGTGCCGCGTGCGTCGGCTCCGGGCAAGAGCCTCGTGCTGCCGGGGCTGATGGTCCTCACCATCGTCCTGGGCTTGGTGCTGATCCAAGATGTATCCACCAAGCCGGGTCCGTCGGCGGTCGAGATCGCCTTGGCCGTCGTGTCGCTGGTGTGTTTCGTCGTGGTGTTCGCGCTGCACCTCGTGGGCTGGCTGCTCCGTGAACATGACCAGTGGCGTCGCGCCCATGGGTTCGCCGTGAGCTCGACGCCCGCGCCACCGGGGAATGCCGCCGACAGCAACTAGGCGCGGCCCGGCACGCCGCAAGCCAACCGGCGCGGCGTCAGCGGATCACCGCGTCAACGCGTTCGGCGGCAACGCGCGCATCCAGACGCGCAACAGCCGTGTTCACGCACAATACGACGGTCGCCGCCTGGCTGAGCGGTGCCAGCAGCCAGTCGACCGGATCCGGAAGGGCGTCCGCGTCGATCAGTACCCGCGCGGCGTACGGGATGCTCAGCGCCGTCGCACGCTCAGCCGCGCGTGCGCAGAGCATCGCCTGCGTGCCCTCATGCGTCACGGCGTCCTCGGTCCATCTCAGCGCCGGCGTGTCCGCTTCTACCGGATCACGAGCCGAGAACACGTCGCCATGCACGCGTACCTCGGTCGGGTAGTCGAGATATCCCGGCGGGACGGTGGCGAGCGGCAGGCCCATCGGATGCAGGCCGAGCACGTAGCGCTCGACCGCCGGCCACTCGTCGGCGGCCGGCCATTCGACGGGCGAGCCCGGCTGGTCCCTGCGTGCCCGTGCGGCGACGAAAGCCACCTCGGCGGGATCCGGGGACGTCGTCACCGCCAGTCCAACCGTCCAGCAGGCGAGCAACACGCCGGCGGTCTGCCAATGCGGCGGCAATCCGACCGCGGCCCACTGGCCGGGACGCAGATCAAGGTCGTCGACGAGCATGTTGGACGTCTTCGCGACCCAGTTGCGCAGGGTGGCCCCGGATAGCTCGGTGCGTTCCGCGGTCGCGTCGTCATAGAACGTCAGCACCGGGCGCTCGGCGCCGCGATCGACTAGCGACTCGAAGAGGCCGCCGATGGTTCGCGGTCCGTTCACATATCTCTCCCGGCATGTCCGTCGCACGGTTCCACCAGGGACGTTAGCGTGTCCCGCGACGGTTGCCCGCGGGACATACCCGCCGGACATCCGCCGACCGGGCCCGGTGTCGCGGGGTATCGGGCCATCTCTTCGGGCGTAGGCTTGCCGATAGCACCGCACCGGCCCAAACGGCTGGCGCACGGGTCCCGCGTGGACGGTATAAGGTCCCGCGAGGATGGTAAGACTGGGAAAGGAACCGTAGTCGTGAGCGACGGTCGTCCGGCTCTCGTACTGTTCGACGCCACCAGCGTTCCAGCGGACCGCGGCGGCGTGGGTCGGTATGTGGATGGCCTGCTCGGTGCGCTCGACACCATGGATTCCAATCTGGTTGTCGTGGCGCAGCGCTCTGACCTCGAGCGATACACCCGCATGCTGCCCTCGGCCGTGGTGATCGCCGCCCCGGCCGCGATCGCCCATCGGCCCGCCCGGCTCGCCTGGGAACAGACCGGGCTGCCACTGCTGGCGACCCAGGTCGGCGCACGGGTAATTCACTCGCCGTTCTACACCTGCCCGATGCGCGCGCCATGCCCGGTCACGGTGACGGTGCATGACGCGACGTTCTTCACCGAGCCGGAGCACTACGAGAAGTCGCGACGCACGTTCTTCCGGTCGGCCATCAAGACCTCGCTGCGCCGCGCCGCTCGTGTCATCGTGCCCAGCAAAGCAACACGGGACGAGCTGATCCGGCTTCTCGACGCGGATCCCACCCGGATCGACGTGGCCTACCACGGCGTCGACCCGGCGTCGTTCCATGCACCGAGCGAGGCGGACAAGGCCCGGGTGCGTGCCCGCCTGGGCCTGGGTACGACGCCGTATATCGCGTTCCTCGGTGTGAAGGAGCCTCGCAAGAACGTGCCGAACCTGATCCGCGGCTGGGTGCTCGCGGCACAGGACCTGCCCTCACCGCCGGCGCTCGTGATCGCGGGCGGTTCCGGCCACGACGAGGACATTGACGAGTCGGTCGCCGAGGTGCCGGCAAACCTGCGGCTGCTGCGTCCGGGCTATCTACGCTTCGCGGACCTGCCCGGCTATCTCGGCGGTGCGCTCATCGCGGCCTACCCGTCGCACGGTGAGGGCTTCGGGCTGCCGGTGCTCGAAGCCATGGCGTGCGGGGCACCCGTGCTGACCACGCCGCGGCTGTCGCTGCCCGAGGTCGGCGGCGACGCGGTGGCCTATACCGGGGAGAGCCCGGAGGAGATCGGCCGTGACCTCGCGGCGCTTCTCGCCGACGCGCCGCGGCGGGCGCACCTGTCCGCGGCCGGCGCCAACCGGGCTCGCGAGTTCACTTGGGAGTCCAGCGCCGAGGTGCATCTCGCGGCATGGGCCCGAGCGGCCGGCTGACGAGTCGTGCGGTGATCGCCGACTTTCCGGCGATATCGGCGGAAAACGGATGACGAGAATCGGGGTCGATCGAACACGCCTCGCGCCGACTCGGCATGATGAGCGGATGCTCTACGTGGTCATCCTGGCGGGCGGCGGCGGCACGCGACTCTGGCCGATATCGCGCGCCGGACACCCGAAGTTTCTGCATGCGCTGACCGGCACGTCCGCGACGCTGTTGCAGGCGACGGTGGGCCGACTCGGCCGCCTTGCGCCGCCCGAGGCGACGTATGTCGTGACCGGCGCCGCACACGCGGCCGCCGTCGCTCGTCAGTTGGCTGACGTGCCGGAGAAGAACGTCCTGGTCGAGCCGGCGCCACGAGACTCGTGCGCGGCGATCGCACTGGCCGCCGCGATCATCGCCCGGCGCGATCCGGACGCGGTGATGGGTACGTTTCCGGCCGACCACTTGGTGGCCGACGCGGCGAAGTTCACCACCGTGGTCCGCGACGCCATCGCCGGCGCGGAGCAGGGCTTCCTGATGACCGTCGGGATCTCGCCGACCCGTGCCGAGACCGGGTTCGGCTACTTGCAGTGCGGTGGGCTCATCGACGTCGGACCGGTACGCCGCGTCGAGCGGTTCAAGGAGAAGCCGACCCGCGACGTGGCGACCGCGTACGTGGCCTCCGGCGACTACTACTGGAATGCCGGAATGTTCGTGTGGCGGGTCGGTGTGTTCCTCGGCGAGTTGGCGCGCCAGCGGCCGGACCTCTATGCCGGCGTGGTACGCGTCGCGGAAGCGTGGGACACCCGCCAACGCGACGAAGTGCTGGGCGAGATCTGGCCCACCCTGGAGAAGATCTCGGTCGACTACGCGGTGATGGAGGGTGCGTCCGAGCGCGGGTTGGTGGCCACCGTGCCCGGCGACTTCGGCTGGAACGACATCGGCGACTATGACTCGCTCAGCCAGGTGCTCGCCGGCGACGAGTCCGGCAACATCGTGGTCGCGGCGAGCGGCAACAAGCCGGACGTGCTGATCCGGGACAGCACCGGGGCGATGGTCGTGGCGCACGCCGAGCGGCTCATCGCAGTGCTGGGCATGCGTGACGTCGTCGTGGTGGATACGCAGGACGTGGTGATGGTGTGCCCGCGCGATCGGGCACAGGAAGTCAAGTCTCTTGTCGATGAGCTGAAGGAGCGCGGCGAGACCCGTTATCTCTGACGGCTGCGGGGCGGCAAGACGTGGGCGGGCTCGAGGGCCGCCGGCCCTGACGCGGTC
>DATFRR010000217.1:0-3351 GCA_035263025.1 Micromonosporaceae bacterium
GGCCGAGACACTCACCCCGAACCTCGGGCTGCCGTACTACACCGGCTCAGACCCGCCGGCTGGCATGGACCAGCAGAAGAACCTTGCCATGAAGCTCGACGGCATCAGCTCGCTGCGTCCGCCGCTGGTCACCGCACTGCCGGGATCTCCGGTCGACGGGCAGGAGTGCTACTTCCTCGCGGACGCCGCCAACGGCATCGTTTGGCATTTCCGTTATCGCGCGTCATCCCCAGCCACGGAGAAGTGGGAGTTTCTCGGTGGGCCAGCGCTCTTCGCCTCATTCTGGGCCAGCTTCACTGTGCCTCACAACTCGCTCACGACCGACCCGAACTTGGCAATACCGATCCCACTCTCTGGGACGTACCTCGTGCATCGCCAGGCGGTCATCATTCCCCAGGCCGCCGCCTCGTTCTACAACGAGGGGATTCGGAACGGAGCCGCCACCGGCACGCAGATCCGCGGTTACGTCCCCGTGGCCGCCCAGGTCACGATCAGCGGCCAATGGAACGAGGCGCTCGTTGCCGGCGACACGATCAACAGCGCCTACTTTCAAAACTCGGGGGTAGCCGGGGCTTTCGGCAATCGCGTACTGCACGCAACGCCGCGAAGGGTGGGCTGATGGATCCGCTCGAGCAGTTGCGAGAGTGGGACTACACCGTCGAAGCGGCGCGAGACGGCCTGCTCTACATCGAAGGCCACGGCCTCGCGGTCTTCGTGTCCAGCGACGACGGCGCGGCGCTGATGGCCTTGGCCGACCCCGAGGCGCACGCCGCACGCGTCGACTTTGAACTGCCGCCGCCGACGGAACCTCCGGGCGCGGCTACTTAGGGCGTGACGCTGAAACTGCCCATCGATTCGTGCCACGCGATCGACCCGTCGCGTTGCATGGTGGCGAGGACGGCCTCGACGGTCTCCAACCCCACACCGAGCAGCTCGCCGACCTCGGGGGCGGTGAACCCCGGCCGTCGTCGCCCGGCGGTCAGCACCCACCCGCGCACCTGGTCCTCTGTCGTCCACGCGTCGTTCATGGGAGGGCGCATCCTAGGTCATGGCTGAGAACGGCAGGCTCCCGGCCTCCACCCTCGCCGACATCCCCGGCGGCCGACTGACCAAAGACGCCGCCGCCAGCTGGCAGCGGCTCCGAAACCACATCGGCAAGAAACACGGCGTCTGGATCTGCCCCACCAGCCACCGCACCGCCTACCGCACCTACGCCGAACAGCAGTACTTCTGGAACCTCTACCAATCCGGCAAAGGGGCGCTCGCCGCCAGGCCCGGCACCAGCAATCACGGGTGGGGCACCACCGTCGACGTCCCCCAAACCCGGATGGCGCAGCTGATCAACAGCGAGGGCGCCGAGTACGGGTGGCAGAAGAAATGGTCAGACGCCCCCAGCGAGTGGTGGCACTTCCGCTACACCCCCGACCAGGACCGCCACCGCGGCGAGCCCGCCAAGCCCAAGAAGCATCCGCGCAACTACCTCACCGGCCCGGAGAAGGCCGCCCGCGACACGCTGGTCAAGGAACGTCGTGTCGCCAAACGCAACGGCGGGTGGGCCAAAGTCGACGCCGGCCATCTGCAACGCGCATCCAAGGCGAAGGGCCGGCTGCGGTCCCAACTGACCGCAATTCGCAAGGCGGCGGCGAAGGACGGCTGGAACAAGGTCAACCGCAAACAGCGGGCCGACTACATCAAGACGTTGTTGGAGGGCTGAGCAGTGACCGAGCAGTACGAGGGGACTCCGCCGGACGCCGGCAACCCCGACATGGCCGACGAAGAGGACGCTGCCTTCGACGACGTCGACGACGACACCGGCGAAGTCCCGTTGGCCGACGACGACCTCACCGGCGAAACCCCCGACGTCGACGACGACGTCGAACTCGCCAACCCCCCCGACGGCGACGAAGGCAAGACGGTCCCCGAACCGCCGGACTAAAGATCGGGCGAGCGGATGCCGATACAGACAGCGAACAAAACTGGGCGGGCACCGCTGGAACGGTCCCGCCCCGACACCGAAGGAGTGATCTTCGATGCAGGCTCAGCCTACCCACTCGCTGGAATGCGAGTTCTGCGGGCGACTGTTCGACCCGCTGCCGTCGCATGACGATGACCTCGACATCGCAGACTGCGACGAGTGCCCCGATGAAGACTTGCACGGTTGAAAGCTGCGGCAGACCGCACTCATCTCGTGGGCTCTGCCGCAAGCACTACAACCGCTGGAAGCGTCACGGCGACCCAAGCTTTGTGCTCCGGCACTGGGAGCCAGGCAGGACGTGCAGCGTCGAAGGCTGCGAGGGTGAGCATGAATCCCGTGGCTACTGCGCAAAGCATGCGCGAAGGTTCCGCACGCACGGAAACACCGATGTCGTTTTGCAGTCCGGTGGCTGGAACAAGCATCAATCCGACTGGGAACCGTCCTCCTGTGCGGCCGACGACTGCGACAAGCCGGCGCACAGCCGGGGCTTTTGTCGATCCCACTATCGGCGGCTCCGGCTCTATGGCGATCCATTGACACCGCCACGCAAGGTTCTTCGTCACCAGGGCACCTGTTCACTTGCGACCTGCGAACGCGATGCACGCGTGCGCGGGCTTTGCCGGACGCATTACACCCAGAACGCCAACCGCAAGCGCCGTGCCATCCTCTTCGCCCTCGGAGAGCACCACACAGCCGAGGAATGGGCCGCCAAGCTTGATGAATACGGGCATAAGTGCGCGTACTGCGGCACGCGGGCCGTGGAGCGGGACCACGTCGTGCCGCTCAGCAAAGGTGGCACAGACACGATCGACAACATCGTTCCGGCCTGCCGGTCCTGCAACAGCATGAAAAGCGATCGGATCAACTGGAAAGGGGGTGTGCCATGAAGCTCTCTCGCCGCGGCGCGAAGCTGATCGAGTCGTTCGAGGGCTTCAGATAGCTCCTGCCCATATCGGGATGCCGTTGGCGTTTGGACAATCGGCTACGGCTCGACAAAAGGCGTTGACAGTCATACCAAGTGCATCAGTCAGCACGAGGCAGAAGATCGCATGATGCGAGAGGTTGATGCGACCTACGGTGCCGCGGTCAACAAGATTCCAGGTCTTGATCAGCCGAAGTTCGACGCCCTCACATCCTTTGTCTACAACGTCGGCCCGGGCGGCATCGCCCCGTCCACCGGCATCGGTAAGGCGCTGCGCGCCAAGCAGTGGAACCGTGCCGCCGACGAGCTGCTCAAGTGGGACAAGGCCGGCGGCCGCCCATTGGCCGGGCTGACCAGGCGCCGGAAGGCCGAGCGCGCGCTCTTCCTCTCCAAGCCCGAGAAGTCCGGCTACACCAAGAGTGAGCTCGACGACATGCGCGAATACGACCGACTC
>DATFRR010000218.1:0-41554 GCA_035263025.1 Micromonosporaceae bacterium
TGCTCGTCGATGCCGAGACGGTAAAGGTGCACGGTGGACGGTCCGTCGCGTTCAACGCGCCAGTAGTGCGTTATGCCGGCGCGCGCATATTCGGCGGGCTTCACCGTGCGGTCGAGCGTCTCCGATGTCGCGGAGACGACCTCGACGACGAGGGCCGTCTCGGCGGATGTGATCCAGTCGGCCGCGGCCGTTGCCGGTCGCCGCAGAACCAGGACATCCGGGGTACGGCCGGATCGTTCCGCGGTGCGTAGCGCGGCGGCGGTGCGGACGCGGTCGTGGTATCCGCAGCCGGCGAGCCACGCGGCGACGCGGTCGGCGATCGCGGTGTGCCCGGCATCCGGCAGCGGCATGACGAGGAGGTTGCCCTCGACGAGTTCGAAGCGGTGCAACTCGTCGTTGGTGCGGAGGTAGGTCACGTCGTCCAGGGTCAGGGGTCGTGCCGGTAGCTGGACGAAATTCCCAGGTGGCAGCTGTGTCACGGTCACCAGGACCTCCTCTCGCCGCGGTACGACCATGTCCGTGATGATCGAATTGAGTAAATCTTGATGGTCTGCGCGTTTGCCGTTGCGGTCTTGTCGTACCCGAGGTTTACTGTATATGTGTTCGAACGGTTGTTCGAATAACTTCAAGATCAGAACTTCAAGATCGAGCTAGATCGAGATCAGCACGATCGAGATCAGCACAGATCGAGATCAGACGGCAGCCTCGGCCAAGGCTGCGGGATCGGGCATTCGCGGGCCCGATCCCACCCGGGCGCGCCGAAGCCGTCCTCTGACCCCCGGTCGGCGGGCAGCGTACCGGGCCGGTCGGGCGTGGCGGGGAAGCGCCACGCCCGACCGGCAGCACCAAGCCGCTCTTCCCGGCGGCCGCAAGAGCAGGCGCACCCGCGCCGGCGATTCACCCGAGTTCGGGTGTGTGGTTGAGGGAGGACAGCATGGGATCGGCTCCGACGCTCTTCGCGGTGGAGGTCACGCCGCCCGCCGAGATGGCGGACGACCACGTGGGTATGCCACCGCCCGGCCGGTGGCTTCCGGGGGCGCCCCGATCGGTCGACGTGCCGACCGTCCCGGCGCATTCGTTCCCGCACCGGACACCGTCTCAGTTGCTAGCACTCGCTCGCCGCGGTCTCGACGAGGCCGACGAGCAGCGCGTCGACGGCCTCCGCTACGCGACCGCACACCTTGCCGCACTGCGTGCCGCGGCTGCGGTGGTCGCCGCTCGCGCCAAGCCAGTGCAGAGCCGTCGCAGCAAGCTCACCAGCGTGTGGGATCTGCTCGCACTCGTCGCACCGGAGCTCGGTCAGTGGGCCGCCTACTTCGCGGCGAGCGCCGGTAAGCGCGCCGCCGCCGAGGCGGGCATCCCTCGCGTGGTCAGTGCGCGGGAGGCCGATGACCTGGTCCGTGCCGCCACGTCGTTCGTGGCCGTGGTCGAGCTCGCCCTCGGTCTCGTCCATCCCGGTCTGCTGGACGAGCTCGTCGCCTGACGGCGACCGACGTTCACGGCACACGGGACGGGCCGGAACCAGCGGATCGGCGGAACGCACCAGTGGGGGCATATCAAATGGGGGATATATCAAGCGGGGGGCGTGTCGTGGCCGACATCGTGCCGTTGCCACCAGCACCAGCTACGGCCGCGCAGACCGCCGCCGCCCTCGTACGCTCGATCGGGCTGGTCGGTCTCGTCCGGCCGGCGACCACACCGATCGCGTACGAACCCGAGGCACACGCCATCGTCACCCGACTGCGGCTGGCGGCCGGACGGGGTGTCGCCACCGGTACGAATGCCGGCAGCATCGCCGGTGGGCTCGGCGCGCCGGACCGCGTGCTGCCGGTCATCCGCGAGTTGCGGCCGCTGCTTCCCGGCGGTGGGCTGCGACGGGGATCCACGATCGCCGCGTCCGGCACCACATCGCTGGTGATCGCTCTGCTCGCCGCCGCGTCCCAGGCGGGATCGTGGTGCGCCGTGATCGGCATGCCGACACTGGGTGCGGTCGCGGCCGACGAGGCCGGTGTCGCGCTGGAGCGGCTCGCGCTCGTGCCGCATCCGGGACCGGAGTGGGCCACCGTGGTGGGCGCCCTGCTGGACGGATTCGACGTGGTGGTCATCGCACCGCCCGGGCCGGTTGCCGTGTCCCTGACAAGACGGCTCGCGGCACGCGCACGGCAGCGCGGCGGCGTACTCATCGGGTGTGGCTCGTGGCCGGGTGCCGATCTCTCGATCGAGTCGACGCGTGGTGTTTGGGAAGGACTCGACCGTGGACGAGGTCGGCTTCGCCGTCGGCAGCTGACCGTCACCGCGCGCGGGCGTGGCGCCGCGGCGCAGCCGCGGGAAGCTACGTTCTTGCTGCCGGCGTACCAGCCGTGGGATCACGACTGGTCGCTCGCCGAGTGGCGGGAACGCGTCGATCGGGGACTCAACCGTGCCGGTCGGACACTGACTCTCCTGCCAACCCGTTTCGACGTCGAGGTCTCCGCGGAGCTGCCGGCTGCTCACGAACACGAGCTCGACCTCGCCAGCCAAGCGGTCGCGTCATGAGCCGGACCCTCGTGCTCTGGTGTCCGGATTGGCCGGTCGTCGCGGCCGGGCTCGTCGACGGTGCACCGACGTTTGGACCGGTTGCCGTGCTGGCCGCAAACCGGGTGATCGCGTGCTCGGCAGCGGCTCGTCGCGAAGGCATCCGCCTTGGCCTGCGTAAACGAGAAACACAGGCGCGGTGTCCGGAGATCGTTGTCGTCGAACATGACACGGACCGCGACGCACGCGCATTCGAGCCGGTGGTAGCGACGGTCGAGGCGATCGCTCCCGGCGTCGACGTGGTGCGTCCGGGCGTCTGCGCGCTTGCTGCTCGTGGCCCGTCCCGCTACTTCGGCGGCGAGGAGCGCGCCGCCGAGCATCTGGTCGAACAGGTAGCCCAAGCGTGCGCCGTAGAGGCACAGGTGGGCATCGCGGATGGCATGTTCGCGGCGGGACTCGCGGCGCGTGGCGGCCGGATCATCCCGCCCAGTGGTACGCCAGCGTTCCTCGCTGACTTCGACATCGCGGCGATCGGCGGTGGGCACACGTCGGCGTCGTCCGGACGCGGGCTTCGCCGCACGGCGGGCACCGCGGCGGCCGGCGGGTCAACCTCCCGGGATACGTTGGTCGATCTGCTGCGCCGGCTCGGCATCCGTACGCTCGGGGAGTTCGCCGCGCTGCCCGCAGCGGATGTGCTGGCTCGCTTCGGGTTCGACGCAGCGCTCGCCCATCGGCTCGCCGCCGGGCTCGACGAGCGCCCGCTCGCGGCACGCCAGCCACCGGACGATCTCGACGTCACCGAGCGTTTCGATGACCCGATCGACCGTGTCGACGCGGCCGCGTTCGCCGCTCGCGCGCTCGCTGAACGACTACATGAACGGCTCGCCGGTCACGGCCTGGCCTGCACCCGACTCGGCATCGAGGCGGTCACCGAGCGCGGTGAGGAGCTCTACCGCACGTGGCGCCATGACGGGTTGCTGACCGCGGCCGCGATCGGCGACCGGGTGCGCTGGCAGCTTGACGGGTGGTTGCACCACCAGGGGCGCCAACAGCCGATGAGTAGCGCAGCCGCGAGGCTCAGACCACCCAGCGGGGGGATCGTCCGGCTGCGGCTGGTGCCGGACGGGGTCGTCGAACACGCTGGGCTGCAACTGGGCCTGTGGGGCGACGCTGGCGCCGAGCGTGACCGCGCGCATCGAGCGATGGCGCGCGTTCAGGGCTTGCTCGGCCCGGAGGCAGTGGTGACCGCGGTTCGCGGTGGCGGCCGGGATCCGGGCGACGAGATCACGTACGCGCCGTGGGGCGACGAACGGGTGCCAGTGCGGCCGGCCGACCAGCCGTGGCCCGGCCGCCTGCCGGCGCCCGCACCGGCGACCGTACTTGTCGAGCCGCTTCCGGTGGACGTCCGAGATGCCGCGGGCGGACGAGTCGAAGTGACGCGACGGCTCGCGATCACCGCGCCACCTGCGCGACTCGTGCTCGCCGCGCACCGCTCGGCACGCACCCCGGTGGTGGCCACGCCGACGACGACCCAGGCATCGCGGGAGTCCATCGTGGAAATCGTCGACTGGGCCGGGCCATGGCCGGTGGACGAGCGCTGGTGGGCTCCCGAGGAGGCGAGTCGGCGTACGCGATTCCAGGTTGTCCTCGGCGACGGCCGTGCGCTGCTGTTGAGCGTCGCCGATGGCGACTGGTCGGTGGAGGCGATCTATGACTGAGCCACAACCGACGCCACTGCTCGCGCCGACGGCACTGCTCGCGCCGACGCCACTGCTCGCGCCTACTGCGCTGCTCGCGGTGACGCCGCTTGCGGTGCGAGCGCCTGCTGGGCAGCCGGGGTAAGCCATGGGCTACTTCAACCCAAACATCTCGTGGAGCGAGCTGGAGCGCCGGCTTTCCGGGGGCGCGACGCCGGACGAGATCCTCGGCGTCGACGACGACGGCGAGCCGATCATCCCGTACCCACCAGTTGTCGACGTCCTATCCCATCCCCGCGACGAATGGAGCGGCGCGGACGGCGGCGATTCACCCGCGTGGACCCGCAAGCGCGCGGCCTATCAGGCACCCACCCTGGTCCGGCGGACGTCCACAGTGGACTACGCAGAGCTGCACTGCCACACGAACTTCAGCTTCCTCGACGGCGCGAGCGAGCCGGTCGCGCTCGCCGAGGAGGCGACCCGGCTCGGTCTGTCCGCGCTCGCCGTCACTGATCACGACGGGTTCTACGGCGTGGTGCGGTTCAACGAGGCGGCTCGCGAGCTGAAGCTGCCCGCGGTGTTCGGCGCGGAGCTGTCGCTCGACCTGCCGGGACCGCAGAACGGCGAGCCCGACCCGGTGGGACGGCACCTGCTTGTGCTCGCACGCGGTCCGGAGGGGTACGCCCGACTGTCCACCGTGATCGCCGAGGCGCACCTGGCCGGCGGCGAGAAAGGCCGTCCCGTCTACGACGTGGAAGAGGTCGCCGCCGCGCTCAAGGAGCAGGTGCTCGTGCTGACCGGCTGCCGCAAGGGTCACGTTCCCGCGGCGCTGCTCGCCTCCGGCATGGATGCCGCCGCTACCGAACTCGACAGGCTCGTCGGAATGTTCGGCCACGACCACGTCGCGGTGGAGTTGACTCGGCGCGGCGATCCGCTCGACGACGATCTGTGCGACGCGCTCGCCACGCTCGCCGACGGTTTCGGGTTGCCGACCGTGGCGACCGGCAACGTGCACTACGCGACGCCGGAGGGCCGCCCGCTGGCCACCGCACTCGCCGCGG
Source organism: Micromonosporaceae bacterium (assembly GCA_035263025.1). Taxonomy (GTDB): domain Bacteria; phylum Actinomycetota; class Actinomycetes; order Mycobacteriales; family Micromonosporaceae; genus DASQPR01. The sequence continues at coordinate 5,273 of DATFRR010000218.1, forward strand.
TGCGCGCCCGACGCAGCCTCGACGAGATGGACGGCTGGTTGCCCGCCGCGGCGACCGCACATCTTCGGTCCGGCGAGGAGATGGCGGCGCTGTTCGGGGCTTATCCAGGTGCCGTCGCACGAGCCGCGGCTTATGGTCGCGAGCTCGCGTTCGACTTGCAGCTCGTGTCGCCGCAACTGCCCGCCTACCAAGACATCGGTGCCGGCCACACCGAGATGACCTGGTTGCGGAAGCTTACGATGGACGGCGCGAGGCTGCGATATGGCGAACGCGGTCCAGCCACCGGTAAGCAGTACGACCAGATCGACCACGAGCTCGACATGATCGAAAAGCTCGACTTCCCCGGCTATTTCCTCGTCGTCTACTACATCGTGAAGTTCTGCAAGGACAACAACATCTACTGCCAGGGCCGCGGCTCGGCGGCCAATTCGGCGGTCTGCTACGCGCTCGGCATCACGAACGTCGACGCGGTGCGGTGGAATCTGCTCTTCGAACGCTTCCTCGCGCCGGAACGCGACGGTCCGCCGGACATCGACGTGGACATCGAGTCCGACCGGCGCGAAGAGGTCATCCAGCACGTCTATCAGAAGTACGGCCGTCGCCATACCGCACAGGTCGCGAACATCATCTCCTACCGGCCGCGGTCGGCAGTGCGCGACATCGCGAAGGCGCTCGGTTTCTCGCCCGGCCAGCAGGACGCGTGGAGCAAGGGCATCGACCAGTGGGGCTCGATTAGCGCTGAAGCCGACGGCGAGATCCCGGCGCAGGTCGTCGCGTACGCGAACCAGGTCGCCACGTTCCCACGGCACCTCGGCATCCACTCCGGCGGCATGGTGATCTGCGACCGGCCGGTGATCGAGGTGTGCCCGGTCGAGTGGGCGCGTATGGAGAACCGCTCGGTGCTGCAGTGGGACAAGGACGATTGCGCGGCCATCGACCTCGTGAAGTTCGATCTGCTCGGGCTCGGCATGCTCTCCGCGCTGCACTACGCGTTCGACATGATCGATTCCAGTCGGCTCGCGTCAACCACGCCGGACGGCCGTTCCGTCGACCTCAGCACACTCGCGCTGGACGACGAAGAGATCTACGACATGCTGTGCCGCGCCGACTCGATCGGAGTGTTCCAGGTGGAGAGCCGCGCTCAGATGGCCACGCTGCCGCGTCTGAAGCCACGGAAGTTCTACGACCTCGTCGTCGAGGTGGCGCTCATCCGACCCGGTCCGATCCAGGGCGGCTCGGTCCACCCGTACATCCGGCGCAAGAATGGTTTGGAAGAGCCAACGATCCCGCACGAGAAGATGCGCAACGCGCTCGGTCGCACCATGGGCGTACCCCTGTTCCAGGAACAGCTCATGCAACTCGCGATCGACGTCGCGGACTTCACCCCGTCCGAGGCCGACCAGTTGCGCCGCGCCATGGGGTCGAAGCGTTCCACCCAACGGATGCAGCGCATCCGCGGTCGGCTCTACGAGGGCATGGCGCGCAACGGCATCACCGGTGACCTCGCCGACGACATCTTCGTCAAGCTCGCCGCGTTCGCGAACTACGGCTTCCCGGAGAGCCATGCGATGAGCTTCGCCTATCTCGTCTACGCGAGCGCATGGCTCAAGCGCTACCACCCCGCCGCGTTCTGCGCCGCACTCGTCAACGCGCAGCCGATGGGCTTCTATTCAGTGCAGACGCTGGTCGACGACGCTCGCCGGCACGGCGTCACAGTGCTGCGGCCGGATATCAACGCGAGCAACGCCGCCGCGACGCTGGAACGCCAGCCGGGTTCGCGGGAGGCCAGCGCCGCGGGGGAGCCGCCGGCTTTGTGGGGCACGAACGGTCCACGGGTACGGCTGGGTCTGAACTCCGTCCGCGGCCTTGGCACCGAGCGTTCCCGGGCGAGCAAGGCACCGTCGATCGCCCAGCGGATCGAGGCGGAGCGCGCGAGCGGCGGACCATACCGTGATATGGCGGACCTGGCGCGGCGTGCCGGGCTCACCACCGCGCACCTGGAGGCGCTCGCCACCGCGGACGCGTTCGCGTGTTTCGGCCTTGGCCGGCGGGAGGCGCTGTGGGCGGCGGGTGCGGCGGCGCAGGAGAAGGCCGGTCGGCTGCCGGGCACCACGACCGGACTGGATGCGCCGATGCTGCCGGGCATGGACGCGGTCGACGAGATGGTCGCCGACGTCTGGGCGACCGGCCTGTCGCCGGAGTGCCATCCGGTGCAGTTCATCCGTGGCGGACTGACGAAGCTGGGCGCCCTGTCTGTCGAGGGGACGATGCAGGTCGAGCACGGTCGGCGGGTGTTCGTCGGCGGCATTGTCACGCATCGCCAGCGTCCGGCGACCGCGGGCGGCATCACGTTCATGAACCTCGAGGACGAGACCGGCCTGCTGAACATCGTCTGCTCACCCGGCCTGTGGCAGCGGTTCCGGCGGGTCGCGCAGACGTCGCCGGCGCTGCTCATCCGCGGCCGGGTGGAGCGCTACGACGGCGTGGTGAACCTGAACGCCGAGCACCTTGCACCGCTGCGGCTGCCAGTGCGGACGTCGTCGCGGGACTTCCGCTAGCCCTCCTGCCGATCGCGGCCGCGCTGTCCCCGCCGTCGCGCAACTGCCTAGGGCCGACCGCCAGCCGGCACTACGCTCTGCAGACGTGGAGACGACCCGTGCCGGAGTCACATCGGGCCCGCGTACCGCCGTGATCTGGGCCGAGCTGCGCGCGGAGCTGGAGCGTCGGGCCGGCGACACGCTGCGGGTGCTGGACGTCGGCGGCGGCACCGGCGGTTTTGCCGTGCCGCTAGCGGAATCCGGTCACCGTGTCACCGTGATCGATGCGAGTCCGGACGCGCTGGCGAGTCTCGGCCGGCGTGCCGCCGACGCTGGTGTCGCGGATCTCGTCCGCGGCGTACAAGGCGACGGCGACCAGTTGGCCGCGCTGGTCGAGCCCGGTAGCGCCGACCTTGTGTTGTGCCACAGCGTGCTCGAGGAGGTCGATGACCCGGCGCGAGTGATGACGTCGATCGCCGCCGTACTGCGGCCGGGTGGCGCGGCGAGCATCGTGGTGGCGAACCGATCGGGTGCGGTGCTGGCGCGGGCGCTCGGCGGGCACGTGTCGACCGCCGCCGACATGCTTGCGACCCCGCCGGGCGCGCCGTCCGGTGGCGGCAAAAACCAGCGGCGCTACGACACCGACTCGATCACTGCGCTGGTCGTCGGCGCTGGGCTCGAGGTCGAGTCGGTACATGGTGTCCGCGTGATCGCCGACATCGTGCCCGGTACGCTCGCCGACTCGGACCCGCAGGCGTTGCTGCGCTTCGAACTGTCGGCCGCTGGCCAGCCGCCGTTCCGCGACATCGCGACGCAGCTGCATCTGCTGGCGCGGCGGACCCGGTGACGGTGACCGACCCCGGCTGGGTGCTGCCCCGCTACGGTGCGGCGAGCCTGCCCGATGTGCTGCCGAGCGCGGTAACGACGCTGGTCGGCGATCGCGCCGCGGCGCTCGGCTTCGTTGATCACATCGGGCTCGCAGCGCGCCTGGACGGCGTTCGGCGGATCGGCGTCGTACTCGTCGACGGCCTCGGATATCACCAGCTGGAGGCGGCTGCGGCGGCTTCGACGGCGGCTTCAGCTGTGGCCGCCGCCGTGGCCGATCGAGGCAGTGCCGGGTACGGGGCGATCGCCGACATCCTCGCCGGTCGCCTCGGTGCACTGCTGCCGCTGACCGCCGGATTCCCGTCGACGACACCGGTCAGTGTCGTCGGGCTCGGCACCGGTACGGCACCGGGCGCGCACGGCGTGATCGGCTTCTCGGTACGCGTACCGGGCACCGACCGCGTACTCAACCACATCAAATGGTGGGACGACCCGGATCCGAGCACGTGGCAGCCGGTACCCACGGTGTTTGAACGCGCCGTGGCGGCCGGCCTCGCGGCGACCGTCGTGACGCGGCCGGCGTTCGCTGGCAGTGGGCTCACCGTGGCGGCGTACCGGGGCGCGGCATACCGACCAGCCGGCACGATCGACGAGGTCGTCACCGAGGTACGTGACGCGCTGGCGTACGGCGACGGGCCGACGCTCGTGTACGGGTACCACCCGGATCTTGACCGTGCCGGCCATGCGTCGGGCGTGGCGTCGGCGGAGTGGCGCGACGCCGCGGCGGATGCCGACATCCTCATCGGTCGGCTCGCCGACGATCTGCCGTCCGACACCGCAATCCTCGTCACCGCCGACCACGGCCAGCTGGACGTGCCCGAAGATCGGCGCTTCGATCTCGACACAGATCGCGCACTCCGGTCCGGTGTGGACGTGGTCGCGGGCGAGCCACGGGTCCGATACCTGCACACCGCGCCCGGCGCGGCTCCGGACGTGATCGACACCTGGCGCGCCATCCTCGGCGACAACGCCTGGATCGGTAGCCGCGACGAGGTTGTTGATGCCGGGCTGTACGGCGACGTGACCGCCGCGCACCTCGAGCGCATCGGCGACGTGGTGGTGATCTGTCGCGACGACTACGTGGTGGTGCAGTCGGTCGTCGCTCCGTCCGAGGCGAGTCTGGTCGCCTACCACGGCGCGCTGAGCGCGACGGAGATGATGATCCCGCTCATCGTGGTACGGGGTTGACCTGCGCGTCGTCCGCTGGCGTCGGAGTCTGTCGGTAGCCTCGTAACGTGGGACGCAGCGCACAACTCCCGCGTCGCGGCCGGGCAGACGACGACTTCGGCGCCGGAGCCGACGACACCGGGTGCCCGATCCTGCACGTCGATATGGACGCGTTCTTCGCGTCGGTGGAGATCCGCCGGCGACCAGAGCTGGCTGGCAAGCCGGTCGTGGTGGGTGGCGCGGGGCCTCGCGGAGTGGTCAGCTCGGCAAGCTACGAGGCGCGCAAATTCGGGGTACGCAGTGCCATGCCTGGTGGCCAGGCGCGACGGCTCTGCCCGGCCGCGGTCTTCCTACCGCCCGACTTCAGTGCATACGCCGCTGCGTCCCGCGCCGTGATGCAGATCTTCCGTGACGTCACGCCGCTCGTCGAGCCGCTGTCGTTGGACGAGGCGTTCTTGGATGTCAGCGGTGCTCGACGGCTGCTCGGCCGCCCCGCCGACATCGGACAGTTGATCCGCGACCGGGTGTTGGATCAGGAGCGGTTGACCTGCTCGGTGGGCGTCGCACCGACGAAGTTCGTGGCGAAGCTCGCGTCCACCCGGTGCAAGCCCGACGGCCTGTCGGTGGTGCCGCGCGACCGTGTGCTCGACTTCCTGCGCCCGCTTCCGGTCAGCGCGCTGTGGGGGGTCGGCGAGCGAACCGACGAGCTGCTGGGCCGGCTGGGGCTGCGTACCATCGGCGATCTTGCCACGGCTCCCCGTGGCATGCTCAAGGCGGCGGTCGGGGACGCGGCCGCGAGCCATCTGCACGCGCTTGCCAACGGCCGCGATGATCGCCGGGTGGTCGCCACACACGTCGACAAGTCGATCAGCGCGGAGACGACGTTCAACGTCGACATCGAGGATCCGGCCGTGCTGCGGCGGACGCTGCTGGCGCTCTCCGAGCGCGTCGCCGGCCGGCTTCGGTCCGCGGGCGTCGCCGGCCGTACGGTGGCGATCAAGGTACGGCTGTCCGACTTCCGGACGCTCAACCGCTCTCGGACGCTCCCGAGCCCGACGGATGTGGCCCGCGAGATCTTCGAAGTTGCCATCGCGCTGTTCACCGCGCTTGCGCCCGGCGACCGGATCCGGCTGCTTGGCGTGCGAGCCGAAGGGTTGGTCGACGCGGTGGACCTGGTGAGGCAGCCGGCGCTCGGGGAGCGCGAACGCGGTTGGGCGCACGTCGAACGTGCGGCCGATGCGGCGGCCGAGCGCTTCGGCCGGTTCGCAGTGCGGCCGGCGAGCCTCCTGGGCGCCGACGCGGTCGGGCACGTGGCCACCACGGGTACGGACAGGGATCGCGTGGACTGGTGGCAGGCGGGGGAGCCGTGGAACCGCGCGGACGGCGAGAGTCCGGTCGGCGGCGGCCAATGATGCGGACAGGACGCCCAACAGCCGCAAAAGGCGCATGATGATGTCGCGAGGGGTGGTTCCCGTTACTTGGCCGAAGCAAATCCGCTCCCTCGCGCAAGACGTCCCGCTTTCCGCCCCGGGTCGCCGCTCGTAGACTTACGACAAGCAGCCGACCGGCTGTCGCGGTCGCTGCCGGCTGATGGGCCGGCCACGAGACCGGGAGGAGTGCCGTGCCGCTCTCTGAACATGAACAGCGTCTGTTTGATCAAATCGAACAGTCTTTGGCGAAGGATCCCAAGTTCGCCAACGCGGTGCGCGCCAGCGATCCTCGCTTCCATGCGAAGCGTCGGATCATCTTCGCCGCCCTGATCGCGGTCATTGGCCTGGCGGTCGTCGTCCTCGGCGTCGCGAGCAAGAATCCGCTCATCGGTGTGGCCGGCTTCGTGGTGATGCTGGGCGCCGCCGTCTTCGGCTATCAAGCCGCGCGGCACGGTCAGTCGGGCACCACGATGCGCTCGGTCGGCGGTACGGCGACCCGAACGACGCGCGCCCGCCGGTCGTCGATCCTCGACCGGCTCGAGGAGCGGTGGCGCGGTCGCGACAGCTACATGTAATCGCGGAGCACGGCATCTCCGCATCGAACGGTATGTCAGCATCGAACGGCGGGCGGTCACGTTGACCGCCCGCCGTTTCGTGTGCCGTTGTTAGTCGCCGTTCGCTCGGTTGCGGCGCAGCGCAGCGCGGCTAGCGGCGACTGCTGGCGAGCCGCGCCCGTACGTTCACGGTGCGCACCACGGCGTCGCGTACGCCCTGCATCCACGCGCTCGCCTGTGCGGCTGCCCCCACCACCGCGCCACGCCACCGTGACGTGACCGAAGGCGGCAGCAACAGCGCGCGCAGCCGAATCCGCCACGGCGCCCGGTCGGCAAACGCTCGCCGGATCCGGCGCAACGCAGCGGCAAACGATGGCGTCATGCCGGGCCGAGCCGCGTAGCGCGCGCGTTCCTCGGCCTGGCCGAGTTGCTGGACGTCGCGCACCACGTCGTCGGAGAGGTAGGGAGTGCCGGCAACGCGTTCGGCGGCCGCGCGCGGCGTCTCGGTCGGGTCGATCCCGATCCCGAAGTCGACGAGCGTGTCGACGAACTCGTCCCAGACGGCGTGTACCCGGCTTCGCTGTGCTGTGATGATCTTGCCGTCATCGGCGAGCACGCCAATATCGGTGTCGTCGGCGTGGCCGGCCGGGAATGCGCCCGCCGACGTACGGAGCCGCCGCAGTCGAGCCCGAGCCGCGAACGGCGCCGCCGCGATCGCGAGCAGCGCGAGGATTGCGACGTAGGTCCACCACGGTACGGACGACCCGCCCTGTGGCCCGATCCCCCCGCCGGGCGTGCCTTTCTCGGTCAGACCGGGGTTCGGGTGTGCGCTCGAGCCCGGCGTGATGTTCTCGTCCGGGCCGGTCGACCCGTTACCTCCGGGGGCGACCGTCGCGTTCGGGTTCGGGGCCCAGACCGTGTACGTGGTGCCGCCGAGCGCTGGCGTCGCGTCGAACGGAACCCAACCGAAGCCGTCGAAGTAGACCTCGGTCCAGGCGTGCAGGTCCTTGTTCGTCAGCGACCACACACCCTTGTCGTCGCGGGTGCCGAGGTTGAATCCGAGGGCGACGCGCGCCGGGAAGCCGGCGGCGCGGACGACCCACGCGAGCGACGCGGCGAACTGTACGCAGAATCCGACCTTCTGCGTCAGGAAGTTGCCGATGTCGGTGCCGGTGGTGCCGGGTTTCGTGGAGGTCGAGTACGCGAACCCATGCGAGGTGCTGAAGTACTTGTAAAGGTTCAGCACCCGGTCGTATTCGTCGTTCGCCTGCATGGACGGGTCCTTGACGATGTCTTCGACCTGCTTCACGGTTTCCGGAACCGCGGTCATGCTCCGCTGCAGCGGGTCGCTCGGCTTGAGCGGCTGTGCGGTGCGCAGCTGCTCCGGCGTGTACGTCGGCTTGTCGTACTCGAACGAATACTGCATCGTCGCCGTGGTGTGCGCCTGCGGGGAGAAGATCTCGTCGGAGTCCTGGTCGAAGCGCCAGTCGTCGCCGATGCCCTGCAGCGTCCCGTTCGTCGGCATGGCATAGATCGGCAGGTAGTTGAGGCTCAGACCCTGCACCGTGACGGTCGCGCTCTGATGGCTGAAGGGAATGTTCGGATTGTCGATGTACGTGTTCGGCGTGCCCCGGCTGATCGGCTGACCGACCGGCGCGACGGTCAGGAAGCCACCCTTGGTGAGCTGTGTCGCGACAGCGAACCGCAGGTATTCGGGAGTCGCGTCGCTCGTGGTGACCTGAGCCAGCGCGATATTGCTGTTCTCGTTCAACTTTCCAGCGAGGGTGGCCAGCAGGTTGACGCTGCCCGACGGCGCGCAGCGCGGGCAGTTGCCGGTGCCGTCGCCGGACCCGCCGACCGTGCCGAGCACGCCGACCAGCGTCGTGTTGAAGCCGGGGATGACCAGCGGGACGAGGATCGCCAACGCGACGCAGCCGACCGCGATGCGTCGGCCCACCGCCGCGAGTGGCGACGGCTCCCACATGTCGACGCCCTTGCCCTCGCCGGTAAACCGGCGGCCGAACACGCGCACCCGGTCGACGTTGTCGGTGACGAGAAGCCACAAGTAGCCGGCTGCACCGATCGCGTACTCCGCGAAGTAGATGTTCTTCGTGTCGATCGCGACCGGCACCGCGTAGACGGCGAGCAGCGGAAGACCCGCCGCCGCCGGCCGATGCAGGCTGACCGCGAGGAAGTCGACGAACACGGCCACGATGCCGATGCCCGCGGTCGTCAGCATCAGCAACCCTGGGTCGCTGTCCACCGGGATGCCGAGCGTACGGATGTCATTGCCGGCCGCGGTCAGCAGGTCGCCGAACTTGTGCCAGGCGGCTGGGCCGGGGATCAGTCCAGCGATCGCGACATCGCGCACGCTCACCAGCGTCACGACGAGCATGACGGCCACCAGGCCGACCACCGGTTGCGCCCAAACCGGCAGCCGCATCGCGCGCGAGCCGATGCCGACCGCGCAGACGACGGCGACCACGAAGATGCTGTCGACAAGCCACGACCAGTCGTTGAACAACACCTTGATCGGTGCCGCCGCCATCAGGGTGGCGGCCGCGGCTACGAGCGACAGATGACGTCGTTGGTTCATCGCACACCGCCGGAGACCGTTTCGGCGAGCGTCGCGCGCCACGCAAAGCTCTGTGATCCGCGGCCGACCTGTGGCCACAACGACGCCAGGCTCGAGCCGTGCGGCGCGTCGATGACGCGCCAACCAGTGCGCAGCAGGCTGAGCCCGGCGACCGCGTGGGCCTCGTCGGCCGCCTCCCGCGCCGCCGTCGACAGGTTCAGCCACGTGGTGCTGTTGATGAAGAACGCGACGCACGTCGTCCCGCTGCGGCGCAGCGAGGCAAGCAGTTCGGCCTCGGGCTCGTCGAGCAGGCCGAGGATGGCGATGACCAGGCCGCCATCGGAACGGCGCCGGACTTGCTCCACCGCGACGCCCAAGTCGCCGTGCTGCGACGGCTGGACCTCGGCAAGGTGGTCGAGCAGCGTGGCGTCGACGCCCATGGTGTCGACGTCGATACCGGCGTCGGTCACCAACCGGGCCTTATAGCCCGCGTGTCGCAGGTGCTCGGCGATGCTTGCCGCGGCCGACACCGCCCATTCGAAGCTGGACGTCGGTCCTTCGCCACGGTGTGCCCGTGCCCGCGTGTCGAGCACGATCGTGGCGCGGGACTCCCACGGCTGCTCCTCGCGCCGGACCATCAGCTCACCAGTGCGCGCAGTCGATCGCCAATGCACGCGCCGCAGGTCGTCGCCGTGGCGGTATTCGCGGGTCGCGGCGTCATCCTCGCCATGCACCGCGACGCTGCGAGCGTGGCTCTCGCCCGCGCCGGCGTACTCGCCGGCCAGCCGGACCATCGGCAGCGGGTGCACCTGCGGGATCACGATCAGGTGGTCGACGCTCGGGAACGAGCGCGTGAGTTCGCACAGGCCGAACGGATCGGTGAGGCGGACCACCAGCGGTCCGACCTCGAACCGACCTCGTACGTCGGCCCGCACCGTATATGCCACGGTGCTGGCGTGCCGGCGACCGAGCCGTTCGAGCACGATGCGCGGCCGGCTGCCCAACGAATACGGCAGTCGGTCCTCGAGCAGCAGCGTGCCGGTCGTGAAGTTGGACAGGTTCTCCAGGCGCAGCAACACACGCGCGGTCATGCCGACCTGCACCCGGTTCGGGTCCAATGACCGGTGGCAGGACAGCCGGTAGCGGCTTCGCCCGACATGCCAAGCGGCGATCAGCGGCAAGGCGGCAAGCAACACCGCGATGCGTAGGAAGTCCTTCTCACCCAGGATCAGCGCGGCGACCGCGGCGGCGGCTGCCGCGTAGAGGAAACAGCGACCCCGGCCGGTGAGCCCCCGTAGTCCCTCTCGCACGGCTAACGCCTCCGCGGGTCGTACGGCGTGTTCGGCTGCGTCGGCGGGGCGCTCGCACGCGTCGGGTACGTGGTCCGCGGCGTACGCTCGCTCGGCAGCGGCAGCCGGTGCACGATGTCGGCGACGATCGCGTCCGTGGTCCGGCGAGACAGCTGCGCCTCGGCGGTCTGGATGATGCGGTGGGCGAGCACCGGCACGGCGAGCGCCTGGAGGTCGTCGGGCACCACGTAGTCGCGGCCTTCGAGTGCGGCCACTGCCCGGCCGGTCCGCAACAGCTGCAATGTGGCGCGCGGTGACGCGCCGAGACGCAGCTCCTGCGACTCCCGAGTGGCGTGGCACAGCTGCACCGCGTAGTACTTCACCGCGTCGGCGACGTGTACGTCGCGAACTGTCTCGATCATCCGGCGTACGACCGAGGCGTCCGACACCGGCTTGAGGTCGAGGACCGGGTCCTCGGCGCCGTGCGCGGACAGCATCGCGATCTCGGAGACCGTGTCCGGATAGCCCATCGCGATCCGGGCCGTGAACCGGTCTCGTTGCGCCTCAGGCAGCGGGTAGGTGCCTTCCATTTCGATCGGGTTCTGGGTCGCGATGACCATGAACGGTGCCTGCAGCTCGTACGTCAGGCCGTCGACGGTGACCTGACGCTCCTCCATGCACTCGAGCATCGCGGACTGCGTCTTGGGCGAAGCGCGGTTGATCTCGTCACCCACCACGATGTTCGCGAAGATCGCGCCCGGCTTGAACTCGAACTCCCGCGCGTCCCGGTTGTAGACGCTGACGCCGGTCACATCCGACGGAAGCAGGTCGGGCGTGAACTGAATGCGCCGGACGGAGCAGTCGATCGAACGGGCCAATGCCTTGGCGAGCTTGGTCTTGCCGACACCGGGCACATCCTCGATGAGCAGGTGGCCCTCCGCCAGCAGGACGGCAAGCGCGAGCCGGATCGTCGCGGTCTTGCCTTCAATGACCTTCTCGATGTTCGCGACAATCGCCTCGGCGGCGTTGGCGAACTCGGTGGTCGAAAGCGGCTGGCTGCGCTCCTCGGCGCTGCGTTGAATGGTCACTGACGGTCTCCTAGGAATGCGATGGCTGCCAGTGACGTTCACGGGCGTGCCGGTCCGCCGTGGAGACGAACGCGTTGCCTCCCCGCACGGCTGTGTGCATTCTCTCAGGCTAGCGGGCTTCGTGGGGAGCGCCGAGGGACGCAACGGTAACGGTGGTACCGCCATTTGGCCGGGGTGTAGTAACAAGATCATCACATCGGGCCGTCGATGCAACCGCGCGCGGACACCGTTGGTCCTAACGCAATGGAGAGGTTTGCGCGCCGGGTTGATGGCCACCGGAATCACCGCGTAGCGGGCTAATCGCCACGTCGACCGCGGTCTGACACGCTGATCTGCCGTCGTGGAAATTTGACGCTATCCGGCATGTTCGGCATCGGCAATGAGCCGTCCGCTCATTTCGTGCGTAGAAGAAAAACCGACAAGATGCGCGGTGGTCGCGGTGGACCGGGTCCGTTGCGGTCCGTGGCGCGTCGTGTCACGCCGAATTCGTCGGTACGGCCCGCCATGCATGCGCCGCCACCGTGACCATCTCGACCGGGAACCGGCATCCCGCGAACGCCGACCGGGACCGCGTTGCCGGACGCCCGCGAGCGGCCCGCTGGTGGACCATGCGGAATGTACTTTCCACGCCGGCAACTATATGGTAGTTTCCACGCAGGAAAGTAGTGTCCAACGGGAGATGACATGGGCGACACGGAGCAACCTGAGGCCGGAACAGGGACGACCCGCACCGAGGCGGCGGCGGAACTGGCCGAGATCAAGCTGCGGCAGCAAAAGGTCATCGAATCTGTGCTTGTACGAGTCTGGTACTGGTGGGTGATGGCGGCCGGCATGGTCGCCATCGGGGCCGCGCGCGACAGCCACGATCGGGTCGTGCAGGCCATCACGATTCCACTAGCCGTGCTCGTTATGGTCGTGCTGACCGGCGCGATGATTCCCGAAGTGCGCCGCCGCATTCAGGTTCACAGCGCCACCCAGCCTGGCGCCCACGGCGCGGCGGCGATATTCGGCCTAATAGTGCTGGTCAACGCTGCGACCATAGCCACCGCTGCGAGTCTGGCCGGCCACCGCGTCGCCCATCCCCTGACCATCGGTTACGGCGCCGGAGCGGCCGTGCTCGTGATCGCCGGACCGCTCGTGATGGGCTATTGCCACCGGCTGATGCTGACCAGGGCCCGGCAGCAGATGAAGGACGCGCCGAACGGGGGCACTCCTTGAACACGGCTGGTTTCGATGAGCTGATTCACGCGCCGACGCGGCTGCAGATAGTCTCCCTGCTGGCGGCGTCTCAATGGGCCGACTTCAAGTACATCCGCGACGAACTCGGCCTGTCGGACTCGGCGCTCTCCAAACAGCTGTCCATCCTCGAATCGGCCGGCTACGTCGAGATCCGCAAAGCGTTCGTGGGCAAGCGCCCGCGCACCTCAGCCAGCCTCAGCAAAGCCGGCCGCCACGCATTCGGACAGCACGTGGCGGCCCTTCAGCGAATGCTGGCCAAGTCACAGCAGGATGGCGGCGCCAAGACGCCAATGAAGCCGACCGCGTAATCCAAGGGCGCGAAGCGGCGCCGCCGGCGGGCGGCACGCCGACGGCAACAAGAAGTCGAACTACGACGCCGACATGACCAACGCCGGTAGATGGCTCGACCAAGGATCGTGCTCGGCGACCGCGCGCCAGCAGAACTCTTCGCGTCCAGATGACGTGGGCGCGCTAGAAACGCACGATGGCCACGACGAGGCAGGCAATCAGGAACACGAGTTGGGCGTACCACGGTTCCTTGCGGCTGCGGTGCACAAGGACCGCGCCGGCCATCACGACCGCGAGCCCGACGGCGGCCAGCGGGGTTAGCACCCGGGCGATGCCGGTCGCCCACGGCAGCACGAGACCGATCGCGCCGATGAGTTCGGTGGTCGCGAGCAGCTTGATGTGACCGGGCGCGACGGCCTCGACCCAGCCCATGCGCGGCTGGAGTTTCTCCTTCGGCTGCGACACCTTGGTCGCGCCCGCCGCAAGGAACACGGCGGCGAGCAAGATCTGCAGCACCCAGGCAACTACGTTCACGTGCATCACTCCGAGTCGACGTCGCGCCCGCTACCGAGCCCGTCGCAGAGTACCTACTCGACACTTGCGCGGGCAATAGTTGCCTCAGCACAGTCCAGTGCAGTTGCGGCCCGGCCCGCGCGAGTGCGCCACGGCGAGATAACGGTGACGCGCGTCGACGCGTCGACGCGCTACCATTCGCGCATGACTCGCTCACGAAGCCTCCTGCTTACCTAGCCGTGCCGACGCGCCGACCTTGGCGTGCCGCACGGCGACCCCTCGACCCGAGGGGCTTTTTTATGCCCCGAAGTTGATCTTCATCGACCTGAGGTGGTTAGACGAGTCATGAACGACCGAGACGACGAGCGCGCGGCCGACGACGCCGCGCCGCCGCACCGATATACCGCCGCACTGGCCAACGCGATCGAGTCGCGGTGGCAGGACCGATGGGAACGCGACGGCACGTTCCACACGCCGAATCCGGTCGGGCCGCTGGCCAGGCCCGAACCGACTTGGCCTGCGCCGGCAACGTCCGGCGCCGCGTCCGCGGTGGCCGAGCAGAACGCCGAGAAGCTGTACGTCCTTGACTTCTTTCCGTACACGTCGGACGTCGGCCTGCACGTCGGGCATCCGCTGGGCTACATCGGGACCGACACGTACGCCCGGTTCCACCGGATGGCGGGCCGGAACGTGTTGCACACCATGGGCTTGGACGCGTTCGGGCTGCCGGCCGAGCAATACGCGATCCAGACCGGTACCCATCCCCGGATTACCACAGAAGCGAACATCGCGAAGTTCCGACGTCAGCTGCGGCGGCTCGGACTGGCCCACGATCCGCGGCGTTCCGTCGTGACGTCCGACCCGTCCTACTACCGATGGACACAATGGATCTTCCTGAAACTGTTCAACTCGTGGTACGACCCGGACGCCGGACGGGCGCGTCCGATCGACGAACTGATCGAGTCGTACGCATCGGGCCGCCACACGCTGGACGGGCGCCGCTGGGCCGACCTGGATGACATGACGCGGCGGCGGATCGTCGACGACCATCGGCTGGCGTACGTCGCCGAGGCGCCCGTCAACTGGTGCCCCGGTCTCGGCACTGTGCTCGCCGACGCGGAAGTAACCGCCGACGGCCGATCCGAGCGCGGCAACTTCCCGGTGTTCAAGCGCACCATGCGGCAGTGGTTGATGCGCATCACGGCGTACGCCGATCGCCTGGACGACGACCTCGACCGGCTGGACTGGCCGGAGCCGATCAAGGCGATGCAGCGCAACTGGATCGGCCGGTCGGCGGGGGCGTTCATCGACTTCGGTGTAGTGGCGCCGACCGAGCCGGCCGTGGCATCGACTGCGCGGCTGCGCGTGTTCACCACGCGACCGGACACCGTGTTTGGCGCGACGTTCGTGGCCGCCGCGCCGGAGCACCCGATCGTCGACGCGTTGACGCCGACCGAGTGGCCGGACCGCACGCCACCGGAGTGGACCGGCGGGCACGCGGATCCGCGCGCTGCGGTCACTGCATATCGTGGGTACGCCGCCGGAAAGTCCGACGTCGAGCGCGCGGCAGCGGAGCGCGTGAAGACCGGTGTGTTCACCGGTGCGTACGCCACGAATCCAGCGAGCGGCGCGCGCATCCCGATCTTCGTCGCCGACTATGTGGCCAGCGGCTACGGCACCGGGGCGATCATGGGGGTGCCCGGGCAGGACGACCGCGACTGGGCGTTCGCGGTGGCGTACGGCCTGCCGATTGTGCGTACCGTGCAACCACCGGACGGATTTGACGGCGACGCGTACCCGGGGGAGGGACCGGCCATCAACTCCCGCAACGCGCCGGCGGGCATTGACCTGGACGGCCTGTCCGTTGCGGACGCGAAGGCGCGCATCATCGACTGGCTGGAGCAGCGCGGCCATGGCGAGCGTGCCATTACACATCGGCTGCGCGACTGGCTGTTCAGCCGGCAGCGCTACTGGGGCGAGCCGTTCCCGATCGTGTACGACGACACGGGACTACCCATCGCACTGCCCGAGTCGATGCTGCCCGTCGAGCTGCCGGAGATGGACGACTTCACGCCGAAGACGTACGCCATCGACGACGCCGACTCGAACCCGGAGGCGCCGCTGTCGCGGGCGACCGATTGGGTCGACGTGACACTGGACCTGGGCGACGGCCGCGGCGTCCGGCGGTTCACCCGCGAGACGAACGTGATGCCACAGTGGGCCGGCTCGTGCTGGTACGAGTTGCGCTATCTGGATCCGTGCAACGACGACGCATTCGTCGATCCGGACGTCGAGCGCTACTGGATGGGCCCGCGCGCGGAACCGGGCGCCGCGCTGCCAAACGACACCGGCGGGGTTGACCTCTACGTCGGCGGCGTCGAGCAAGCGGTGCTGCACCTGCTCTACGCCCGCTTCTGGCACAAGGTGCTGTTCGACCTGGGCTACGTGTCGTCGTACGAACCGTTCCGGCGGCTCTACAACCAGGGGTACATCCAGGCGTACGCGTATGCGGACGCCCGCGGAGCGTGGGTTCCCGCGGCCGAGGTGGTCGAGCGCGACGGACGCTTCTTCCACGGCGATACGGAAGTCACGCGACACTTCGGGAAGATGGGCAAGTCGCTGCGCAACGGCGTGTCGCCCGATGCGGTCTGCGACCAATACGGGGCGGACACGTTCCGCGTGTACGAGATGTCGATGGCGCCGCTGGACGTGTCCCGGCCGTGGGAGACGCGTGCCGTGGTCGGTGCACACCGCTTCCTGCAACGGTTGTGGCGGCTGGTCGTCGACGAGCACACCGGCGCGGTCCAGGTGAGCGACGATCCGGCGGACGGCGCGACAGCCGACGCCGCAACGACGGCGTTGCTGCACCGTGCCATCGACGCGGTGCGGGCGGACTATGCCGCGTTGCGGTTCAACACCGCGATCGCGAAGCTCATCGGTCTGACGAATCACCTGACCGGACTCGACGATCCGCTGCCTCGGTCGGTCGTCGAACCGCTGGTGCTGATGGTCGCGCCGGTAGCGCCGCACGTCGCCGAGGAGCTGTGGTCGCGGCTTGGACACGCCGGATCGTTGGCGTACCAAGCGTTTCCGGTTGCCGACCCGGCGTGGACCATGGACGCCACGGTCACCATGCCGGTGCAGATCAACGGTAAGGTCCGCGCCCGTATTCAGGTCGCGCCGGACGCCGACGAGACGACCGTACGCTCGATCGCGATCGACGCCATCGGTACGGCGCTGGACGGTCGCGTGGCTCAGCGGGTCATCGTGGTGCCCGGTCGCGTCGTGAGCGTGGTTGTCTGACGTGCGCGTCCCGACCGGTACCAGTAGATCCCGGCCGCCGCGGTGACCAGCAAGCCGACGGCGGCCGGGGCGAACGTGACGAGCCCGACGGCACCGGGCCGTACGACGGCGGCGCCGACCGCGGCGTACGTGAACGCCGAAGGAGTCGCGCCGATCAGTGAGCCGACGAGATAGTCGCGCACGCGTACGGATGTGGTGCCGTACGCGTAGCCGACCAACCCGTACGGTGCGATCGGCAGCAGCCGTACGACGACGACGCTCAGCAGACCCGTACCGGCGAGCCACGCGTCGAGACGACCGAGCCGATCACCGGCGTGCGCGGCGACCGCGTCCCGGCCGAGCGCGCGGCCGACCGTGAACGTGACGGCGCACGCCACCATCGCCGCGGCAAGCGCGATGGCGCCGCCACCAATCGCGCCGAACAGCGCGCCGCAGGCGAGTGAGATGGCCGTTCGCGGTACGAGTGCGGCGAGCAGACCGGCACCGATCGCGATCGCGGCCGGCGGCCCCCACGCACCGAGGCTCGCGGCCGCCGCTGGGATCCGGTGCAGCGGCAGCAATGCCACGGCCAGCGCAAGCATCGCGACGAGTGCGACCAGACTCGCGAAGCGGCGGCCGGCGGGCGTTCGTCCGTACCGGATCATCGGCATGGCACCAACCAGTTAGCGCGACGCTCCGGCGGACGCCTGCGCGGGCCTTGGCACCTTGACGCCGACCGCGTCCAGCCGTTCGGTGCGCAGCCGCTGCGACCACGTGTCGTCGACCGGCTCGAGTCGGTCCGCGCCGGTGGCCCACGCCAGCAACAGATCCGCGAGCGCCGGGTTGCGCGACAGCGCCGGTCCGTGCGAATACGTGCCCACCACGCTGCCCTGCCACACGCCCTCGGTCTTGCCGTCGTTGCCGATGCCCACCGTGACCCGGGCGAGCGGCTTCGCGTCGCGGCCGAGATGCGTGCGTCCACCGTGGTTTTCGAAGCCGCACAGCAACGGCAGACCCAAGGCCGCGTCGCACTCGCCGACGATTTCGCCGACCGCGCGTGTCTTGCCACGGTCGCTGGACATGTCGACCAGGCCGAGCCCGGCGTGCTTGGCGCCCTTGGCGAAAAACGAAGTGCCGAGCAACTGATATCCGGCGCACACACAGAACACCACGGACCGCTGGTCGACCGCGCGGTGCAGGCCACGGTCGTCGTTCAGGCGCTGTGCCGCGAGCGCCTGCGGGCCGTCCTCGCCGCCGCCGAGCAGATAGATGTCACCTCTGGTGGGTACCGGTTCGTCAGAGCGCACCTCGACGGTCTCCACCGGCAGGCCACGCATCCGCGCGCGGCGCTCCAGGATCAACATGTTGCCGCGGTCGCCGTAGGTGGACAGCAGGTCCGGGTAGACCCAGATGACGCGGAGCGCGCTCTCAGTTGACACGGTCCAACTCCGCTCGGATGTCCTGGAACGCCGTGTAGTTCGCGATCACCTCGACGCGGCCGGCCGGCACCTGGCGCAGCGCGTCGTCGAACGAGCGGACGTACGTGAAGGGGATCTCGTTGACGTCCAAACGAACCGCGAGGTCGAAGGCGCGCTCGCCGGTGATCAGCACGGTACGTCCGCGCAGCGGCGAGAAGTCCACGTCGAAAAGCCACGACGTGTCGAGCCCGTCCGGATCGCGGGAGTTGATGGACAGCAACGTCGGCGCGTCCTCGGCCATGTCGAACGCCTCGAGCCACCCGGCCGGGTTCTTCGCGAGCAGCAGCCGGATGGTACGGCCGTCCCGGCGTACCAAGGCATACCGGCCCGCGACCGACGCGACCTGACCCAGCCTCGGAACGGCGAGCGCCGGGTCGACACCGAACTCGGCCGCGACCGCAAGCGCGGTGGCCGCGTTCGCGCGGTTGACCCGTCCGGGCAGTTGCAGCGTGACGACGTGTGCCCGGCCCTGTGCGTCGATCACCGCGTCGCCCACGACCCGCCACTGCGGCGTGGGTCGGCGCAGCGAGCAACCGGTGCACCACCAGTCGTCGGCGTCCGGCACAGACGGGCGCCCGCCCTGCCCCGTGAACCCGCCGGTCGCTGGTGCCCGCGCCGTGTTGGCCGGGATCAGGCCGGCGTGCGTCGCGATCATCACGCCCTGGTCGGCGTCGCCGCGCGCGTCACGCCGACCGTCGGCGGTCTCAGTGGCCGGCGCCGGTTCGGCACTCGCGGTCATGGCAGTGACCGGTACGGTGTCCGGCGCGGCCACCGGTGCGAGGATCGGCGCAACGTCACCGGGCGGGGTACCAGCCGGTCGGCCGGCCGGATTCGTCGCGTCTGGCACGGGTACGGTCGGCATCAGCACCGTACGCTCGTCCACCCGCGTCAATGGGCGTACGCCGTTCGGAGTTGCCACCCCATCGGAGGTCAACGCCCCATCGGGCTGGCCGGCGTCGGTTCCGCTCGGTGTGCCATCGGTCTGATGCGCGGGCGGCCGCGACGCCGGAACGGCACGTGTCTTGCGCGACTTTGCCGAGCCCGGCTTCTTCGACGCGGCGGCCGATGCGTCGTCCGCCGTTGGCTCGTCCGACGGCGCGGCTCCGTCAACCGGATCGGCCGCCGTCATGTCCTGAGTCGCCGGCTCCGTCGCGGGCTCGTGGTCGGTCGGATCGAGGCCGGCCGTGTCGGCTGCTGAGTTGTCAACGACCGCTGGTTCGACCGCCGGCTGGGCCGCGGCGGTGACGTCTTCGGCGGACGCATCCGCGCTTGCGGCCGTCGCCTCGACTTCCGGAGCGTCGGCCAGTTCGGTGACGCGCATGATGTGGGAGCCGCACTGCGGGCACACCCACGAGTCGTCGTGCCAACGCTGTCCGGCCGCGACCCACGTGACTCCGGCGCCAGCATCGGCGGCCGCCTGCGCCGCCCAGGTGACCATCGGGTCGTCCGCGTTCGCCACCACTCGAACCGGGTGCGCCAGCAGGGTACGGCGCCAGAGGTCGGCCAGCATGGCGACCTCCTTCGCGCGGTCGAGCTGATCCCGGCTCAGGTTCAGCAGCGCGACAACGCGTGGCTTGGTCGACGACAGCACCTCGGGCAGGTAGTGCTCGTCGACTTCGAGCACCGCGTAGGGCGTACGCCCGGCACGTGCGAGCGCCGACGTGTGCCCGCTGGGCATGTTCGCGCCGAGCGAGTTTGTCGCGACCTCTCCGAGCACTCCCAGAGCCGCGGCGGTCAGGCGGGTGGTGGTGGTCTTCCCGTTCGTACCCGAGACCAGCGCGATGTCGCGACCGGCCGAGAGGTTCGCCAGCAGGCGGGGGTCGATCATGAGTCCGAGCCGGCCGCCGATCACCGAGCCGTCGCCGCGTCCGGTGACCCGGGACAGCGCGGCGGCGCCCCGCGACACCGACGACGCCAGCCTCGCGCGCAGCGGCTTCCTCGTGCTCACGGGGGCAAGGGTAACTGACCGCGGGGTGGCCGGATATCACCGTCGCGCGCGCCGTGGCGCTGATGGCGCGATCCGATCGATGCTCGGTATGACTTGTTTGCCCTGTTCAATCCGGATGCTATGGTTCGGCGCCTCGCGCGGCGTTTCCACCGGTCGGATGAACCGGCTCCGGACCGAGATTGCCGGCCGGTGGCGTCCGACCGCACCGATACGCTCGGGCGATGCCGGGCACGCCGATCGAGCGCAGACCGACCGACCTCGTCACGCGCCGCATGCACGGTCATCGTCTGTGGGGCCGCCCAGCCGGCTCGCTGGACGAGGTGATCCGTGGTCTCGGCGCGATGCAGGCGCAGGAGTTCGTGCCGGCGAAGTGGGCGCTCGCGCAGCGGGCGACTGGCGTCACGGTCGCGGACGTAGATGCGGCATTCGAGTTCGGCACGCTGCTGCGCACTCACATACTGCGGCCGACCTGGCACTTCGTTCACGCGGCCGACCTGCGCTGGATGCTGCGCGCGTCGGCACCGCGGGTGCACCGCGCGATGGCCTTTCAATACCGGCACACCGGAGTCGACGACCGTACCGTCGCGGACAGTCGTCGCGTATTCGACCAGGTTCTCGGCGACGGGCACCATGCCACCCGTCGGGAGCTCGCGACCGCGTTCGCCGAGGCCGGTCTGCCAACGGCCGGCCCCGCGTTCTGGGCCGTGTTGATGAGCGCCGAGCTCGACGCCGTCATCGTCAGCGGTGCAATGCAAGGCAAGCAGCAGACTTATGCGTTGTTCGACGCACGCGTCGCGCCCGGTCCGACACCGAACGACGACGAGGCGCTGGTTGAGTTGAGCCGGCGATACCTCGGCATGCGTGGGCCGGCCACACTCAAGGACTACTGCGCGTGGGCCTCGCTGACCGTCACCGACGCTCGTCGAGGCTTCAACCTGATTCGCGACGACGTGATCGTCGAAGAGATCGACGGCCTGGCGTACTGGTCACTCGCTGCTTCTGAGTCGACGGGCAGCAACGCTGCGACAGTGCTCGAGCCACCGGACTCGCCGACCGTCGATCTCGTGCAGTGCTACGACGAGGTTCTGATGGGCTATTCGGAAAGCCGCGGCATCCTCGCCCCGACCGGCGCTGCGACATTGCGCCCGGGATGGAGCACGGTGCTGATCGACGGCTTGGTGGCCGGGTCGTGGCGGTTCACCGCCGGCACCCAAGCCATCGACGTCGAGATGGATCTGTCGCGCGACCTCTCGGCCGCCGAGAGGCCGCGCGACCTCTCGGCCGCCGAGCGCGACTCAGTCACCGCGGCCGTCGACCGGCTCGGGGCGTTCTTCGGCCGTCCGGCCCGATGGCTGTCGCATCACGGCTCGAATCGGTAGCCCATGCCCGGCTCGGTGATCAGATAGCGCGGCGTCGACGGATCCGGCTCCAGCTTCGCGCGCAACTGCGCGACGTAGACGCGCAGATAGTTCGTCTCCGACTCGTAGCGGGGACCCCACACTTCCTGCAATAGCTGCCGCTGGCTGACGAGCCTGCCCGGATGGCGTACGAGCACCTCGAGAAGATGCCATTCGGTGGGAGTCAGGCGAACGTCGGCGCCATCGCGGATGACCCGCCGCGCGCCGAGATCGACAGTGAACGCTTCGGTGACAGTCACCGGTGTCTCCGCTACCGCGGATGGCGCCGCCCGCCGGAGTGCCGCACGGATGCGGGCCAGCAGTTCGTCCATGCCGAACGGCTTGGTCACGTAGTCGTCGGCACCGGCGTCGAGTGCCGCGACCTTCGCCGGTTCCAGATGCCTAGCCGACAGCACGATGACAGGCACTTGGAGCCATCCGCGTACCCCGCCGATCACGTCGACACCGTCCATGTCCGGCAGGCCGAGGTCGACGATCATGAGGTCCGGCGGGTGTTTGGTCGCGGCGGCGAGCGCGGTGGTGCCATCGCGCGCCAGATCGACCGTGTATCCGCGGGCGGTCAAGTTGATCCGCAGCGCGCGCAGCAATGCCGGATCGTCGTCGACCACGAGGATGCGGTTCACGGTGCGCCACCGTCGTCGTGTCCGGACGCGAGCGGCAGCGTGACGGTCATCGTCAGCCCGCCGCCCGAGGTGTCCGACGGCGCCAGCGCGCCGCCCATCGCCTCGGTGAAGCCGCGGGCAATGGCCAGCCCGAGACCGAGTCCGCCGTCCGCGCGCCGGTCGTCGAGGCGCTGGAACGGTTGGAACAACCGCTCACGGTCGGCCGTGCGGATGCCCGTACCGTGGTCGATCACCGACAGTTGGACGGTGGTGCCGGAACGCGCGGCACGCACCGTGACCGGTCGACCGGCCGCGGCCTTGACCGCGTTGCTCACCAGGTTTGCCACCACGCGTTCCAACAGACCGGGGTCGACCATCACGTACGGCAGATCGTCACCGACCGCGACGGTGACGTCGGCATCGGTGGGTACGTGGCGAAGCGCGTGCGCGACGACCGCGTCGAGCGCCACCGGGCTCGGGTGCACGGACAGTACGCCCGCTTGCAGTCGGCTCATCGCGAGCAGGTTCTCGACGAGGTCGTCGAGGCGGTCGGCCGATTCGTCGATGGTGGCGACGAGTTCGGCGCGGTCCTCGTCGCTGAACGCGACATCCGGCGCGCGCAGGCTGGACGCGGCGGCCTTGATGCTGGCAAGTGGGGTACGCAAGTCGTGCCCGACGGCCGCCAGGATCGCCGTACGGACACGGTCCACCTCGGCCAACTCGGCCGCCTGCGCGGCCCGGCGGCTCGCCTCGAGTGTGCCGGCAGCCGCGGCGGCGAGCCGTACGAGCAGCCGGCGGTCCTCGCCGAACAACTCCGGCCCGACCGCGATCAGCCGCCGACCCTCGCCGGCCGGCGCGGACAGTCGAGCAGACGAGGTGTCCACGTCCGGGCCGACCGACGCCACCACGTGCTCGGCGCCGTCGTCGCCCCGTTCCAGCAGCGCGACCGTACGCATCGCGAACGTATCGCGGACGTAGCCGAGCAGGCGTGGCACCGAGTCGCCCTCGACTGGGGCGGCCGAGATGCGACCGAGCAGTTGCGCCTCGACACCGCTGCGAGCGGCCGCCGCGCGTTGCCGGGCAGCGAGATCCACGGCGACCGCGACGGCGACCGCGACGAGTACGTAGACCAGCAGCGCTACGAGGTTGTCGCGTCGGTCGACGGCGAGCGTGTGGTACGGCGGCACGAAGAACCAGTTGAGCAGGAGATCGGAGGCGATCGCAGCGGCGAGTCCCACCCAGGTGCCGCCGATGCCGGCCGCGATCACGACAGGGATCAGGTAGAGCAGCGCGATGCTGGTGAGCGTGAGCGTGCCGGCGCGCGCCGGGACGAGCGCGGCGGTGAGCGCCGCGAGGCCGGCCGCACCGACCCCCAGGCCGACCCAGGCGCGAAACGCCCACCGGGTCGGCGTCGGCAACGTGGTCACCTGCCCAGTTATACGGCCTCGGGTGGCACCGTCCGGCGGCGACCGGGCGTTGCGCGGTGGGCGACGCCGACGGATACCGGTCGCTTGGGCGGCACCGGCGCATCGTCGGGAGCTGTCTCCGGGGCACGGTCGCTGCCCGGAGTGTGATCGCCGCCTGCCGAGCCGAGTTGCCACGGCACGTTGGTGACCATCACGCCGGGCTGGAAGAGCAAGCGGGCCTTCAGCCGCAGCGCGCTCTGGTTGTGCAGCAGGTGTTCCCACCAGCGGCCGACGACGTACTCGGGGAGGTAGACCACGACCAGGTCGCGCGGGCTCGCACGACGCACCGAGGCGACGTAGTCGAGCACCGGGCCGGTGATGTCGCGGAACTTCGACTCGAGCACGGTTAGCGGCACTGGTACGCCTCGATCCGCCCACTGCCGCTGCAGCTGGCGTACCTCCGCGTCGCCGGTCGAGACGGTCAGCGCAGTCAGCGAGTCCGGGTGGGTGGCGCGGGCGAAGGCCAGCGCGCGCAGCGTCGGCTTGTGCAGCTTGGACACCAGCACGATGGCATGGATGCGGCTGGGCAACAGCATGCCGACCGGATCCGGTTCGAGCTCGCGCGCTACGCGCTCGTAGTGGCGGTGCACGCCACGCATCATCACGAACACCAGCGGCATGGCGATCACCACGATCCACGCGCCGTGCGTGAACTTCGTGACGAGCACGATCACAAGGACCAGTGAGGTGGCCACCGTACCGGTCATGTTGATGGCCCGGCGTCGATGAATTGCGCGGCGCTCGGAGCGGTCCCGCTCGGTGGCCAGCGCGCGTCGCCAATGCACCACCATGCCCGCCTGCGACAACGTGAACGACACGAAGACGCCGATGATGTAGAGCTGAATCAGCCGCGTCGTGCTCGCGTCGAACGCCCAGATCAGCAGGCCGGCGAGCAGCGACAACAGCACGATGCCGTTGGAGAACACCAGTCGGTCGCCGCGCCGGGAGAACTGCCGCGGCAGGTAGCCGTCCCGGCCGAGGATCGACGCCAGGATCGGAAAACCGTTGAACGCGGTGTTCGCGGCGAGCACCA
Organism: Micromonosporaceae bacterium; assembly: GCA_035263025.1. GTDB lineage: Bacteria > Actinomycetota > Actinomycetes > Mycobacteriales > Micromonosporaceae > DASQPR01. The sequence continues at coordinate 30,065 of DATFRR010000218.1, forward strand.
GGATCGCGGCGGTGAGTCCCTGCAGTAGGTAGAAGCCGATCGAGCCGGCGCCGAACACCGCGCTACCCAGCTGCGCGATGACGGTCTGTTGCGTGCCGCCCGCCGGGAACCCGACCAGATGCGCGTTGTCCGTATCGGTGAAGTGCACGTGCGACACGATTGCGAGCGCGGTGATGCCGACGAACATCACGATCGCCAGCACTCCCATGATCATCAGGGTCCCGGCCGCGTTGTGGCTCTTCGGCTTGCGGAAGTTCGGAACCCCGTTGCTCACCGCCTCGACGCCGGTGAGCGCGGTGCAGCCGGACGCGAACGCGCGCAGCAGCAAGAGCGCGAGCGCGATGCCGGTGACGTTCGTCGCGGTCGGCGCGATCGGATAGCGTGCGCTCTCCGCCGCCACGGGGTGGCCGGCCAGGATCTTCACCAATCCGACTCCGAGCAAGGCCAGCACGATGACCACAAACCCATACGTGGGTACGGCGAATGCCCGGCCGGATTCCTTGACGCCGCGCAGGTTCATGACCGCGAGTACGGCGATGAGACCGATGCTCAGTCCGACCTCGTAGTGCGACAACTGGGGAACCGCAGACGCGATGTTGTCCACTCCGGCCGCCACCGAGACGGCCACGGTGAGCACGTAGTCGACCAGTAGCGCGCTCGCCGCGACGAGTGAGGCGTCCCGGCCGAGGTTGGCGCGGCTCACGGCGTACGCGCCGCCTCCGCCCGGGTACGCGTGACAGGTCTGGCGGTAGGACGCGACCACGATGGCGAGCAGCAACGCGACCGCGGCCGCGACCCACCATGCGAGATGAAGCAGCGCCACACCGCCGAGCGCGAGGACAAGGACGATCTCCTGCGTGGCGTACGCGACCGACGACAGCGGATCGGAACAGAACACCGGAAGCGCGAGGCGCTTGGGCAACAACGTTTCGCCGAGCCGTTCCGAGCCCATGGGCCGACCGACGAGCCAGCGCTTCACGATGTAGAACACGTCTTCATTGCAGCGCCGGCGAAGCCTTGATCCGCTTTCGCTAATGATCCCTTGACGCGCCGGCGGCTGATCTTGACGCATCCTTGACGCAGGCGGTGGCCGCGCACTGCCGACCACCTGCCCATTGAGGGGCTACATCCGGACACCCATGCGCACCGCTGGCACCGGTCTTGGTGCCGCCGTGTACCCAGATGTAGCCCCTTTCCCGCCACGTTCAGGGCAGGTGCGCCGACCAACGGTCCAGGCGCTTTGGCTAGCTGTACGGTGCGCCGACCAACGGTCCAGGCGCTTTGGCTAGCTAAGAGCGCTTCGACTAGCTAAGAGCTAATCAATCCGTGCTCGACGCAGGCGGCGCGCCAACCGGCCGGCAGCACCTGCACCTTCAAGCGCCGGCGGCAGTGGCCGCAGTAGCGCGGCGGCTCCAGCGCGCGAGCCGACACGCAAGCGGCGTGGCCGTGCTCGCCGATCGCGCCGCCGCACCGGTCGCACCAGGTACCTGTCTCGATCACTCGGTGGTCTCCTACAAACTTGAGGACAGGGCCTTGACCGGCATCTTCAACTCGTCGAGCAGTGCGAGGTCGCGATCCGCCGGACGGCCGAGCGTGGTCAGGTAGTTGCCGACGATCACCGCGTTCACGCCGCCCAGGAGGCCGTCGCGGGTACCCAGGTCGCCGAGCGTGATCTCGCGGCCGCCGGCGTACCGGAGAATGGTCCGGGGAAGTGCGAGCCGGAACGTGGCGATGGCGCGCAACGCATCGCGGGCGTCCAGAACCTCGGCGTCGGCGAGCGGTGTACCCGGTCGGGGGTTGAGGAAGTTCAGCGGCACCTCGTCCGGTGCGAGCGACGCGAGCTGGGTGGCGAACTCGGCCCGCTGGTCGATCGTCTCGCCGAGCCCGAGGATCCCGCCACAGCAGACCTCCATGCCCGACGCGCGGACCATGCGCAGCGTGTCGAAGCGTTCATCCCAGGTGTGCGTTGTGACGACCGTGGGGAACAACGATCGCGCGGTCTCCAGATTGTGGTTGTAGCGGTGTACGCCGATGGCGACGAGCTCGTCGACCTGGTCCTGCGTCAGAATGCCGAGCGACGCCGCGATGTTGATCTCGACCGCGTCGCGGATCGCCGCCACACCCTCGCGGATCTGGGTCATGAGACGGTCGTCGGGTCCGCGTACCGCAGCGACGATGCAGAACTCGGTCGCGCCGGTTGCCGCGGTCTGTCGGGCCGCCTCGACGAGCGCGGGAATGTCCAGCCATATGCCGCGCACCGGAGACGCGAACAGGCCGGACTGCGAGCAGAAATGACAGTCCTCCGGGCAGCCGCCGGTCTTCACCGACACGATGCCCTCGACCTCAACCTCCGGGCCGCACCAGCGCACGCGCACGCGGTGCGCCGCCTCCAGCGCCGCGCCGATCTCGTCGTCGGGGAGCCGAAGGACGGCGCCGATGTCGGGCTCGCTCAGTCCCACTCCGGTCTCGTACACCGTCTCGACGGCACGCGCGAGATCGGGATCGGTCAGCTGCGGCACATGAGGCACCCTACCGGTCGCGCTCGTCGACTCCGTCCGGCTGCCTCGTGGCGCTGCCCAGCGCGTCGAGAATGAACGCGTACACCTCGGCCTCGTACCGCACGTGTGCGTACCGGCCGGCCGGCCCGGTGTGTGCGCCGGCGCCCAGCTCAACGCGGAAGAACAGTTCGTCGCCCGGACTCGCGGTCGCGCGCAGCTTCGCGACCCATTTCGTCGGTTCGTGTACGAGCACCCGAGGGTCGTGCATCGCGGCCGTGACGAGCATGCGTGGCCGTGGACTCGGCGGCATGTTGTCGTACGGCGAGTAGGCGTACATCCACGCGAACTCGTCCGGCTTGCGCGGATCGCCCCACTCCTCCCATTCGTTGATGGTGAGCGGGATCGACGGGTCCGACATCGAGCCGATCACGTCAACGAACGGCACCTCAGCCACCACCGCACGCCATCGTCGCGGCGCGGCGTTGAGCGCGGCGGCCTGCAGCAGACCACCGGCTGACAGGCCGCGGGTGACGATCCGCTCCGGGTCGATTAGCGCAGCGTGGCCGTCAGCCGCGTCGCCGGTGCCGCCGGCCGCGTTTGGCGCCGCGCCGGCCAGCCAGTTCGCGACCGCGACGTGGTCGGTGAACGTGTTCGCCTTTGCGGCGAGGTGACCGTTGAGCCACCAACGCCGTCCGTTCTCGCCGCCACCCCGAGGGCTGCTGAGCGCGAACACGACGCCACGGTCCAACGCGCTGACCAGTGCCGGATCGAACCACGGATCGTCGCAGGCCTCGTACGCGCCGTAGCCCCAGACCAGGCACGGCGCAGTGCCGTCGAGCGGCGTGTCGGAGCGCCAGGCGAGCGTGACCGGGACGAGTGTGCCGTCGGCCGCCGGTGCGTCGTGGCGCGCGGTCCGGTACGCGGTCGCGTCGTACCCCGGCACGTCGAGGCGTTTGCGCAGCGTACGGGTGCCGGTCGCGAGGTCGACGTCGTACCACGCCGGTGGCTCGATGATCGACTCGACCTCGACGGTGACGTAGCCGGCGTCGTATTCGTGGTGCTCGGTCATCGCGATCCGGCCCGCCTCGATGCCGGCGGTGATCTCGCGCTCCGGGCCAAGCGCTACGTCGCCTTCGGACAGCGAGACGTCGACAATCCGCAATAGCGGAAAACCGTCGCGTCGGACCGGCAGCACGAGGTGGCCAGCGAACGCGCGGGGCGGCCCGAGACGCTCGCCGGCGCGCGACGCGGCCAGCTCGCGCCACTCGCTCGGCGCGTCGACCGGCGCGGTCATCAGCCGGAACTCGGTCGCGCCGAGGTTCGTGGCGATGACGAAGGCGCCGCCGGCCGCTCCGTCCGTCGCGGCGTCCGAGCCGGCGCCCGGCACGGAGGAACGCAGATGGTCGACCTGGTATTCGACGCCCTTCGCGCGCGGACGCACCGGGCGCGCCGGATCCTCTGGACGGTCCGCGCGCACGAACAGCGTCTCGGTCGTGTCCCGGCTCTCCATGTCGATGAAGACGTAGTCGCCGGACGTGCTCGCGCGGACAAACAGGCTGAATCGGGCATCGTCCTCGACGTAGACCAGCGTGTCGTCGCCGCTGTCGGTACCCATGCGGTGGCGCCAAACCTGGTAGGGCCGGTAGAGCTCGTCGTGCACTGTGTAGAAGAACGACGTGGAGTCGCTGCTCCACGCGCCGCCCTCCGACGAACGGCTCACCACGTCGGGCAGATCCGCGCCCGTGCCGATGTCCCGGAAGCGCAACGTGTAGACCTCGTCGCCGTCGGTGTCGTACGAGTACGCCAGCACCCGGTTGTCCGGACTCACTTCGCGTACCTCGACGGCGACGTACCCACCGGGCTCGGTCGCGAGGCTCGCGTCGTCGAGCACCACCCGTCCGGGCTCGGCTGGGTCACGGGTTGACATGAACTGCTCGTACTCACTTCCGGTGACCGACTTCATGTAGTAGAAAAGGTCACCACGTCGCCAACTGACTGACTCATCAGTCGGTAACAGGCGGCCGGCTGTCTCGGCAAACAACGCATCGCGGAGGTCGTTGAGGTGCTCCGTCGCCCGGTCGTAGTGCGCGCGTTCCGCGCGAACGTACGACAGGAAACGAGGGTCGGTCGCATCCCGCATCCACGCGTAATCGTCAGTGATCTCAAGACCGTGCATCTGGCGCACCACGGGCTCGGTCGGCGCGATCGGCGGTTCGGCGCTGTTCGGCATGTGAGGCACGGTAGCCGTCCGTGCGTTGCCATCCAACGGAGGATCCGATGAACACAACTCCACGCGGGCGGCGCAACGCGCGCCGTGCCGTGTTCGCTGGCGCTGCGGCGCTCGCCGTCGTCGCGTTAGCCACGCCGGCCCTGGCGGATCCGTCCGCGTCGCCGTCGAGCTCCGGGTCGCCGAGTGCAAGCGTGTCGGTGCCGCCGGGGAGCAAGACGTTCACCATCGGCATCTTGCAGGACGACGACTCGTTGAACCCGTTCTCGGGCTTCCTCGTCACGTCCTTCGAGATCTATGCGGACACCTACGACACGCTGCAGAACCTCTCGGCGAAGGACCTTTCGCCGACACCCGGGCTCGCGACGAAGTGGACCCACACGCCGGATGGCCTGACCTGGACGTTCACGATCCGGCAGGGCGTCAAGTGGTCGGACGGTCAGCCGATGACCGCCGATGACGTCGTCTACACGTACAACCGCACGCTTACTGACGACACTGCCAATGCGCAGTATCTGAGCTCGGTGCAGAACATCGACAGCGTCGAGCAGTCCGGCCCGGACACCGTCGTCTTCCATATGAAAGCGCCGGACCCGGTGATGAACTACAGCGGCGTACCGATCCTGCCGAAGCACATCTGGACAAACGTCTCCACCAAGGACACGGGTACGTTCGAGAACACCGCGATGATCGGCACTGGACCATTCCAGATGATCCAGTGGGCCAAGGGCCAATTCATCAAGCTCAAGGCGAACAAGACGTACTGGGATGGCGCGCCGAAGATCGACTATCTCGTCTACCGAGTCTTCGACGACGAGGACGCCGAAGTCCAGGCCCTGCGAAAGGGTGAGATCGACGCGGTCGACGCGCTCTCACCGAACAACTACGACTCGCTCAAGGGCGTCAAGGGACTCACGCGCATCAGCGCGCAGGGTGTCGGCTTCGACGAGCTGGGCTTCAACACGGGTACGGCGACGGTGGACGGCGCCGCGGTCGGCAATGGAAACCCGGCCGGGCGCGACCCGAAGTTCCGTCAGGCTGTCACGTACGCGATCGACCTCAAGTCCCTGACCGATCGGGTTCTCCAGGGCCACGGCCTGGTCGGTGCGTCGATCATGCCGCCGGTCTTCGGCGAGTGGGCGTACGCGCCAGGTGATGGCGTATACAAGTACGACCCAGTGAAGGCCGGCCAGTTGCTCGACGCGGCCGGCTACACGAAAGCGGCCGACGGCAACCGCATCGATCCGGTCACCAAGAAGGAAATGAACCTCCGGTTCGACGCACCGAATGACGATCCGGTCGTCAAACAGGCCGTCGCCTTCGTCCAGGGTTACCTGCAGGCGGTTGGCATCAAGACGACCACGCAGCTCGTCGACGAGGACAAGCTGACCGATCTGATCGCAAACGGCGATGACGACATCTACATCTGGGGTTGGTCGGTCTCACCCGACCCGACCTTCCAGCTGTCAACCATGACGTGCGATCAACGCGACACGGGCACCGCGAAGGCTCCGGTCGCCGGTTGGTCCGACTCCTACTACTGCAACCCCACATACGACGCTCTATACAAGCAGCAGAGCACCACGATCGACCCGAAGACGCGCAAGCCGATCGTCGAGCAGATGCAGCAGATCCTCTACCAGGATGCGCCATACATCGTGCTCTTCTACCCGGATGACCTGGAGGCGTACAACTCGGCGAAGTGGGGCGGCATCGTCCAACAGCCGACCGGCAAGGGCGCGGCGTTCTTCCAGTTCGGCACGTACACGACCCGGCAGGTCGACCTCCGCGCGGACCTCACGGCTAACACCACGAAGACGGGTACGAACCCGCTGGTCTGGGTGATCGTCGCGATCGCGGGCGTGGTGATCATTGCTGGTCTAGCGTTCGGATTCCTGCGTCGACGGTCCACCGCCGACGAACGGGAGTAGCGGTCGGTGACGACGCTACCGATCGAGAGTGCACCGCCGGAGGCCCTGTCACGGGCCTCCGGCGGCCGTTCGCCCAGCCCCAGGTCCGGTCGCTGGCGGATCCCGATCCTGATCGCACGGCGGCTCGTCGGCGCGATCCTCAGCCTCCTCGCGATCGTGCTGTTCAACTTCTTCCTCTTCAACGTGATCTCCTCGAACCCGATCCGGGCGCTCGTCCGCAACCGTCACCTCGACGCGGCCGCCCAGGCGCAGCTCCGGCACGAGTTCGGCTACGACAAGTCGAAGTGGAATCAGTTCCTCGACTATTGCAACCAGCTGTTCCTGCACCACAATCTCGGCATTTCGACGTACTTCACGCGGCCCGTCTGGAACGTCATCGCGGACCGGATATGGCCGACGGTTCTGCTCGTCGGCGTGTCGACGATTCTGTCGTCGCTCATCGGCACGTGGATCGGGATCAAGGGCGCGTGGGAGCGGGGTAGCGCGTTCGACAAGATCTCCAACGGCATCTCGGTCACGCTCTACTCGGTGCCGGAGTTCTGGCTCGGCCTCGTGATCCTGATGTTCCTGGCCGGTGACCAGGTCGGTCTCGGTTGGTTCCCGCTCGGCGGCATCTACGACGACGACGTCAACCCGGCGTCGGTCGCGGGCTGGATCAACATCGGCTGGCATCTCGTGCTGCCCGGTCTGACGCTGACTCTTGGGTACCTCGCGCAATATCAGCTCGTCATGCGCTCGTCGATGCTCGACGAGATGGCGCAGGACTACGTACAGACCGCGCGTGCGAAGGGACTGCGCGATCTGGCAGTGCGACGCCATCACGTGGTGCCGAACGCGTTGCTGCCGGCGATGACCCAGATCTTCCTTTACTTCGGGTTCGTCATCTCCGGCGCGCTCGTTGTCGAGACGGTGTATTCCTGGCCCGGCCTTGGGCTACTCACCGAGACCGCGGTGTCCGGCGCCGACTTCCCGCTGCTGCGCGGGCTGTTCCTGCTGTTCACCGCGAGCGTCATCGTGTTCAACCTGGTAGCCGACGTGATGCTCGGCATCCTCGACCCACGGGTGAGAGAGCTATGACCGCCACCGATCAGCCGACCATCGCACCGCACGCTCGCGGATCCGTGGTGTGGCGCCGTCGGCGCGCCGCCGCGGCGCGTACGTGGTTCGAACTCTGGGCGGAGCCGCAAGGCAAGGCCGGCGTCATTGTGCTTGGCATCGCGATTCTCGTCGCTGTCCTCGCACCGCCGCTGCTCGGTCAGAACGTGCTGTCGATCATCGCGGCGACCGGCCGGCCGTTTCAGTCGCCGTCGCTGCACTACCCGCTCGGTACCGACGAATACGGACGATCCGTCTTGTCGTTGCTGGCCTGGGGCGCACGTCCGTCGCTGATCATCGGTTTTTCCGCGGCAATCATCGCGATGGTGATCGGTACGGCGATTGGCGTGTCCTCCGGCCACTACGGCGGTTGGGTCGACACAGTGCTCATGCGCTTTGACGACTGGGCGCTGAACATCCCGTTTCTGCCGCTGGTCATCGTGCTGCAGGCCCTGCTCGGCCGCGGCACCGACAAGACGATCCTGGTGCTTGGCATCACGTCGTGGCCGGGCACGGCACGAATCCTGCGCGCCCAAGTTCTCTCGGTAAAGGCGCGACCGTTCATGGACCGGGCGCGCGCGCTCGGCGCGAGCAACATGCACCAGATGGTCAAACACACGCTGCCGAACATCATGCCGCTCGTGCTCGCGAACACGACGATCACGATCGCGGGCGCGATCCTCGCGGAGTCGACGTTGGCGTTCCTCGGCCTCGGCAGCCCGAGCCTTAACGCCACGTCGTGGGGATCGATGTTGGACGGCGCGTTCACCGCGGGTGCGGTGTCGCGCGGCGCGTGGGCATATCTACTGGCGCCTGGTCTCGCGATTGCGATCGTGGTGCTCGCGTTCACGTGGTGCGGCAACGCGCTGGAAAAGGTTCTCACGCCACGGTTGCAGAGCCGGTGAAGCCATGACGCTGTTAGACATCAAGGACCTGAGCGTCACGTACCGCACCGAGCAGGGTCCGGTGCCGGCGGTGCGTGGTGTCGATCTCTCCGTCGATGCCGGCAAGACGCTCGGCGTGGCCGGCGAATCCGGCTGTGGCAAGTCAACTCTGGTTTCGGCGGCTCTTCGCCTGTTGCCGCGCTCGGCAAAGGTGACCGGCCAGGTCCTGCTCGATGATCGCGACGTGCTCACCATGAACTGGGGTGAGTTGCGAGCCGTACGGTGGGCCAAGGCGTCCATCGTGTTCCAGGGCGCGATGAGTTCGCTGAACCCGGTGCAGAAGGTGAGCCGGCAGATCGCCGAGGCGATCCTGTTGCACGAGAAGGCGTCCGAGCGGCAAGCACGGGCGAGAGTCGGCGAGTTGCTCGAGCAGGTGGGCATCGCGCCGTCCCGGATGGACCAGTTCCCGCACCAGTTCTCGGGTGGGCAGAAGCAGCGCATCATGATCGCGATGGCGCTCGCGTGCCGGCCGCAGCTCATCCTCGCCGACGAGCCGACCACCGCACTCGACGTGATGGTGCAGGCGCAGGTGCTGACGTTGCTGTCGGATCTCGTACGCGACATGAACCTCGGCATGATCCTTATCACGCACGATTTATCGGTCATCGCGCAGACCTGCGATCACGCCGCGATCATGTACGCCGGAAAGGTCGTCGAATACGGCCCGACGGCGCAGGTGTTCGGCGCGCCGTCGCACCCCTACGCGAAGGCGCTCGCCGGTGCGTTTCCCACCATCGGCGACCACGCGTCGCGATATGCGCCACGAGGCTTGGGCGGCGATCCGCCACACCCGGCCGACCTGCCGTCGGGATGCACATTCCATCCACGGTGTCCGGTCGCGCGCGACGAGTGCGCGACGGTCGACGTACGGCTGTGGCCGGCTGGCGTGGACCACAGCGCGGCGTGTGTCTACACGAGGGACGCGTCACGCAGCGGAGAAGGAGTGCCGGCATGACGGAACCTCGACCGCTGACCGCACCGGCAGCCGCGGCACCGGCACCGATACCGAATGCGGCACCGTCACCGAATGCCGCAGCGGCGCCGACGCCACGGCAGCCTTCGGACGGATCGCCGGTGCTGGAAACCGCCGACCTCCACCTGACGTTCACCGGCCGGGGCCTTCGCAAGGGCTTCGACGCGCGCGCAGTCGACGGTGTGAACCTGCAGATCAAGCCCGGCGAGATCATTGCGCTCGCGGGTGAGTCGGGCTGCGGTAAGACGACGCTTGCCCGTACGATCCTCGGTCTCGAGACACCGACCAGCGGCAGCGTCGGCTATCGCGGCAACCCGCTGCGCTACTCGTCGCGCGCGCTCCGGGCCTACCGCCGTGACGTGCAACTGGTGCTGCAGGACCCGACCGGTGCGCTGAACCCGCGGCAGTCGGTCTACGAGGCGGTCGCCGAAGGTCTGCGTATCCACAAGATCGCCGGCGACGAGGAACGGCTCGTCGCGGACGCGCTCGCGCGCGCCGGACTGCGACCGCCGGAGCGGTTCTTCCTGTCGTACCCGCACGAGTTGTCCGGTGGGCAGCGCCAGCGCGTGGTCATCGCCGGCGCGCTCGCGTTGAATCCATCGGTCATCGTCGCCGACGAGCCGGTTTCGGCGCTCGACGCATCGGTCCGCGGCGAGATCCTCGCGCTGTTGCTCCGACTGCGCGACGAGATGGGCCTGTCGGTGCTCGTCGTCACGCACGATCTCGGGCTCGCGTGGAACATCGCGGACCGCATCGCGGTGATGTATCTCGGCCGGATTGTCGAGGTCGGTCCCACCGAGGAGGTGCTTGCCAACCCGCAGCACCCGTACACGCAGGCGCTCATTTCGGTGGCGGGATCCCACGACGCGGCCGGCAGTCGACCGGAGTTGCTCAAGGGTGAACCACCGGACCCGACACGGATCCCGAACGGCTGCCGCTTCCATCCGCGGTGCCCGGCACTCGCGGACGGCCGGGCCGCCGCGGCTGGCGTCGCGTCCGCGTGCACCACCGCGCCACTGCCGATGTTGCCGGCAACGACCGACGCGCACCTCGCGGCGTGCCTGTTGCATCCCGAGGTTCGTCGGGCCGCGCTGGCCGCGGAGTGACGCCGTACGCGGCGCGCGCGTGTCGCGCCGCTCAAACGTCCCGACGGTACGAGCGGAGCAGCTCCGACACGGCATCGGCGGGCAGTCCGTGTGACGTGTTCCCGCCGCGGCCAGTGACCGTCGGCGCCTGCAGCAGGCTGTTCAGCACGGCATCCTCGGTCGCGTCTACGACCGCCTCGAAATACGGATTCAACGCGGCCGACACCACCGGTGCGGTGGTCGCGGCGGTGCCGCGTGGCCCGCGAAGTCCGGTGGCGGCGGCGAGGAAGATCTCTCCGCTGCCGTGGCTCGCGTACGAGCCGGTGCGTGCGAGACCAAGGCCGGCGCGGCGGGCGAGCCGCTGGCAGTCGTACGCGAGAACAGGTGCGTCGGTGAGTACGAGGACGATGCACGACCCGGCCGGCGGCGCTGCCGGCGACTCGGGATCTGGTAGCAGGCGCCCGATCGGTACGCCGTCGACGGTCAGCCGATCCTGGTCGCCGAAGTTCGTCAGTGCCAGCACGCCAACGGTGTACGCGGGCGCGCCGTCGTCGGGCGGGACGATGCGGGACGCCGTGCCGATGCCGCCCTTGAATCCGAGGCAGCTCATGCCGGTACCCGCGCCTACCGCGCCCTCGCGTGGCGCGGACGGCGAACCGGCCGCGGATGCCCGCGCCGACGATCGCGCGTCCCGCAACGCCGCCGCGACATCATCACGACCGACCTGCATACGGCGG